>JABJCP010000005.1 GCA_018668595.1 Candidatus Woesearchaeota archaeon
AAAAAAAAAAAAAAAAAAAAAAAAGTAAAAAAAAACAAAGAAACAAAAAATAAAAAAACAAAATTAAAAACAAAGGGCGAGGAAAAATAAAAATGGCAAAACAAGATTTATTCGACGGAAAAATGAAAAAAGGAAAGTATGAAAAAACAAGAAAAGAAGTAAAAACAATACTTCGAGCACAAGAAACATATCAAAATGTTTTAATGGTTGACTCATTCGATCCAGATATGCACACTACAGAAGAAATAGAGGTTATGGTTGGTGTTGAAGAAGGACTTATTGCAATGAAAGGAATGCACGCATTAACACAATCATATCTTAATACAGAATCATTTCCAGATAAACAAAAAGATGTTTTAACTTTTGTTTATGCAACTTATGTTGGAGCAAAAATTGCAGAAGAAAAAACAAGAGAACCTGCAAGTAAACATCAAACTGAAGATGGTTTTGAATATAATCCTGTTGTAAATCTTAAACTAGCAAAAAATATTGATGACTCCCTTACTCAAATTGCTGAAAAATTAAATTCATTAATTAAATTTGAACAGGATGATAAACGTTGGGTAAAAGACGGAACAGAACTTGCATTCTATGTGAATAGTTATTTTACAGTATTAGCAAATAGTTGTGCTAGAGCTCTTAAGCAATTTAATGGATTAATGAGTGAAACTGGTTTAGATGAAGAAGATTTTGAAATTAATGAAGTAAGAATCAAAGGAATGAAAGTTGGAGATTCTATTAAAACTCAAGATAGTGCAATCGATAAAGATTCATTACCTGAACTTTCTGAAATGATTGGTAATACTGAATTAGTTAAAAAAGGAAAAGCATCTATTGACCGTATGATGTCATACGATTTTGAACATGGAAAAAATCCTGTTGGAGATGGATCCCGTGTTTTATTTATGATTGGAACACCTGGTTGTGGTAAAACTCTTGGTGCAAAAGCTCTTGCAAGATATGCATTAGAAATTGCAGAAGAAAATAACTTACCTTTAGAATTTTCACTTCTAAAAACCAGCGATTTCGCAACTGCTTTTCAGTATGAATCAGCAAATAATCTAGAAAAGAAATTCAAAGAGAAGATTTTCAAAGGCGATAAATATCATCTTATTTACATGCCAGATATTGATACAATGTTCTCAGCTAGAGGAGCTGCTGATACTCGTCAAGAAGATTCACGAACATTAGGAGTTATGCTTGACGTACTTGATGGAACTCTAACACCTGGAAAAGGTAAGAATTATTATCTAATTATTTGTGACGCAAACTTTACAGATAGTATGGATAATGCGTTATTATCTAGACTTAAGAAGAGTACTGTTAATGTTAAAGGTCCTGAAACAGAAGCAGATTACTCTGAGTTGTTACTAGACATAATGTTAAAAGATGAAATAAAATCTAAATATGTTAAAGTTACAAAAAAACAAAGAGAAACCATTGGTAAGTTCTGTAGAGAAGTTGAATATTCCGGACGTAATATAGAAAGTATTGCTTCACAAATTAAAGATGAACTTAACACATTTGAAAAACCAAAAAATTGGTTTAAGATGAGCTTTAAAGAAAAAGAAGATCACAAGAAAAATTCAGGAGTTAAAGTTACTGGAACTCAGGTAGTTAATATTGTTAAAGACTATGAAGCAGGACTTAGAGCTCACGACGATAAGCTTCAAGATGATAGAAGAGAAAAACAAATTCAAGATATTATTCAATCCATGGACCAAGAAGCAAAATTCAAAAAAGAACTTGCAGAAGAAATGGCTAAACAAGGACTGACCTTACCAGGTCAAAGAGCTGAAGCAGCAGAATAAATCTTTAATTTTTCATTTTAAATTTTTATTTAAAATTTGTTTTTTAAATTTTTAAATTAATTTTTATTAAATATTTTTTATTAATATTAACTAATATCAAACCAAGAGTGAAATAAAAAAATGGCAGAAGAAATGAGCGAGGGTCAAGCAGTAGCACTATTTTTAGGGATTATAGCAGTTATAGGAGGAGTTGGTTTTGCTATCGGCAGATATGCTGCTCCCAATTGTAATGAAAATGAATGTGCACAACACATTCAAAATGTAAAAACTGAATGTGCAGTAGACTATTCAAATCTCAAAGAGAAATATGAAGAACTAACTGCAGAAAATATAAAAGAACAAATAACAGAAACAGAAACAGTAGGAAATAGTCAAATCACAGAACCTGCACAACCAATCACAGCCACAATTAAAGATATTCAACATAGACAAATTCCTTATACAGATATGAACGGTGAAAATGTTAAAGGCTTTGTTCCTGTAACATATGTTATTGCTGACGAGAGAGGAGAACAATATTCATTATTTTTACTTAACAATGATGCTGTTCAAAAAAGAACTGCAACAATCGAATTTAATGAAGTTAAAGATAACAAAATAACTGTACAAGAATTGATTATAAAATATACAGGAAAAGATTGCATGAATAAATATGGTGAAGCAGAACCCTATGATTGCAAACCTGTAAAAGCAGAAACTCTCACCACACAAGGTATTGTAAAAAGTATTGATTATAATTTATGAGGAAATAATAAAATGGGATTTAAAGAATTTAAAGAAATGTACAAAGATTTAATGCCTGCATCAGCAATAATTACTGGGCTGGTTTGCGTAGGTTCAATTGTAGTAGGCATAGGCATGTATAGGCAAATCAATGAAGAACCTCCTGTCCACGAAGCAGTTGAAGTAGAACATCAATCAACTAAAAAAGAAGATTTGGAAAAAAAATTAAATGATAATAAATCAGATAATAAAACTAAAAAATCTGAAAAAAAAGTACCTGAAACAAAAAAACAACCAGAACAAAAAGAACAAAAAGAACAAAAAAATCAGGGGAGAAGAGGCCATGTTAGACCTCATCCCAATCCCGCAACTGAACGCGAAGAATTCAAAGCTTGGGAAAAAACACAAAGAGAAAAAGAAATTTACACAGCTTCAGAATCAATCACTATTGAAGCAACTATGCGAGATGTTCAATCTGAAACTATTTTTTATGTCAACAATCAAGATGTTAAAAGAAAAATGCAGGCATTGCCTATAAAATATTTAACTGTTCAAACAATTTATGGAAGTTATGTTTTGATTAAAGAACAAGTAGGTAATGTGCAAAAAGGAAATGCAAAAATTACTTATCAAGAATTTAAAGATCACAAAATCAGTACAGATAATCTTGTTAAAGAACTAAAAGGTATTGAAAAAGAATCCGCCATAAAAGGAGAAATTAAAGCAACAGGTATTGTAAAAAGTATTGATTATAATTTATAATTTTAACACTACGAGAATTAAAAAATGAATCAAAAAACTGAATCAAAAGAAAAACAGTATGAACATTTCGCGTTTGGTTTAAGTAGTTCTGATACTGTAAGAAAAAATTTAAAACATATTCGAAGTGATGATTTTTTATTTGATTCTCCTAGAAATATAAAAAATTATTTTAAACAACATAACTTACCTTACAATTCAGCAGAAGATATAACTCTACTTTCAATTTACTTAGCAAAAGCACTAGATGATGTTAATGGAAGTGAAACAGAAAAAATAATTAGACGAGAACAAGAACAAGAATTAATTTTACAATTTAGAGAAGCCTGTTCTGAAAAAGACACTTTATTAAGCAAAATTGACAAATTAGCAAAACCATTAGAAGATATATCCTTTGAAATATATTCAATTCTAAAAAATAGACCTTTTGAAACAGTTTTATTTGGTAACATTGATGGCACTCAAACAGGTCATTTGTCTTATCAAAAAAGAAAAAAATCAATAAGGTATGGTGTTTGTGGAAGAGAGTACACTAAATGGAGTAAGAAAAATGACAGTAATTATGGATTTGAGATTGTAATTACAAGTGGATGGCAAAACAAACCTAAAAAAAACATTAAAATTTACATACCTGTAGGTGAAAAAAATATCACAATCTCTGGTTTTAAAGATTTCTTAGATCGTGTTAAATCCGAACTTAATCAAGGACGTGGAGAGTTTGAATTAGAATATATTCAAACAATGTTTAATTTTCAAAAAGCACTCTGTGAAAAACTAACAAAAAGTCAAGATGCTCTAAAACTCAAAGTAAATACATTACTAACAGACATCATTGAATCATAATAAAAATAAATAATTATCAGAGGGGAATAATATGAAAACTAAAACTTATGAACAAAAAAGAAATGAAAGAATTAGAGGATTATCAAATAATCAAACTAATGGTTTGCCATTTGCTACTTGGCTTGCAGTAGGAGTTGTTGCTGCTGGAACTTTGTTATCAGTGGAAATTGTTAATTCAGATCCTGCACAACTTAAAACTGCAGATGTTGCAGAAGTAGTTGAACAAACAAAACCCTTAAATCCAGAATCAGCGTCTAAAAACATTGAAACTATTGCTCAGGCAAATGCTCAAGAAACAGACAAATCTACACAATACAAAACAGAAAAAGTTATTGTTCCTCAGGATTCAACAGAAAAATTAGAAGTTACAATCACAGGAACTCAATTACAAATTGTTCCATACAAACAATACAGAACTAATAATCTTGCAGGAAATGTTTCTGTGACTTATGTTTTTGCAAAAGAAGGTGGAGAAAAACACACATTCATCTATTTACAAAAAGATCCAGTAAGTAATGGCGTTGCAAATATTAGCTACAAACCTTCAGAATCTGGAAAAGTTACTGCTCAAGAAATTATAAACAAAAGTAAAAATTGGAATAAATTCACACCATTAAATCCTGATGAAACTTTCAAAGCAGAAGGAATTATTGAAAAAATCGAATATAGTTTATGAGGTAAAAAAATGGCACATGATGATTATATGTTTTTAAAAGTTGTTGGTGGAATTGCTTGCGCAGCAGCAGGAGTTTATATTGCAGTTCAAATTGGAGGTGCATTAGGTATTGGTCAGCACGACAAAAATAAACCTAAAGCTCCTGTTACAATTAGTTATGAAGAAAAAAACAAACCTCCTCATGAAAGAGTAGGACACAAACCCGATCAAGCACCTAAAACCAAAACAAAATCAAAACCAATTGAAGAAGAACGACCAACTATTGACGTTAATGTTGAACAAGCATTTATGCAATATGTTACATTAAGAGAAATTACTCCAAACTCAACAACCGCTACTATTTACAATGTTGAAGATAGAAAAATAATTTATGCTTCATCACAAAATAACGAGCTTGCAGGCGGATTTAATGTTAGTTTAGTTTATACAACTGAAGCAGGAGATAAAAAAGTTTTTTTGAATCCAGATAATATATTTGTTAAAAAAGGAGTTGCAAAAATTGAATTTAATAAATTTGATTTAGCAAATAATCTTGACAGCATGGTTAGATTTTCAACAAAAGGAACTCATCATGTTGAAAGCGATAATGCAGAAACGGTAATTAATGGTATTGTAACTAAAGTAAATTATGATTTTTAATTGAGGCAAATATAAAATGGGATATAAAATGAGCGAATCAGAATTATCAACCAAGATTTTTTTTGGTGCAGTTGGAGCAGTAGTAGTCGGAGGAGGATTACTGTGGTTAGTTAATGGTGGAGGAAACATCATGCCTGATAAAAAAGACAGTAAAGAATCTGCAAAGCAAGAACAAAAAAAAAATCAAACTAAAAAGAAAAAACCAGTTGTGATTCCCAAACCTGTAGATCCTTATGCAGATGAAGAAGTTGACACTCTTACTGCTACAATTTTTGATTCACAATACAGATCAATTGCATATAGGTCACCTGATTCAAAAAGTATGATAGATATTGTTCCAGTTACTTATGTTTTTGCAAAAGCAGATGATGGACAACACACATTTGTTTACTTAAGCAATAAGCCAGTACCTAAAGGTGTTGCAGAAATTGCATTTGTACCTGACGAAGATGGAGAAATCCAACCTAATGAAATAGTTAATCGTTATGTTGGCAAAAAGTTTAGAGCAACAAACAGTACAGAACCACTTGAGGCAGAAGGAATTGTTAAGTTAATTGAATATAATTTTTAGGTGAGATGAATGAAAGATAAATCAGGACTGCTTTGGTTGGGACTAATCTTGGGAACTCAAGGACTTATATGGAGTCCTATGATTTATAGATATGTTAAAAACAATGAAACTGTAGAAGAAACTGTTGCCGAATCAACAACCGAATCAAAAGAAAACATAGAAGAAAAAGTTACAGGAGAACCAACTGAACCTGCTCAAGAAAAATCAGAGCATAATTACTCTGAAAAAGATAGAACTCAAAACAACAAACCAAAACTCGACAAAAGATATAACTCAGGAGACTACACAATTACTGATGTTCAATTAGGAATTATTCCTTACAAACACAAAGACGAGGATTATCTTAAAGGAGTTATTCCTTTCAAATATATTACTGCTAAAAATCGTGATGAAACAAAAATTTTTGTTTATGTCAGTAATGATAATGTTAGAAACGGTGTTGCTAAATTACAAATTAGTGAATCTCCTAATGGATCAATAATTACACTAGATATTGTTAAAAAACAAGTTGATAGATTTCATGAACCAATACAAACTAAACTTATCAAAGCAGACGGAACAATTCACTCAATAAAATATAACTTGTAAAAATAATCATAATAGCAATCAAAATAAAAAACACAATAATCAAAATAAAAAACACAATAATCAA
>JABJCP010000021.1 GCA_018668595.1 Candidatus Woesearchaeota archaeon
AAAAGGAACAAAAACAAAAGATGTTATTGACGAGAGAATAGGAAAAAAAGAATTAGAAAGAATAATTGCAACACCTGAAAAACCTTGGACTGAAGATTTATCCAGAATTTATACTTTAAAAGATCCGATTGAAAAATTGGCTATGACCTTGTATAAAGAGTTTGAGCAAAGCGAAGAAAAAATTGTTATTATTAAATCAATTAAGACTCCATTTAAGATATATTCTGCTGATTTAATATCTGATTTATTCTTTGAAAAAAAAAGTAGCTCAATAAGATTTGGTTATTGCTCAGGAAATACACTGCACTGGCCAGGAGAAAGCTATAGTTCAGCAGGTGTTGAATTTAAAGTAAAAAAATCATTATTTGGAGAATATAAAATTAAAATGAGATGGAGTAAAGATCATTCTGTTAATGGTAATAAATTTAAAAGTAAAAGAATTTACAACCTTTTTTTCCCTGACTATGATAAAATTACTGAATGTAAATTTGAGCCAGTAAACAGTTTACTAAACAAAATTCAATTAAAAATAGAATCGAATTCTTCTGATGTTGGAAGCTATTTGCAACACTTAGAAGAAATATTTGCACTTCCAAAACTATTCAAAGAAGGAATGAAACAAAATGATGAAAGAATAAAAGAAAAAGTGCAAGACGTACTACTTAAATTCAAATCAATGCAAAAGGTAGAGGATCATAAATGAGTTTACTAACAAGAATAATGCAAACCTTGAATGGAAAAGAGAAGTCATACAGAGAGTTTGTAGAGTCAAAGGAAACAGTCGATGAACTTCGAGAGATCGTAGCTTACATTCAAAAAGACGACTTTTTATTGCACTCTGATAATTTTATTAAAGATTATTTTAGGCAATGCGGATTAGAAAATTCTGAAGACGTAAATGTAGATGCATTATCCTTAATTATTTCAGAAGAAATTGATAGACGAGAAGAAAAAGCAAGTTCAAATTCAAAAAAACATTCAACTAACAAACCAAAAGCAACAGAAATTGTTGAGAGAAAAATAAAAAGAAAAGAATTAGAGGATATGATGGTTGCTCCTAATGTAGGAATTGATGATCCTCTAAAAAAAATTGATGATTACAAAGAACCAATTGAAGACGTATGTAAATTAATGTATGAACTATTAGAAAAAAGACCTGAACACTCAGCAATTCTATTTAAGGTTAAACTGCCTGAATTAAGTTCAACAAATAAACATTGTAGCTATGCCAATTTATATTTTTTGAAAAAAAATAATTCTATTTTGTTTGGAATGTGTTCTTCGAAGATGAGTTTTTGGCCTCATAGTTCTAGGTATTCGTATCACGGAATAGAAGCAGTTGTTACAAAAAAACAAAAATTATTTTCAAAAAAAATAAACTATTCTGTAAAACTCAGATGGTGTCCTGATCATTCTTCTAGTTATGGATCTAAACGGGACTACGAGTGTAATAAATTTGATTATCAAATTACAGATGATCTGTTAGGTAAATTAAAAAGCACAATTCTTACAAATGATGACTCTAAAATTAAGAAGTATATATTAAATATTAAATTATTATTCAGATTCCCTGAAATGTACAAACAAGGATTTGAAGACAACAAAGACCGAATCAAAAAACAAACAAGTGGATTAATGGAATCAATAAATGTTGCAAAAAAATATGCAGATCATTATGTTAAAGAAAAACTTGATGATTTAAATGAAACATCAGGTACGTTGTAGGTTGAATAAAATGAATGAAGATAATGCACTCACAAGAAAAGAAAAAATCGAACAGTATAAAGATTATGCTAAACAAACAGAACATACTGAATCGCTAAGAGATGTGTTAATCTATATTCAAAAAGATGATTTTAAATGGCATTCAAAGGAGTATGTTTCTGATTATTTTAAGGAGAGAGGACTAGCTTACTCAGAAGAAGAAGATATAGATGCATTATCTTATTGCATTGCCGACGAGATAGATGCTAGAGAACATTCTAACTTAAGAGCTAAAGTTGAACTCAAGATAAATAAAAAAACACTTGAACAGTTAGTAATGCTAGGAGATGAATCTTGGAAAGAAGAAGTAAATGAATTAGATCAATTAACAGAACAATTAAAAGAAGTTTGCATGAGTATTTATGATGCATTAAAAAATAAGTCTATACGTGTGTCTTATATGAGATCTGGAACTGTACCTGATGAAATATTTAAGGGGAATTTATATTACTATTCAAAACCTGGAAAAAAGAAAAATAAAGTTAGATTTGGAATTTGCGGAGAGAGGTACAACCTTTGGTTTCATAAACCTGAAACAACTTATGGCTTTGATGTACAAATTATTGAAAAAGAAAAAACATTCTTTCGAAAACATAGTGTTGAAGTATCAATTATAACTCCTAAACTGTATAGACAGACCGAAACGGGTATGAAACATACAACACTACAAAGATTAGTTTCATCCTTGAAGTATAATATTCAAATAAATTCTCCTGAAGCTCAGAACATAAAAGAATACATTCAAACAATATTAAAATTTCCAAGAATACTTTCAAAAGGTAGATTATCTAACAAAAAGAGAATAAGAACTGAAGTTAATGATTTATTATCAGAACTCAAAGAAATAAATGAAGAAGATGATAAAGTAAATCAAGGTTGAATAAAATGAAAGAAGACAATACTATTACAAAAAAAGAAAAAATCAATCAATATCAACAATATGCGAAAAATAATGATTCAACAGATCAATTAAGAATTGTGATGATGGATGTAAATGATGATAATTTTAGATTACATAATGATGAATACAGATCAAATTACTTTAATCAACTAAATGTTCCTTATGAATCAGTAGATGATGCAAAACAACTAGCTTTAGTAATAGCAGATGAACTTGACCGACGAGAAGGTGGAGAAACTAGGAAAACACTTGAAGGAATAATTGAAAGAAACCAAATTCAGGACTCCATGGTTTCACATGTTAATAATTTAAATAAAGCTTTTGGAAAATTAGAATCAGTTTCTGAACAATTAGAAGAGTTATTTATAGGATTTTATGAATTAATGTCTAAAGACAAACCTGAATTATCATACATAAATTCAAAATATTTAACTCAATATTCTGAAATGGGGGATTTATTTTATTCATTATCAAAAAATAAATTAGTATTTGGATTCTGTTCAGAAAATGATTACGCTGATTG
This sequence comes from Candidatus Woesearchaeota archaeon, assembly GCA_018668595.1. GTDB lineage: Archaea > Nanobdellota > Nanobdellia > Woesearchaeales > UBA11576 > JABJCP01. Next base: position 3,189 of record JABJCP010000021.1, read on the forward strand.
GAATGATAATCAAGGTTATGATATCATTATTAAGAAAAAAACAAAATCGTTTTTGAGAAAAAAAGATTTATACAAAATAAGAATTAGAGTTGCAGGATTACATCATAATTCCTATAGTAAAGTATCTTCTGAATTTAAGATAGTTTCTAAAGGATATGAACTTGCTAAATTCATACGAGATCTTAAACATTCAATTGAATTTCATAAGCCTCAAAAAGAATTATATGCAAAATATTTTACATCAATGTTTCAATTACCTAAATTAATTATTGAATCAAGAGAATCTAGAAATAAAGCAATTGAATCAGAAATGAATGAAATTATTAATTCGATTGAAAATGCAAACACAAAATGAAATGTACTGTGATAAAAAATGAATCAAGCAAAAAAAACACAACAATATCAAACTTATGCGAAAGGTTTAGAAACTGATGAATCTATGGTTGATCTACTAGAATATATTAGTAAACCTAAGTTCAAATGTTTTTCACAAGAGTATCTGGAGGATTATTTTACTCAAAGAGGTATGGCCTATTCTGATGAGGAAGATATTGATTTGCTAGTTGACACAATCAAAAAAGAACTTACTGCGAGAAATAAACTTGATGATCAGAATACTAAATTACCGCCGCAAAATTCTGAATTTAGTAATTTGTTAAATTACTTAAAAAAGTTTGATACATCTAACTTAACAAACTTAAATAGTGTTAAAGAAAGTCTTGAACAAGTTATGACTTCATTTTATTCTGCAGTTGAAAAAGATGATGTTAAAGAAAGAATTATCGCAGGTAATCTTAATGGTTTAAGAGATGGAGATTTTTATTATACATTCAAAAAAAATATATTATCCTTTGGAATTAGAAATCACAATGGAAAATATCCTGATGAATATAATGATATTCCTTGTCAATTTTATGTAAAATTGAAAAAACGTAAAAACAAATTTAAAATTAATATCTCTTTTTTGTGTTCAAACAATGATAATGGAACATCAATGTTTTGGATTCGCTACAAATCTCTTGATGCTTTTATAGATGATGCTAAGGAACGATTAAGATTTAATAATGCTAGTAGTTATTGTGTGAAATATATTAAAAAAATAATTCAATTTCCTAAAATTATTTTGGAAGCAAAACAAAAAGAACAAGAAGAATTATCAAAATTAGTATCAGAGTTAATAAGCGAAACTAAATCTACAATGGCCGAATATAAATCTAAAGTAAAGGGGATTTAATAAAAATGAAACCAGAAGAAAAAACACAACAATATCAAACTTATGCAAAAGGTTTAGAAACTGAAAATGATCTAATGGATGCTTTAGGTTATATTACTGCTCCGAGATTTAAATTCTTTTCAGAATCTGCATTTAAAGATTATTTTGAAGGCAGAGGAATGACTTACGAAGAGAAACAAGACATAGATGATCTTGCAATGGTGCTGGGAACAGAATTAGATTCACGACGAGGAACAACAGATGTAGTTGAAGAGGTTATGAAAACTACAGGAAAAAATGAACAAAGTAAACTATTTTATGATTTAACAAAAGATTATGTAGCTAATCTTGATAAATTAGAAACTGTTAAAACAAATCTTGAAAAATCGATAATATCTTTTTACAATTTAATTGAAAAATCAGATGTAAATGAAATAGATGTAAACGCAGAGTACTTAGCAGGTTTTCATGATTGCGATTTATTTTATACATTTTCAAAAAATAAATTAATTTACGGATTAAAAGATAATCATTCTAGTAGATACCCTTCAGATGAAAACAAAACTAAGATCTGTAGGTTCAAAGTTACTGTCAAAAAAGTATTTGATAAAAAATTAGATGAATCAGATTATAAAATCAATATTAAATATCTAAGTGCAATTTCTGGTTTTGATAAAAAAAGAAATATGAGATATAATTCTGTGGAAAACTTTATTGAAGATGTTAAAAAAAGAATGCTTGGAAATAGCAGAAGATCAAATCTTGATTTTAACTATCTTAAAAAGATTATTCAATTTCCTGCTTTATTAGTTGAAGCAAATCAAAAAAAACAAACCAATGAAAAAGAGAGAATAACTGATTTGCTCGTTAAACTTAAGGATGCAACTTCAATATAAGAACTAAACATAAAAATTACAAATACAAATTACAAATACAAATTAATTAGCAATTAAAAACTAAAAATGGCATTTTGGAAAAAGAAAAAAACAGAAACTGAATCTGGACGAGATGAATCTGGAAATGTATTGGAGAAGGTAGTAGATGAGCCTGTGCAAGTATCTAGAGAACAAGCATATAAACAATATGCTACTGGAACTAAAGATACTGAACAATTACGTGATGTGTTTAATTATGTTAGTTCTGAGAATATGCGACTTCATGGAGAACAATATAAATTAGAATATTTTACAGGATTAAAATTACCTTATGAGAATAATGAAGATTTAGACTTACTAGCAGCACAAATAAGACCTGAACTTGCACGTCGAGATAAAGAAACATTTATCGAAAATAAAGCTCAATATTTAATTGAATCTTCTAAAGAAACCTGGATTGAGAATTTAGATGAATTAGATCTACTCGAAGAAAAAGTTAATGAATCTATTGAGATTATGCGAAGATTTTTGTTTAGTCAAACTAATTTAATTTATAGAACAATTGATAAAAATCTTACTGCAGATATAAATTCTAAATGGTGCTTAGCTTATTCTTCAAAAAGTATACATAAAAAAACCCCTGTTGTTCATTTTGGATTAGTAGGTTCAAATAACAAATGGCATGTTGATGAATTAGGTAATAGATCAGGTGCTTGGGTACAGGCATATAAATCAGGCAAAAATGTTGTGCGTGTATGTGATTCAAAGTATGATGCTGAAACTTATGATTTAAGCATCTCAAAATTTATTAAAAGAATTAAAGTGGAGTTAAAAGAAAATGGAAATACAGATTATCTAGATTATTTGTATGCTATAATAAAATTTCCAGAACTAGTTAAAACAAATTCTGCAAATAAAGTTAATACAATCAAAAATAAATTAGGAAGATTAATGGGCGAAGTTGAAACTGAGAAAGTTAAATGAATAAAAGTATTAATATTAATTAAAAAAATAATTTATAAAAAATAATTTATAA
>JABJCP010000022.1 GCA_018668595.1 Candidatus Woesearchaeota archaeon
CTTCATTAAACCCTCTTAAATCTAAATTAGTTAATGTAACATTAGTAGTAGCTTCAGTATTAAGTCTAAGTCCTAAACCAGAAAGATTACCATAAACAATAAACCCCGCACCATCCAAAATAACATCATCTGAATTAATTTGAAAACAATCTGTCCCCGCACCAAAACCAGTCTCAGACACATTAATATTCTGAGTCAAAGTATATACCCCAGAAGAATCAACAGAACTACACTCAGTAACATCTGCTGCACTTGCAAACACAGAAAACATTGAAAACATAATCATAAATAAAATAATTTTAGAATAATTCAAACCCAATAACCTCTTCATTAATACATCACCTTTTTTTAATTGTTTACATAATAATAATAATAATAATAATAATAAAGTAAAAAAAACTAATTTATAAATATTTCGTTAAAATTGACTAAATTTATAAAAAAAACTAATGAATTAATTATTGAAAAAACAATAAAAAAATAGAAAAAATTAATGAAAACAATAAAAAAAGAATATTAAAAAATTTAAAAAATATTATAAAAAATTAAACAAACTATTTCAGATTCACTCTTCGCGATTTCTCATCACTACAAATCCACCAACAGCTAATACCAATAATAACATTATTGCATAATCTGAAAATTCGGGAACACCTGCAGGAGTTTCTTCTTCTCCTTCACCTTCATAAGATCCTGCATTAGAAGCTGTATAATTCGAGAAGTGACTAACATTAAATACTAGTAACCCCGTATCATTATCCCAACTTAAAACTTCACAGCCAGTACATGCTTGACCATTTTCTAATAAGTTAGGAGAGTTATTTCCAAAACCTGATAAGCTATACATAGTTATGTTTGCAGTAGTGTTTAATCCATCAAAAAGTCCTGACTCTGTATTCAACCCTGTTTTATTAAAATCCAGAACAGTATTTACTTGATTACTTAAGTTAAAAATATCACTTAGATTAGCATTACTTAATGACCACAATAATTGAGAATTTACATTATTAAAAATTAAATTAACATCTGCTTCATCAACTTGAATGTTCGCATTATTAAAAATATTATTAACAACATTGACGCCTGTTGAAACAGCAAAAAAAGCTCCATAAGTAACTAAAGCATAAGAGTCATAATTCATATATGGTTCATAGGTAAACCCATCAGTAACATTCATATTAGTTCCATTAATCGCATCTTGAAATGCTGTATCATTAAAAGTATAGCTAGCAAACGGGCCGCCTCCATTTATCAAAACTTTCTTAGCATAACCATAACAGGTGGTTGTAGGATCTGCCCAATCATCACAACTAGCTCCATTAAATACATCAGTTCTAACATAAACAGTATGATTCATATTACTTAAAGGCCCCATCTCACCATCCGGATCTCCCTCTAAACATAACACATTCCAATTAGTAAAACCATCAACCTCTTTTGTTAAAACAGCATCATCAACAATGATCTGAGTAGGAGGTCCTTCCACAATATATTTAAAAAAAGTCGCAGTAGCACAATCCCTACCATCAATCGAAATAGGAGATAAAGATGTTAAAAATCCTCCCGCTACAGAACCACTATCATTCATAGTATTTGTTCCTACAAAAACATTATTTGAATTAGTAACAACAATCGCAGACGGTCGAGAATTTGCAGTTATAATATTATTAGATATATTGGCTAAATCTGAACTTATAATTTGAATTCCTTTAGGAGAAAGAGTTTGTGCATTAATAGAGATATTATTTCCTAATACATTACAAGGAGATGTTGCGTTTGAAATAACAATTCCTTGACCAACATTGGTCAACAAATTATTTTTAACAGTCATATTTGTAGAGTTAGTATCCAGCCAAATAACTGGCTGTTCGCTTGCTTCTGTAACATCCCCTTCAAAAGTATAGTTATTTCCACTTATGATAGAGTTACCTGCTCTTCTTAACCAAATTGCAGTATTTGCAAAATTAGAAGCACTACGAATTAGAAATGATGAGTTATAAATATCTATTTTTTGCGTTGGTTGAAAAAAATCTCGCGGAGCTCCGTATCCAATTAAAGGTTGATTTAGTTGTGCATTCCTACCTTCAATTAAAACATTATTAATTTCAACATCATCAGAATTTCCTAATTTAATTGCTACATCATTCATAGAATAATGAAATAAACCAGAGTCTTTAATAGTAATATTGGTAATGGTTGATGATGCGTCAATTTCAGCAGTGAAATTAATTAAATTAATATTTTGAACAGTAATATTATTTAAAGAAGCACCAATAAATATTCCTTTAATAGTTTGGTTATTAGTTATAGAATTACCATTTCCTTCAATAATCACATCGTTCGCACTAATAGAAATACATGACGTTGCACCTCCTGAATAACTAGCAATATTATCAGATAAAGTGTGAGTTCCAGACGAAGAAATACTAACACCACATTCTGTTATTGTACCATCCGCAAGTGCAAACACAGAAAGCATTGAAAACATAATCATAAATAAAATAATTTTAGAATAATTCAAACCCAATAACCTCTTCATTAACACATCACCTTTTTTAAATTTTAATTAACCATTTAAAATAATCATTTAATAATCATGAACTATATTCATTAAAGAAAATAATAGTTTATAAATATTTCGTTAAAAATACGTTAAATCTAAAAAAAAAAAAAAAAAAATGAAAAATCAACAAAAATCTACTTACTTGCATAACCTTTGCTTACTTTCTCACTCCAAAATCCAGGCAAAGTATTTGATACAAAACCTAGATAATCATTTGAATAAATATAAGTTAGACCAACTTTATTTTTCAATTCTTCAAAATCAGAATCTACTGAAACATAAATATCTTTTATTTTCTTCCTCTCAAAATCTTTTTGTAATAGAGAACTTGGTTTTAATAAAAGGAAATCTGCCTGACGAATAGCATTCACTTCCAAGTTTGATGAATTTTGTGTAATAAAAAGTACAGACAAATCTTTGTGTCGAGCAATAAGCAAAAGTTCAGATAGTATATTATTTGCATCACTCATCGATTTTCTACTACTAAATTCTATTCCCCCTTCATCAACAAGCAAAACAGAATTATTTTTTATTTCTCCTACTGAAGAAACAACTTGTATCCAACAAGGTACTGATTCTGGTTTAAATCCCATTGCATATACTGTTTTATTTGTTTTTACAGAAAAATTCTCAAGAAGTCTCATTCCAATTGCACTTTTTCCTGTACCTCGAGCCCCCAATATTATTCCAATCATACTTTTATTTGTAAAAAGTTTATGTTCGAATACTGCTAACTTTCCTTTTTGGTGCTTAACTTCTTTAAGTAAATCAGGTTTGGGTTTTGCTTTTGGTTTTTTTCGTCTAACAACTCCCTCAGATCCTTTTTTTCTAACTTTCCTAAATAGAAATAATATCCCAAAACCTAATTTTCTAAACGCCCACCATATTGATTTTGGAATTAATATAAATATAAATTTTAGAATGCCAATAACTATTTGTTTCGTAATTTTTTTGGCTTTTTTCTTCGATCTCTTTTTCATATAATACAATAAATTAGCAGAATATTTAAAATTAACTGTAACTATTAGTGACCCTTATAAAGAAGTAAGTAGATTATGAGTAAGTAGATTATGAATAAGATAGTATAATAACTAAGATATTATTAATAATATAAATAAAATCATAATAAGATATAAGATAATTGACCAAATCACAATTTAACCAAACTATGCACATCATAAAGAACTGCACACATTATAATGAACCCAGTATTCTATAAACATTTAATGCTTCTATTGCAATTCGTTCTGGATTAACAACTTTTGTAAAATGTCCTGACCCATATATTTTATTAAGTACTGAATCATCAACATCAGGATCTAAACAAAATGCGTACAAGTGAATTCCTCTTGATCTTTCCATTCTAACTCCTTCCACAGTATCTGCTATTGCTTCCTCTCCTTCATAATCCCTATCCTTTGCCAAACTCGTAACAATATCAATATGAAGTTTCTTTTTTGATTCTCTACTCCCAAATGTATTTGCAAAATGCTTATAGAAAATTCCAGACCTTGATTTGTATAGAGGAGAAAGAAGTCCTAACCTATAATCCAAACCCATATCTGGTTTTTGATCAAACTCTTTAAAGTTATTTACAAAACATTCATTTGCTCCTCGACTCGCGTACCCTACTACTGAAAATTTATCTCCTATTGTTTTTGCTGCTTCTGAAAAATAAACTGCTAACTTCAATATGTGCTCTCTTAAGTTTCCTGCACCTCCCAAGTTTCTTCCTAAAAACTTTGACTGATTTATTGATAACAGTATTTCTAAGTCTCTTTCAATTATTCTACGGTTCTTAAACACATTTGTATCTGGCATGTGTCCTGATTTCATGTCGAGAATTGCTTGCGAATATAAATCAAAATCCAACTCACCATCATAAACTCTTCTTTCAGTTACAACTCTTTCAGGCATTATTGTTTCAAACATTCTAACAACTCTAGCAAGTTCTTGTTTATTTTTTTCTCTTATTTTTGCAATTATTGGATTTTGTAATGTTGATGCATCTTTTATTATCAGCCTCGCCTTTCGAGTACCTGAAAATTCAGAGTAAGTAAATATTTTTTGACCTGAATATTTTGCACCTGTTTGTTCTGGAAGATATAATTTAACTTTTTCATCTGATGATTGAATTAATTGATTTACAGCAAGTTTCTTAGGCATTAATTTAAATTTAAGATCAATCAAATCATACACCTTCTTAACTTTTTCAAAAAACTCATCATTAGATAACTTATTTAGATGTTCCATTTCATGAAGAATTTTTTGATTTACAAATCCTTCAACATTGTTTAATATTTGTGTGTCAAATATTAATCTTTTTTCTAATACGTCTAAAATTTGATCTTCATCTTTTTTATCTAAACTAAGTTTTAATCCATTTTCTTGAAGAGCTTGTTCTTCATAATTCTGCGCATACATTTTTGAAACATTGTTTGCAGCACCACATAATAAATCATAAAGACCCTTATGTTTTATTTTCATTTGTTGTTTTGCACGAATATAATTCATTACTCCAAATAAATTATACGCATAAACTGGATTTGAAAAATCTGAAAAAATTTCTTGCAATTTGTTTAGTCTCGCAAGCATTAAATCCCCATTTTTATTCAAATTATTTAATGCAGATGATTCAGAATCATCTAAATAATTATAGTATCCAAATCTCGAAATTGCTGTCTGTAAATAAATTAATGATTCATATAATGATTCATTTTTATTTTGATCACTAAAACAATTAATGTATGCGGGTAAAACCATTCTTCTCGGCGAAGGAACTGGCAAATCAATTGATTTACTCATCCCCTCTGATTCTTCTATTGCATAAGGTTTTCTTCCAAATGCAGATGCAATTTTTTGAAAAACAATTCTATTTTCAGATAGACTTAATTTTTCTGGAGAAATTCCATACATAGATTCCATGTTCCCCACGCTAAGTCCAGTTATAATTTCTGAAACAGATTTGCTTTTTTCTAATTCTGAGACCCATAAATTAAATCTTTGATTTAATAATTCAGAAGATATATTATGATTCATATCAATAAATTTACTTGACTTTGATAAAAATAAAGGAAGTACTTTTCTAAGATCTGCTTCTGAAACATTTATTTTTTCATTAAGCGCTATAAATCTTGTAAAAGATCCTGACTCAATTATTTTGCCAAGATTTTTTGATTGATTACTCATTTCAGAATAAACAACATCTTTAAGATTTGATGTATTTATTTTAGGCGGAACTATTTGCGTTAGAATTTCTTCGACTTGAAGGTATGAATTAAAGCCTAAATTATATGCTACACTAGATCTATTTTTTAATGAATTTACAAATAATTTATGATCTTTAAAAGTTGAAATTAAATTAGTTTCATACATATTATCTAAGACCTGCGATATGTTTTCTGCAGGTGCTGCAGAATGTAAAGATCCGAAGTAAGATTCCATCAATAAATGTTCTTTATATTTCCTACTACCCGTACAAAAGACATGTCTGAATCTTTGTCTTTTGTTAAATTCTTTGTTGTCTAGTTCTAAGTGCTCAGTATTCAAAACATTAAATATATTTGTAGCCAAGGATCTAAGACGTTTGTATCCTGAAACTAATCTTATTGAATTATCAAATGTAGTTAGTAATCCCGGGTTTACTTCTAAAAGTCGAGTTAAGGTATCTGAAGTTTCTACTAAATTTCCACCTCTCAGTTTATTGACTTTCAAAATAAAAGGAATTGAATCATTCAAAAAAGAGCTCTCGACCCTGGATAAATGAGATTCTATTTTATCCCATGTATATTCTAAATTATTTTTTTTGAATCCTGATTCATAAAAAAAGCCTGAAACATATTCTCCAAACGCAGAAAGATTAGAAAACTTTTTTTTAAATAATTGTTTATGGAATTTGTGTATTCCTTTTATTATATCATCACACATCACTCTCGAATCATCTTTGGGAAGTTTCCTATTTAACTTTGAAAATTGATTTAAGAAAGACTGATAATCATCATAAACCTTACTAAACAATGAATCTAATTCTCTAACATCTTTTGGTTTTTTAGGTCGAAATTCAGTAAACAAATCCACTGTTTTTGAATAAGTGGTAAATCCATTAATGGCATAAGTTTCTGTTGTACGACCTTCTTCAATTAATTTAAAAGATTGTTCTTGTGTCTCATAGTAAAATTTGTCTCTAAATTTTTGCAATGTGTTTGATCGAGTTCTATCTACTTCCAAGAATCGTGCTATTTTTTTTAGATTCTTAAGATCTCCCCCTTGTCTTAAATATAAAAAACTTACTTCTTGAAAAATTTTTCCCCTATTTTGTTTATCTAATTCTCTACGAGTATTCAAAACTGCTTTTGCTTCACTCACAGTTTTACAATGAGCCAAAGTTCCTAATATAAATGCAAAATCTGTTCTCATAGAATAAAATATTTTCTGAGTAAATTTTTCAGTAGAATCCAAATACTCATTCATGTATCCTCTTATCTCTGATGTAATTTTAGGTTTTGACCTTAGAAAATCCACTAAATATTCCATAAGTTGTTCTGTTGATTTTTCTACTATTAATTCTTTAGGAAGCCTGCCATGATCTGTAAAATTAAAATCATATAAAACAAAATGCATTAAGTTTTCTGTATTAATTATAGTTCGTCCAAGCTTTTTTTCTTTTCTTACAAAAACTTCAATATCTTTTTGAGATAAATCTAAAATTTCCTCGAGTGAAGATCTAAAAATTTCACGTTGTTCTCTTTTCATTTTAACACCGCGACCTCACTAATTTAAAGATTACCACGCCAACATTTTTTCAAGTGCTTCTTTGTCAGTGTCTTCGTTCGATATAGGATTAAAAATATTAATCCTCGCACTATGAGTCAAATCAGGACTATAACCCAACTCTTTGTAAGTCAAGTAATGTTCTGCAGCCATGATTAAAAGTCTAGTGCTCGCTCCTTCTTGTAAATCAATAGCATCATTATTTTTTGCATCACGGATATGGTTTGCAAGAACTACTAATTTTTTTGCATTGCAATCATCAATTCCTGTTTTCTTAACTAGAATTTTTTCTTCAATTTCTTGAGGAGGATAATTCATTTCAATTGTAGGAAATCTTTGTCTAGTACTTGGCTTTAGATCCTTTGATTTAACTTGGTATCCAGGGTTATAACAAATCACAACCATAAAATCATCAGGAGGGACTAAAACTTCTCCTTTTCTTGAAACATGAAGCACTCGTCGATCATCTGTAAGTCCATGTAATAGTACTATAGCATCTTTTCTTGATTCTACAATTTCATCAAGCAAAACAATTCCTCCGTTTTTTGCGCCAATGTATAAAGGTCCCGGAATCCAATTGTTATCAAAATCATATCTGCCTATAAGATGTGTTTCTGTTAAATCTTCATGACAAGGAATTTCAATGTACGGAAACATTATGTTTCCATTTTGTTGTTTTTCTCCTTCAGATAATTTAGCAACTTCAATAGATCCATCTTTCATTCCAGTGATTAAATCTTGTCTTAATTTCCAAGCCATATATTCTGCAAAAGTAGTCTTACCACAACCAGTTGGTCCGACGAGAGAAATAGGTCTTTTGTTTTTAAATGCAACTTGAAAATCAATTATTTCATTCCCTACAGGTTCATAGTATGGCTCTTCAAATATTGCATAATTCTCTTGTTTTATAATTTTACCCTTATTTAAAATCATTGTTAAAACCCCCACTATAATCACAAAAATATAATCATCATATTATAATCACAACATCATAAACACATACTCAAAAGTTGAAAACTAAAACTAAAAAATGAAAAGCTAAAAAATGAAAAGCTAAAAAAAATAAAAAAACTTTTATCTCTATTTTATCTCTACTGAGATGATTCATAATCAGAGCGAGTTCTCAAAATAAAGGGTTCTTTAGATTTAACAGCCTCTACTGAGTCAAACTCTTCATGAATTGTTCTTAGTAAATCAAAGTTATTTTCAATAACAGGTTCTGCCTCTAGTTTTGCTTCTAGTTCTGCAAAAGAAGGATCATCTGGAGATACTTTTGAAATTCTTAATGTTGGTGGAATATCTAAAGTATAAAATCCCATGTCTGCATCGAATTTAAAAACTCTAAGAGGAATTTTTTCAGAAACAATTTCAGGATGTAGTGTATATTTTTGCTTTAATGCATCCAATAAACCATAAATTAAATTAACTGGCCTATATGCTCTTTCTTCTTCCCTTTGTTGCGCCAGTGCTTTACGATAAGGATAACCTTTACTTTCAATTTCATCCATTGAACCCGGAACACAATTTTCTCCGTAGTTCATTAATTCCCATCCTTCACGCATCGCACTCGAATTCCATGTTGGATTTTTTTCAACCATTCTTTGTGCAGTTACCAAATCTTGTTCTCCGCCAAATCTACTTCTTGCCATTTTTTAACCTCAACTATCTTGTTAATCTTTTCTTATTAATTGATTTGAAAGCAACCAAAAAAGCCAAATAAGCCTAGTTACTTCAATTCGCCCCATAAATTATCATCCTAGATCGTAACATCCCCCTAACAAAATAAAAAATCACTATTAACAGGACATCATAATGCAATAATGACTCTTTATTTATAAACCTTTCTAAATAATACCATTAGATAGTGATGAAACTGAAAAGCCGAAAACTAAAGTCAGAGGTTTGGTAATATTTTACAATATATTCTATTGTCCAAAAATTTATATATCTCAACACCCCATTTAACAACATGGAAGAACTCTCTAAATTAATTCAAAATATTAAGAAACAGTTTATTCCCGGAACCTGGGACTCATTTCTAAAAAATGCAGGCAGAATTTATCAAAAAGAAACAAAACAAATTCAAGAAGATTTCTTTGATCAACTTTATTTCAAAACAGGATTTTTTAGAACCTGTGTAATAGAAATGTTCAAATCACACGCAATTCCTAAAATAAAAGAAAACGAAAAAAATAAACTAGAAAATCCACAAAACAATCCGCAAAACAAAACTACTAATATTCTTATTCTTCCTTGCGCCAATGGCCAAGAAGTTTTTAGTCTTGCAACAATTTGCCTCGAAGAAAAATTAAATTCAGAACACGTAAAAATTCATGGTGCTGATTTAAACAAAACATTAATTCAAGAAGCAAAAAGTGGCAAGATATTAATTGGAAATAAAACAATTAATGACCTTGACGAATATATTAAACAGGGCTATTTTTCTAAAACTCAATTTCCCTATCCCCAGCCCAATCTTGCAATTTCAGAACAAGTACAATACCTATGCAAGTATTATGAACACAATATTTTAAATCAATCACTAATTAAAAAATATGATGTAATAATTTGCACCAACTTATTAATTCAACTAAGTAGAGAAGGTAAAAAAACAGCAGTTAAAAACTTAACAAAAAACCAGAAGCCCGGAACAATAATTATTTTCAACAAACATTATTACACTCCGCCTGGAAAACTCTACGGACTTAATAATGAAAAATATGGACGACGCAGAAAAGATAATGAATTCATTGCAAGTCTCGACAGAAAAAGCACACTAGGACTAAAAGAATTAAAAGCTCCAAATGTGTATGAGAAAATATAAAACAAACAACAACAATACAACTTATTTAGTAGCACTACCTTGGCAGAGAAGTTAAAGCGAGCAAGTGCGAGTTTTAATTTTTTCAAAGCTCTGCTTTGATTATTTCAGCTACGAGTAAAACGAGAAGCTGATTTATTGCGATAAAACGGCTGATTCATGCAAGCCGTTTTAGTTATTTCAAATTCATAGAATTTCATAAACTGCCGTAATGCTATAAAAAAAATTAAACCAAAAAAAGAATCAATAACAATTACTAATTGCCGCAGTAATGCAAAGAAAAAGTAAACTAAATAAACCAAAAAAAGAAATAACTCAAATCATCTATGCGCATTAAGTTCCTTACTAACTCCGCCCATCAACTTTCTAGGAATTTCTTGTCGAGCAACAAATCCTCTAAATTCTTTCTCACTCATTGTTAAAGCAGATTCATCTTTAATAAATCCAGCACCAATTCCTTCATGTTCTAAAAAATGTTTTACTGCTTCTAATTGCTCAGCACTAACAGTTTTAACTTTTTCAAACCTAGATCCCGAATCATCAACAACCATTCCTCCTTTATCATGCAACAACTCTGCTTTATGAACATAAGCTAGCATACAGAACTTAAAAAAATCATAAAGTGGCTTTGTAACTTTTCCAGAACTATGAACTGATTCTAAAAGATCAGAAAAATTTAACATAAAGCAATCAATAAATTTATCTCCCCATTCATCACTCATTTCAAAAATAGTTCTCACACAACCATTCAACATATTATTTCGAGATTTAGATTTGGCACCCAACATATCCGAGTAATATTGGTAAAGGTGAATCAATTTCATGTGATTTTTAATCAAGAATGCAACATATTTTCTCTCGTCGTGACCAAGCTCTAATTTTTTAAAAAATTCTTTTCTTATACTGAATTCATGCAATAATTCATCTAAGTAAAATATTGCAGATTCATAGAAATGAGACATGACTTGCTTTTGTTCAATAGATAATTTTTTATCACCATCTAATTCTTCAGATTCATGAAGAAGTTTTAATTTAAGTTCATTTAAATCTTCAACTTCATGATCAAAATAATGACTTCCAAAATCTGCATGATGTAAAAATTTTGCCACGCCCTTCACCTGATGTTTATCAACATCTTTCATCAAGTGAGTGAAGTTTTTTAGTTTTCCAATATCATGAAAAATACATGCAAAAAATAATAGCTCTTTTCTTGGGTGATTTCCAATCTTCTTCTCGAGATGGCTATCAAGTTTAAACGGAAGCAAATTAAGTGAACTTTGTAAAGCAACAACATCAATATGTTCTGATTTTTCTTGAGAAAAAATAAATGAGTAAATATGATCTAAACATTCAACAACTCCAAGAGAATGTGCAAAAGTAGATACGTCACCATGATATTTAGGATTCTCACGAACAAAATGTAGGTTTGCGAAATCTTGAACTAACTTGTTTTCTCTTGTTTCAATAGATCTTAATTTTGCAAGAATTTGACTGCCATGTTTTTCTATATAATTATCAAAAACAGCCACTGTTTCGGAATTCATTTAGCATTAGTCACCTCTAAAACTTATAAAATGTTTTTTATTAATATACTTTTCTATAAATTATAGCTATTTCTTCCAAAAATAGTTGCTAAATCTTTTTTTTCTAATTTAAGTCGCTCAACAACTATTCGTTCAACACATCTTATTCTTGGAACATATCTAAATGCTTCACCAGATGTTCTACTTTTTCTAACACCCCAATAATCTTTTGCATAATTTCTTTTGAGATCATTAATAAATCCACTTGGCCCGCGATTATAACATGCTAAAGTTATATTCCATTTTTCATCTTCATTTAAGTTAGCATATCGTTTGTCAATCCTATTTTTTATCTGTCGCAAATAACGTGATCCACATTCAATATTTATTTCAGGATTTCTTCTTCCTCGTCGACATTCTGAACCTATATAATCTGCAGTTCCAGGCATGATTTGCATTAAACCTAATGCACCTGCATAAGATCGTTCATTTTTTTTTCCTTTACTTTCAATCACAACTGTTGAATAAAGTAATGTGTAAGGAATATTATACTTAAGAGCTGCTTTTCGTAAAAGTGGTTCATATTGTCTTGTTCGATTTATCCATTCTTTTATCGCTCCACTTTTCACATATTCCACATAATAGGTATTTGTTCTCGAATGCATTTTTTTATCCAAAATTTCTTGTTTGTATAATTCTTCTTGTAGATTATTTGATAAGCGTTTAAGATCTATATCTGTTAAATCCACTTTCAGATCATTAATGAACTTGAAATCTTGTTCTAAATCAAAACTAAAATCTAAATCCTCACTAGAATCATTAAGAATTAATTCAAGATCTGAAGGTTCATCATACTTGCTTAGATCAAATTCTATTTCAGGTTCAAATATTGGTTCTGCAGTTAATGAATTAAATAATTCAACACTATAATTTTTTAAATTTACAAAATCTATTTGAGACTTTAACTCTAACTCATTATCCAAAATAATTTTACTCTGCAATTTGTTCTCTATTGCACCTACTGGTTGTATCATTCCTGCACTAAAACTATTTTGAAATCTAATCTTTTCTTGATCTTCAGGCAAAATATAATTTGCTCCTATTGAAAATGCCAAACATGTTGTTCCCACAAGCAATGCAGATTTACACCACCCAAAACCTCCTGAACTTTTTTGTTCTACCCTGTGAATATTATATGCATCAAACATTTCGCGTATGTTTTTTAGAAAATTTTTGTTCCAAGGAATTAAACCTAATCCTCCGACCATAAGCATCGCACTTTGAAGTCCAGAATTTACATTAATTGATTGAACAATCTCATGAACTGCAGAAAAATATCCACATAAACCCGCACCTTGAATCATCAATGGATCTATTTTTTTGTCCAAACAAGGTTTGTGCTGATCTGCTTTTTTTGCAGCAATACCTAAATATTTTTTTATTGCTTTTACTTGTTTAGAGTTAGATATCGAATTAGTTAAATTAATAATTTGAGTTTTGACATAGTCTAATTTTCGTAGGGTTGGTTTCATTTTATAGCATTACCTCTAGCTTTTAACATTTTCACATCAGAATATAATTAAGCAATATTTAATTACACACAATGTAACAAAATGTAAATTAGAACCCCACAATAATCAGATACATTAATTGAGATCAATAGAACTGATTATAATATCTAGAATGAATGACTAGTATATAAAGCTTTCTGTTATTACTCACTCATTAGTGGTTAAAAAGTGCTTGTCGTTAATCAAGCGGACTTTTTATCTTACATAAATTTTTATTAGAAACTTTTGTATAAATTAAGGTTGTACTTATATTTGAATGACCTAATAATTCTTTAATATATCTTATGTCTGTTCCATTTTCTAGTAAGTGTGTTGCAAAACTATGCCTTAATGTATGCGGTGAAACTGATTTTTTAATTCCAATTTTTATTGCTGCTTTTTTTATTATTTCTTGTATTGTTCTTGCAGTGTATTTTGTACCTCTGTTTGTCTTGAATACAAAACCTTCTTTTTTTTGATCTAATATTTTTAGATTTTTCTTGACTTTTGGAGAAAACATTACGATTCTATCCTTTTTTCCTTTTGCGTTTTTTATGTGAATTATATTTCTTTGGAAATCTAGGTCATTCCATTTTAGATTTATTATTTCGCTAACTCTTAGTCCTGCTGCGTAACCAATTTGAATTATCAATCTGTGGTTTAAATTTTTCGTCGAGAGAATCATTTGTTCAATTTCTTTTTTTGAAAGAATTACTGGAAGTTTTTTTTCTCTTTTAACATTAGGCAGAGAATTTAAAATAGAATTTAATTCAATTGAATTTTTGCCAATACATTTAAGATAAAATTTTATTGCAAAACATGCACTTCGAATAGTTTCATCAGAGTATTTTTTATTAATTAAATTAAGTAAATATTCTCTAGCATTAAAATTAGAGTTAAGAAATCTTCCAACATAGAATACATAAGATTTAGCAGTCAAAGCAGAATATCCTCTTAACTTACACGAATCAATCATAATTTTTTCCCAATCTCCTGAAAATAGCCTCTTTTTTTCCATTAAACAACATAAATAACACCCATTAATAAACATTTACCTCGCAAAACAGCAATATTTTCAAGTTTTACGAAATATTTTCAATCTTAATAGGTGTTAATTGCAATAAATTTGAAATCCTAAAAAGTGAAAGAGGGCAAAATAAATTAAAAAACTTTATATACATTCTAATTTATATAGATTCAATATGGATAAACTTACTGAAAAAGCACTAAAAGTCGCATCAATTTTTGCAGTAATATTTTTTCTAATTCCCTTCATCGTAAACTGGATGGAAGCAAACTTTATTGAAGGTTTAACAAATGGAATTGTAGGCGGACTAATTTTTGGAGGAATTGCTTTTCTAATTTCCAAATCCACAATAAAAAATAAAGTAACATTCAAATGGTGGCAATGGATTTTTTATGTTCTTGGCTGGATGTTTGGATTTGCAAATTTACTATTCTGGTTAATTATGTATGGAATACATATGTCCAAAAATTATGGTGATCCTTTCTTCAATAAAGATTTCCATAGAAGAGTTTACATTTGGGGAATTGTCATAACAATAATCGTAATAGCTTCAGTAAGTTTAATCTTTTTTATTGAATAATTTATTTTGCCCTTTAATTCTTATTTTTTATGTATCGCTTCGCTCATTCAATGAACGGATTTCAAATTTACTTCTTCGGCTTCGCCTCGACCACGCTGCGCTCTCGCCTTCGGCTCGGGGCAATTAACAGGAATTTAACGGAAAAATGCTCGGCTCGCATTTTTCCCAAATCGCCTTCGGCGACTTCGTTAAATTCCGATGTTCAACGTAATTTTTTATTTTACCAACAAGGTTAGAAAAAGCAAAAGAATTCTCGACGAGACTACAGCAACAAAGCAGTAGCTCAGAACTTCTTTTTTAAAAAGCTACGCAGAAC
>JABJCP010000023.1 GCA_018668595.1 Candidatus Woesearchaeota archaeon
ATTATTATTATTATTATTATCAAGATTGTTTTGACTCATTACCGTACACCTCCTTTTTTAAATCATAAAATTTATCTTTTCCACATGCTAGCATCATTGTTATTGGTGCTTTTGTTTTTGCTAATTTAATTATTTCTTTAGAAATATTTTGTATATCCCATTGTGCATGTGCATCTTCTCTAAGTCGTGCAATGTGATATAACTCTCGAACATTTGATGTTATTCTAACTCTTCTTCTGTGTGCGTTTGTTAAAACATAATTTGCAGCATCAGGATTATTTTCTTTTAATTTATAGAATGCTTTGCTTGTTTCAGCAAACAAATCTATGAACTCTTGTTCCATTCTTATTGCTTTTATTGATTCAGGTATTGTGTAACCTAAGGATGGATCATAGTCCTGAGGGAGCAAAGTCATCATTCTGTGTCTTTTCATTTGCGCAAAACAGCTTGAACTCATTATTGCTTCAAATGTCATTGTTGATTCTTCAAATTCTCTTGGTAATCTATCAAATTCACTTAGGTTTTGTAAGCATTTTTTTATATACTCGACCTTGTCATCATAAGTTGCTTGACGATAAGCAAGTTCATGAGCATCACTACAAGATACATTACTATTAATTTGTATTAATGCATCTATGATGAGATCATCTGGACGTGTAGTTCTTTCTATAAATCTAACACAATCTTTAGGATCTTTAAGTTTTCGACCTTGTTCATGTCCAGGTAGTCCATATTTTTCAATAAGTTCCTGTGTAGCTTTTTTAATATTTTCTTTTCCTTGCTTTAGCCAATCTTCTTTTAATTCTCGTCCTGTTGCTTCTTTAAATTCTTCAGGATCTGTAAGTAATATCAGCGAGGGCGCAATTTCCTTAGTCAACTCAAATAGTTTTTGTCCAAGTTCTCTATGTTCTGCAAGTTTACTATGTTTTAATTGTCTTATTCTGTATTCTAAATTTCTTGCATTTATTGTACATCCTATTTGTGCTTCTATTCCCATACTCAGCGCATATCTTGCATCTTCTTTTGCAAAGCCATCTATTCTATCAATTATTTTTTTGTATTCGCTTGGTTTTTTTTCAAGTCCAGAAATTTGTTTCAAAGATTTTCTAATTAATTTAGAATTTGTTAAAGGATCAGGAGTCCATGTTGTATTGAGAACTTCCATTATTGGATCAAATGCATTTCCAAATTGTTCTTTATTTTGTTCCATAAAATAAGTTCTAGCTTTTGGATATGCTTTAAAATACATTTTATTTTGTTTTTCAACAGTTTCTAAGTATAGTTCTAAATCAGATCCTTTGAATTCTTTTGGAGTTACAAAGTCTCCATCAAGAGTTATGTATCTTTGACTTTTTTCAGTATAACTGTCTAGTCTTCCTTTTTCTAGTTCTTCAACTGCAAAACGCGATAATCCTAAAATATCAAAATTAAATACTGCATGTTCTGCAACAGAGAAATGTCCCATGTCAAATATTATTGCTTTATTAGATCTGCGGGCTTTTTTTACTTCTTCGCGAGCAATTTTTCTAAGTTCAGGAATTGATTGAGGATATCTGCTAATTCTAGCATATGATGCAGAAATGGTTTCAGGTGTAAATTCTGTTTTTTCTAAAAATAGTGCTGCCTCGGACCAAATAGTTTTAACAAGTTCATCATGATCTTCTGGTTGCATATCGCTTGGACCCAATTTATTTCTGATTTGGGTTAATTGTCTTTTTACTTCTTCAATAATTTCAGCATCAATATTGTATCCTGCTACTTTCACTTCCATTTTTACATCCCCCTTGTAATTTAGTTTTATTTCTTTAAAATTTAATTTGATAATCTATTAAAAGAATTCCTCTTTTTTAAACATTATAAATTATTTTCTAATACTTTAAGTAGTTTTTGTTTCTCTAAAATATAGCTAAAAACATCATTAACTAATTGTTGTAAATTTTCCGCTTTCGTCCCCTTACGTCGACACAAAAAGTATTTATATGTTATAATTTTTACAAAATAAATGATAATTATTGGCCTTACTGGGAGTTACTGCTCTGGAAAAGATTTGGTTGCGCAATATCTGGTTGATAAGGGTTTTATTCATTTTTCTCTTTCTGATATGATTCGCGAGGAATTAACAAGCAGGAATAAACAAATAACAAGAGATTCTTTGATTAAAACAGGTAACGAACTTAGAAAAAATTATGGAAATGGAGTTCTTGCAAAACGAGCTATTGAAAAGATTAATCAAAATCCTAGTGCGCGTTATGTTATTTCATCTATTAGGCATGGTTCTGAAGTAGAGACCCTTAGAAAAAAATCTAATTTCTTTTTAGTAAATGTTGATGCTCCTATAAAAATTCGTTTTGATCGTATGAACGAACGTGCAAGAGAAAACGATCCACAAACTCTTGTTGAATTGAGAGCTAGTGAAAAGCGAGAATCTCAAAAAAAAGGTTCTGCTCAGCAATTAGGTATTGTGAGAAAACTTGCAAAAATCAATTTGATTAATGATAAGAATGTAACTATTTTACAAAAAAAATTAGATAATTTGCTCAATGATATTAATGTTAAACTTGTTCAAAGATCAAGACCTTCTAAAGAACAATATTATCTTAATATTTCTAAATCAATTGGATCGAGAGGTACTTGTTTGAGTGTTCAATTTGGTGCAGTTATTGTAAAAGATGATCAGATTATTGCAACAGGTTATGTTGGTTCTCCTAGAAAAACTCAAAGTTGTATTGAACGTGGTTTTTGTTTGAGAAGAAAACTTGGTGTTCCGTCAGGTCATCGTTATGAGATTTGTCGTAGTGCGCATGCTGAAATGAATGCAATCATCAACGCCGCAAGAGCAGGCGTTTCTCTTCTCGGTGGAGATATTTATTTGTATGGTGAAAGAATTCATGAGGGTCAAAGAACTCCTATTGATATGCATCCTTGTTTTATTTGTAAAAAATTGATTATTAATGCAGGTCTTAATCGCGTTATTTGTTCTCGAGCAGATGGGTCATTTATTACTCATACTGTTGAAGGTTGGATTAAAGATTGGCAAAAGCAAGATATGCTTGATGATCGTTTCCAATATAATGCAAATTATGGTGTGAAGGATGTTTTGCTTCCAGAAGTCAAGAAAGATAACAAAACTATTTTTAAGAAAACAAATAATGTATTAAATAAAAACTCTAAAACAATTAAAAAGAAAAAATAAATTACTTCTTTGCACTTTTCCAAATTAATTCAAATATTTTTTTCTGTTGCGAAACTATTTGTTGATTTCGAATTATTATTCCTGAAGGATTTTCTTCTGAAGTCATAAATGCAACTCTGTCTCCGTAAATGAATGTGTTTGTTTTTATTTTGTTCAATTCTTTTAAATATTTCAACTCAGATAATTTTGAGATATCTTCTTCAGAATATATTTTATCTTTTCTATCTTCCTCTGCTAATACTGCTTGTAGTTTTATTCCCTCTTCTGCACGTTTGTGTATAAAATTATCAGGATAATGTTTTAGAGATATTAGCGCCATTTTTCTTGAACCATAAAACCAAAGTTTTTTTTTTTGGTCGATTATATCATTTAGTACTGTGAGAACTCCTTTTTTACCTTCGTAAAATGTTACTCCTGATTTTTCTCGAATTGTTTGTTTTAATTTGTTTAGTTCAGGTATTATCTTATCTATCTTTTTTTTCTTTTCTTCTAATAAATGGGATAATTTAGTTGGTTCTGCAGGAATAAAATATTGAACATTGTCTTTGACAATTTTCGAAACTATTCCTTTTGTTATTAGTAAACTTAAATTATCATATGTTGTAGTTCTTTTCATCCCTGTTAGCTGTGAAATTCTATTGGCGCTAGTTTCTCCGACTTTAAGGAGTGTTAAGTATGTTGTTATTTCATTATCAGAAAGTCCAAATTCTTTTAGTTCAGGTATCATTTTATTATTTATTTTTATCATCATTTATTAATTTTTCTCTATTCGTCGCTTTGCGGCAACTTAACTTAATATAGTTCCAATAAGTACTACTTTACAATAATCACAATTTATATTTTTTAATGAGTTGATGGTGTGAGTTGATGGTGTGAGGTAGTGGTATGATAAAAACAAATGTTGAATTTGACGGATTGAGATCTAATTTATACGAAGAAGCAATAACTCAATATCCCTGTGCCAGAACTGAGGATATTAAAGTAATGAAAAAATTACTAAACCCTCAGCCAGGAGATAAAATTCTTGGTTTTGGAGAGGGCAATGGTTATTTTTGTAATTCTATTGCAAATTCAATCAAGTCAGCAGGATATTATTTAATTACAGATCCATCCAAAGATCAGTTAAACAATCTCGAAAGAAAAATAAATGTGAATCAAATAAAGATTCAAAAAGCATCTGTTGAAAACATTAGTCTTCCCTCCAATTTTTTTGATAAAGTTTGGAGTTTCGGAGCATTTCACCATTGCAATAATAAAATTCAGGCCATGCAACAGTTATACAGGTCATTAAATCCAGGCGGTAAGTTAGTTATTTGTGATGTTTTCCAAGGATCGGATTTGGCAAAACATTTTGATTCTTTTGTCGCAAGATATTGTCTTACAGGTCATGAAGTTAGTTTTTTATCTGATGAGTTCGCATTAACTTTGTGCGAACTTGCAGGTTTTCAAAAAAATAAAATCGAGATTATTGATTTAGATCAAAAATGGAAATTCAATAATGAACATGAACTAGGAGATTTTATTTACAAACTTCATGCATTAACAAAAATTCCTGGATCAGAAAAAGAAAAAATTTCAAAAACATTTGAAAGTTGTAAAAACGTTTTGGGAGTAAGCAGGTCAAGTAAATCACATAATAATTTATTAGAATTAAACTGGCCAATGAAAGCATTAGTAGCAATTAAATAATTTTCTATTTTTTTATCAATTTCTCCAAAACTTTTTTATACTAAACTTGCCTAACCCTAATAATATGATCCTAGGTATCACTGGAACTATTGCATCTGGTAAAGGTAGAGCAGCATCTTATCTTAAAGAAAAAGGTTTTATTCACCATTCTTTATCAAGTGAAATTAGGCAAATTGCAAAAGAACGCAGTATTGAAATTAATAGAAATAATCTTATTGAACTTGGAAATCTTCTTAGGTTAGAATCTCTTGCAGAGTCAATTCTCGCAAGCAGAGTTCTCACTAATATTAATATAGATTTAAAAAATAATCCTAAAGCTAATTTTGTAATTGATGGTTTTAGAGACCCTGACGAAATTAACACAGTTAGACATCATGAATTTGAACCAAATAAACAATTTATCCTAATAGCAATTGACGCATTCCCTAAAATAAGATTTCAGCGATTAAAAAAACGAAACAGAAATGGAGATCCCAAAACTTATGAAGAATTCATTGCTCTAGATAAATCCGAAAAAAATAATGGAGGTGGTCAAGAACTAAATAAATGTTTTAAAATGGCAGATTATCTTATACGCAATAATAAAGACATAAACACATTCAACAGTTATCTAAATAAAATTTTAGAAGAAATAAACTAATTAAATATTAAATAAAAGATTTGATTAATAAATCTTCAAAACTTTCTGTCTTGAACTGCTTCCACTTACAATTTCTACTTTTTTCTTAAGTAGTTTAGAAAAAAACTTCACAACTTCTTTGTTTGCTTTATCCTTTTCAGGTATAGCCGCAACATTGATTCTAAGCGAGTCTCTGTCAGAATCCCATTTAGTTATTTCTGTTTTAGCAGAGTTGGGTCTTACAATTATTTTGAGGCGACCATTAGATATTTTTTCTTGCCACATTTAACTGTAGTCTCTCCAGGTGTGTCTGCATTTTTTACATCGCAAAAACTTTGTTTCTGGCTCGTCACCTGCTCTTGTTTGTGCTAGCCAAAAGTATGCAATGTCATTTCCACACTCTGAACAATCTGCTTGTGTTTCAGGAAGTGTTTCGATTTCTTTTTCAACAACTTCTATTTCTGCAACATCTGCAGCAGATTTCTCTGATAATCTTGGCGTCATTTCATGTTCGGATTTATATCCGCAACTGCATGCCATTATTTTTCTATTTCCATCTTTTTTTGGCACTAGTAGTGCACTACATTTTGGACAAAACAACATTTTTTTCTCACCTTATTAGTCCTATTAATTCTAGGAGTTTTACAAATCCAATTTTGATATATCCTAGATATGGAATTCTGATTGAACCAGTTCCAATGATTGTATCTTCTGATATCATTTTTTCAAAATTTGATGATGTTGGATTATGATCACCTTTTGTTGTGTAATATACTTCACTTTCTGAGTTTGTTACTTTTACAACTCGGTGTATGATTGGGTTTGATTTTCCTGCTTCAAAAACTAAAACATCTCCTCTTTTAATTTCGCCAGGATCTTTCCCATATAATATTATTATATCTCCTTTATTAAATCCATTTTTATATTTGTATTTTAAAAATTCATCTTGCATTATCCCATATTGAGCATAATGTTCGCCTTGCGTGCATAATTGAACTCCGCATTGCGCTTTTGAATCCCACCAGTCTTCAAACGACTCATCATGCTCCATACTTCCAGAAACAACTGCAACAATTGGGTGTGTTGTACTAAAAACAAAACCCAGTATTGGATAAACAATAAATTTGATAATTAAAAATGCAAGAATTATATTGACAATCCAACTTAGCCAGCTGTCTTCTTCCCATATGAAATGCCATACTTTTTTCCATATGTCTTTTACTTGATTCCATTTCATTCCTTTTTTCGCATTTGAGTGGGTTTATAAAGATTTCTGTTATGTTTATTATCTCTTTTAAAAACCTTTATAAAGATAACTTTGAATAAGTTATTTTTAATGTAAAAGAATAAGTTATACAAGCAAATTCAAAGTTATCTTAGAGAATTTTGTAAACCTATATAAATTTGACAAAATTATCTAAATATAACTTAGAATATAGTTATTGTTGTATTATTGTTGTATTATTGCGGTATCATTATGAGATTTTGTCCTAAATGCGGAGTTGATATAGAGAAAGGGGTTTTTTGTAGAGATTGCTCTATTGAAAATTTAGATCTTAAGTTTAAAGATATGGTTGTAAAGTTTTGTATTGAGTGTAAAAAAGTTTTTCATAAAGGATCTTGGTCAGTGTATCAGGAAATTAATGATGCGATTAAAAAAGTTGCAATTTTTAAAATTTCTAATACTCAAAAAATTCCACTAACAATTATTGTTCCTGATTTCAAACCTGAATTCAAGCCAGGTCTTAACCAAGAAATATCTTTACTTATTATAGCAACTTATGAGGGTGTTGATGTCGAATTTGAAATTCCATTCACTTTAGAGTTTACTTATTGTGCGAGATGTTCTAAAAAAGATTCAACTTATTTTGAAGGGATTTTACAACTAAGAGATGTAAGTCAAGAAATTATTGATTTTGTACAGGCAGATCTTAAAGAAAAAGAAGCAAAAGGAGTTTTTATTTCTAAATTTGTTCCTCTTAAGAATGGCATGGATTTTTTTTTAACTTCGCAGCGCTATTTGCGAAATTTAGGAAACAGACTTACAAAGAAATTCAACGGCACACTCAAATTCTCTGCAACACTTTTCACAAGAAATAAAGAAACCAGTAAAGATGTATACAGATTATCTGTTCTTTTCAGAGAACGAAAATATAAGGTTGGAGAAATAATTGAACAAAACGAAAAGAAAATTAAGATCAAATATGTTGGCAAAAGAATTCACGGTGTTGACACATCTAATGGCAAGAAAGTTTTTGTTGAGTGATATTAAAAAATTAAAAATGATTATTAATATTCTAATTCTTCACCAAGTTCAATAATTTTTAAATTAAATTGAGGATTTGCTTTTGCATAAATGTCTACAAAAGGTCTGATTCGTTTTGCTGTTTTATTTTCACCCATGAGCACTGCAAGATTGTGCGCATAAACAAATTGACCAGTTTCTTCTCCTTGTTCTATTGCTTGTAAGTATACATTTCTTACAGTTTTTTCAGTTCCGAGTTTTTTTGCTAATTCATAAACAAATATTTGGGGTAAATTGCAAATTGAAGTATTATGTGTTGGGAAATTAACTCCTAATGATTCTACCAAATCAGATAACATCCCTTTTTCTTCTGCAATTTTAACAAGTTCTTCTCGATCATAATGTGAATTATTATATTGTCTAGGATCAATGTGGGTAAACCTGTATTCTATCATGGCTCTTATTATTTCTATATTTTCATTTGATTCTATTGCTTTTTTTATATATGTGTTTCCACCTCCTTTTTCCATGGCTGCAATGTAAAGTTCTCTAACTAAGCTTTTGTCTCCTGCTTGTTTGCATTCGTTTAAAGCATAATCGAAATCTTTCATATAATATTCTTTTTTAATATCAAATCTGTCTCCACTTTTTTTGAGAACTCATATATATCTTTTAACACCTTTCACTTTGTATTCATTAACAGTAGGCAATCCATATTCATCCATTATTTCAATTAATTTTTTTCTAGAGCAAAAGCTAGAATCATCTCCAATTCTATTTTCGGCAATAGCTTTTTTTTCATCTTCTTCATAATATTCAAATTTTATTTCAAGCATTTCCAGCAATTCTTCTTTTGCTTTTGTAGGAGAATATAATTTCTTTGCTATTTTAATAAAATATTTTGCATCAACTTTAACGTCGCTATGAGTGTAGTATAAAAAATCAGTTTCTGCTCTGTCGAGTGTTATTTGGTAAAGATCATTTGCTTCAGTTTTAAATCCATATTGTTTCATCACATACCCGAGTCGTTCAATAATGGAAAAGGGCATATCTCCATTCACAAATCCTTTTTTTCCTTTTGACGCATCTTTAACATATCTGTATGTTTGTTTTATTAATTTTTTAATTTTTCTTTTTGGAACTCTTGTTTTGATTCCAAACTCACAAACATTAAATGCGTATTTCGCAGAAGCATCATTACATCTATATCTGCTGTTCACGAATTTTTGGGTTTTTAATTCCTGTTTAAGAAGTCCAAAAATAGAAATCAAGTCTTTTCTTTTTCCTACAACTTCTGGATACTTAATCACTGCAGTTAAATTGCCTTCTTCAATAAGCATATTAACTAAGTCATCAAGAAGTCCTGCGCCTTTTGCCATATTTATTCCTATTTGAGTTCCTGTGCAGCTTGAATTTTTCAGAAATTGTTTATTTCCTTGTTCTCTACAAAACATTATTGCTTCTTTTACTATTTCTTCAGGTATTATGTTAGACGTAGAATGAATTAGATTATATTTTGCAGAGGTTGATAAACTATCTAACATTTCTCTTAGTTCTTTTGTATCTTCGAGCTTTTTTGTTTTATTATTTGTCATTTTATTTTCCTCATTTTTTAATAATTAAATTTAATAATCAAACACAATTTATATTTTTAACTAACAAGGGGTAAATAAATTGAATATATAAATTGTCTCACCAAAAAACAGAACAAAACAGAAAATTTTAAATAAAAATTAAGCTTTTATTCTATAATAATGAAAAAAATAGACTTTAAAGATAAGAAGATATTATTTGAATTAGATAATGATTGTAGGCAGTCTAATGAGCAAATAGCAAAAAAAGTAAAGCTTTCAAAGCAATCTGTTGCTGCAAGAATTAAAAAACTGCAAGAGTTAGGAGTTATAGAAAACTTTTTTGTTAAATTAAATCCTACTCTTCTTGGATTCATGCATATAAAAATTCTTTTAAAATTCTACAATTTAACCCCTCAAAAAGAAAAAGAATTAATTGAATTTCTTAACAAGCAAGAAAGTATTTTTTGGATGTGTTCATTAAGAGGAAATTATGATTTAGTTTTTTCTATGTATATTAAAAACACAAAAGATTTTAGTGAAAAATTTGAGCATCTTTTTAAAAGTTGGAGAGATTATATTCTTGAAAGATCTATTTCAGTAATAGAGGCAGGAGCAACATACACAAAGGCATATATGTTGCCAAATAAAGTTCCTGAAGAAATTTTGTACAGCAAAGGAAAAGAGGAGCAGATGGTTCTTGATAAAACTGATCAAAACATTCTTTCAATATTAAATAAACATGCAAGACTTCCTTTAATAGAAATTGCATCGCAGTTAAATTTGAGTGCAGATACGATAAGGTATAGAATAAAAAAATTACAAAGTCAAGGAATAATTACAGGTTTTGGAGTGAGAATAGATTTTAATAAACTGGGAGGAAGTTTTTTTGTAATTCAATTAAAATTGCAAAGAATGAATACAAAGCTTCATTCAAAATTAAAAACAATTGCATTGTTAAATAAAAATGTAATCACATATGCTAAGGTCATAAGTGACTTTGACATAGATCTTGAATTAGAAACTCTGAACAGATCTGATTTTGACAACTTACTAAGACAACTAAGAGAAGAGTTTGCTCTTCAAATTAAAGAATATAATATTTTGGAAGTTACAAAAGAACACAGAATGACTTATTATCCATTTAAAATAAACAAATAATTTCACTATCTTCTTTTCTTTTTCAATGCTTTTATTCTTTCTTTTTTCCGAGCACGTACTTTTTTTAGAATTCCCGCACTGATTTTTTTCCTACTTACTAGTTTTGTTATTCTTTGAGATAATCTTCTGAATTTTTTATCGTCGTCTTTTATTTCTTTTTCGTCTAGTAAGTATTTATCATCTTCTTCCATTTTTTTTACTTGTTTAGGATCTGGTTTCATTTTTCACCTCTTAACCATTAAATAAAAAATATAATTGTTTAAATTAAATTCATAACATGTCATAACATGCTTAGTTTTCCTGTGAGTAAATCAATTTGATCTTCAGCATCAGGTCCTATTCCTAAGCACGTACGAGTACCTGGAGCAATCACTGTTCGTCCAGCATCTGTGATTAGTGCAGTATTTAGTCCTTGGTCTTTTGCCATTTGCATATATTTCAAAAGTTCTTTTTCATCCGCAACTTTAAGTACGATTTTTTTCTGTCCTTCTGCTCGCCATTTTTTAACTTTATCTTTATTTTTATCGAGTTGTTTTAGTACAGCTTCGACTGCGGCATGTCCACATTGAGAACCTATTTTTCCTTTTGGCAATTTTAGGTCAGTCCTAACTAGTATTACTAGTTTTGTGTCTTCAGTCATATATTGATAGAAGTCTTGTTCATTATATTTAAACATTTCTTAAAAAAAGGGGAATCTAACTGTTCACATCGAAAAATTTTATTCATTCAAAAAGAACTTAAATTCTTAAATAAATCTTTTCTTGGTAGAAATTGAGGCGTTTTAATTCCTGGAATTTTTTTAACAATATCAATATGTTCCAAACCTATTTTTCCATAATATAAATCTTTTATGTTTCCGCCTGCTGATAAAAAGTTTTTGACTTTTATATATCCGTCTAAATATGCATAGTCTTTTGTACACCCTCCTGATTTTGAAGTGTCTCTAATTCCTCTTTTTGATCTAAGTGCATATTGAAATGCAGCATCAGGGCTTAGTTTATCTGATAGGAATTGGTATATTTCTGAAAAGCTTTTATCTAATGCCATATCTGTTGCAATCGCACGCGCAGCATATCCTTTTAGTATTCTTTTGTCAAGCAATCCATTTTTTTCTTCATTTACAACTGCAAGTCCTTCTTCTGTAGACATATAGTTTGGAAGTCCATAAGAAAATAGTTTGAATGGTTGTATCCTTCCATTTTCTGCACGTAGTACATGAGTTCCTATTTCATGAACTAGTAAAACTTTAACAAAATGTTTGCTATATATTCTATGTTTATTGACGAGAACTCTTTTTTTTGATGGCTGTACCATTGCACTTGCACTCATGTCTGTTGAATCAACAAAATATTCAAATCCGTGGTGAGTTAATTCTGCACGAAGAGCATTAACAACTTTTTCAGGGGTTTCTGTTTTTTCTCTTTCTTCAGAATTTAGTTCTAGTAGTTTTTTTGCGTCTTCAAGAAGTGTTTTTGTTCCACGACCATAAGCATTTAGAGAATGTTTTGTAAAATTAGGTGTTCCTCTGTGGTGTAATGATTTTGCTTTGTGTAAAGACAATTTTCTTTTTTCTTCTAATAATAATCCTATTTCTGAGTCGTGCATTTCAAGAGATTCTAATTCATTAATTACTTCTGTAAAATCTTTTTTTTCGTATTCAAAAATAGGATCATAAGAAGGATCTGCATGAACTAGTTTTTTTTCGTGTAATATATTAGTAGGATTGATTAGTGCAAATTCTATTTGTTTGCTTAATTCAAATAGTTGTTCATCTATTTTTTTTGCAGTTTTATTATCTTTTGTATTATCTATAAATATTGTACTTGCCATATTTTTTTCATAATTTAGTTTTTTAATATTTTATTTAAATCTTTGGAATGTTATTTTTTCTCTAAAGTAGAGACAAACATTTATATATCAAATTCATAATTTTAGTATTATGCTGCGTATTTTTCGGCTAAAAAAGGGGAGTGTTGAA
Organism: Candidatus Woesearchaeota archaeon; assembly: GCA_018668595.1. Taxonomy (GTDB): domain Archaea; phylum Nanobdellota; class Nanobdellia; order Woesearchaeales; family UBA11576; genus JABJCP01. The sequence goes on from JABJCP010000023.1 coordinate 12,457, forward strand.
AGTACCAAGGAATTTTCATTGAATGCTTTTAAATCAAAAGAATTTACTTGGTTTGATTATGTTAATCCTACAGATCATGATCTTAAACTTGTTTCTGAATTGGCTAAAATTCCTTTAATTGATTTGAAGGAACATCATGGTGCTAATGAGCGTCCTAAGGTTTATGATGATAAAGATTTTTCTTTGATTGTTTTCGCATCACCAATTGCCAAGGATCATGAAATTGAAACAGGATCTATTTCAATTTTTATTACAAAAAACAAACATGTTATTACATTAAGGCGTCATGAACTTGAACCATTAAGCCGTGTGCAAAACAAACTTATTTCAAAACCTAGTTTACTTGAGTCACATTCTGTTTTTGTTCATTTTTTATTAGATGAAATTCTTTCTGAGTTTTTTCATTTTTTAGATGTTTTTGATACTGATGTTGATAAAGTCGAGAATGAAATTTTTAAAAAATCTGAATCTTCACATGTTAGTCGAGTGTTTAAGATAAAAAAGTCTTTAATTTATTTTCATAAATCTTTAATGGCAAATCGTGAAGTAATTACAGCTATTGAAAAAGAATATTTAGCTGCATTTTCAAAACAGGAATCAAGAAAGTTTAGAGATCTTTACAACGATATTATTCAATTGATTGATTCTGGAGAAACACTAAGAGATATTCTTACAGGTATTATTGATATTTATTTATCATCTGTTTCTAATAATCTTAATGCTGTGATGAAGCGTCTTACTGTGATTGCGTCTTATGTTCTTGTTCCAACGCTTATTAGTGGAATTTATGGTATGAATTTTAAGTTTATGCCTGAGATTATGTGGGAACATGGTTATATTTTTGCACTTGGTTTAATGTTATTTTCAATTATTGCCGTGCGTTGGTATTTTAAAAAAGAAGGTTGGTTGTGATATTTTAAATTCTAAGTACAATTTCTGCATACAACAACACATAATATTTATATAATATATCTTAATAACTCTATTCTATACATTATTTAGGTGATACTATGATTAAAATTACATTTCCAGATGGTTCAATCCATGAGTTTGAAAAAGAAGTTACGGGTTTAGATATTGCAAAGCACATTAGTGAGGGGCTTGCAAATGTTGCAATAGCAATTGAAGTAAACAGTCAGCTCAAAGATCTTAATACTAAAATAACTCAAGATTCTAATATTAAAATTATTACTTTCAAAGACAAAGAAGGCGTAGAAATATTTAGACATTCTACTGCACACTTAATGGCTCAGGCAATTACTATTTTGTATCCTTATGCAAAATTAACTATTGGGCCGATTGTTGATGAGGGTTTTTATTATGATATTGATCATGAACCTTTCAAACCTGAGGACTTAGAAAAAATCGAACAAAAGATGAAAGAATTGCGATCTGAAAAAATACCTTTTGAACGTATTGAACTTTCAAAAGAAAAAGCTCTTGAAATGTTCAAAGATAATGATTTTAAACTTGAAATGATTAATGAGCTTCCTGAAACTGAACCAATTTCTATTTACAAACAGGGAGAATTTGTAGATCTCTGTCGAGGACCTCATGTTTTGCATACTGGGAAAATTAAATCTTTCAAATTAACAAAAATTGCAGGTGCTTATTGGCGCGGCGATGCAAAAAATAAACAGCTTCAGAGAATTTATGGTATTAGTTTTCCTGACAAAAAAGAATTAAAACAATATTTACATTTAAGAGAGGAAGCTGAAAAGCGAGATCATAATAAAGTTGGAAGACAAATGGAACTTTTTACGTCTAGTGATATTGTCGGCCAGGGTTTGCCTTTACTTATGCCTAAAGGAGCAAAGATAGTTCAAATTCTTCAACGTTGGATAGAAGATGAAGAAGAAAAAAGAGGTTATCAATTAACAAAAACTCCATTTATGGCGAAGAGTGATCTTTACAAAGTTTCAGGGCATTGGGATCATTATAAAGATGGAATGTTTCAAATTGGATCTGGTGAAAATGTATTGGCATTAAGACCTATGACTTGTCCATTCCAATTTATTATTTACAACGCAAAATCTCATAGTTATAGAGACCTGCCTGTAAGGTACAATGAAACATCCCCCTTATTTAGAAATGAAGACTCGGGTGAAATGCATGGTCTAACTAGAGTAAGGCAATTTACTTTAGCAGAAGGACATATTATTTGTAGACCTGATCAATTAGCGTATGAGTTTAAAGAGGTTGTAAAGCTCGTCGAGTATATTATGAAAACTTTGAAAATAGAAAATGAAATTTGGTATAGATTTTCAAAGTGGGATCCTAATAACAAGAAAGGTAAGTATATAGATAATACTGCTGCGTGGGAAGGTTCACAAAAAGCAATGAAGGAAATTCTTGATGAATTAAAATTAAATTATGTTGAGGTAGAAGGTGAAGCTGCATTTTATGGACCAAAACTAGATATTCAAGCAAAAAATGTTCATGGAAAAGAAGATACATTAATTACAATCCAAATTGATTTTGCCCTGCCTGAAAGGTTTGATATGACTTATGTTGATTCAGATGGTAGCAAAAAAAGACCAATGGTAGTTCACAGATCTTCAATTGGTTGTTATGAGCGTACACTTGCTTTACTAATTGAGCATTACGCAGGTAAGTTCCCTCTTTGGCTTAGTCCAGTTCAAGTTAAGATTCTTACTGTGGCAGATCGTCATGTAGAGTATGCAGAAAAATTAAAACAGCAATTCCAAACAGAAGGACTTCGTGTCGAGCTTGATCATCGCGCAGAGTCTATTCCTAAAAAAGTTAGAGAAGCTCAGCTTGAGCAAGTTAATTATATTCTTGTTGTTGGAGATAAAGAACTGGAAAACAACACAGTAAATATTAGAACTAGAGATAATCAAGTTCATGGGGAAAAACCTGTTGACAAGTTCATAGAAGAATTAACAGAAGAAATAAAAGAAAGGAAATAATTTTAATTAATATTTTTTAATTTTTACTTACTTCTTTTTTTTATAAAATTAAATAGTTCATCCAGTACTATAATACTTCATGCTTGTAGCATCTTCAGAAATTTGGTTTCTATAATTATGAATGAGTTTTATTTGCATGGAGTATGGTTTTTCAATGTAATGTTTTATAACTGCAGTTAGTCCATTTTTCTCTTTGGAAGTAAGCGGATTATCGAACTGTTTTGGATCTCCCATAACTACTGCTTTACATCCAGGTCCTAGTCTTTCAAGTACAGTTTTAAGTTCGTAGGGAGTATAATTTTGTGCTTCATCAACAAGAAGTATTGTATTTCTAAATGATCGTCCTCTCATAAATCCTGAAAATGGAACTTCTAGCGCTGGATTTCTTGGAGGCAAGAATCCTCCATTTATTCTTTTATTTTTGAATTCCGCATCTCTAGGTTTCATTCCAAATTCATTTTCAAATTTTGGATGTTTAAGAAGTTCTTCAAATGGAAGTATTTGATTTAGTATTGTTTCTTTATGCGCATCAATGTATGGTTCAAGGTGAGGTCTAATTTTATCAAATAGTGATCCTGGTAAGAATCCAATTTCTCTTCTTTTTCCACCAAGAATCTCATTTGGCTTTATTAAAACTATTTTTTTAAATGAATTTTCTTTTTTATTTACATCAATTCCTTTTGTTTGTCTTGTTTCTTTGTTGTAATATAATATTTGATCGATTGCTGCAGCATAGCTTAGTAATGTTTTTCCAGATCCTTGCTCTCCGCATATAAACATTAAAGAAACATCAGGATTTAAAAGTCCATATTGAAACGCTATGTACTGTTCCATATCAAGCGGTTTAATTCCTAAAATATTATCTCGCGTAGTTCCTCCTGGGCTTATTATATGTTTTTTGTATTCTTCTCTTCTTAATAATTCAACTCTTTTATTTTCAACTTCTAAAATTCTTGTTCCACTTCTATTTTTTATTAGGTCTCCACAAACACGAGCATATTCATATCTATTTTCTCCGCCGAGAAATTTAATGAATTGATTTAAGTATAGGTCTTCTCGTTCAAGCATTTCAGCTGCGTCGTCTGCATTAACTATTTCATTTCGATTTTGAAGTCTTGCATAAAGATCATTATTTCCAAGTATTATTCCTTCATTTACAATGTCTGAATTTACTAGTAAAAATTCTGGATCTTTTACTCTCATTCCACGTCCTAAATATTTTATGTGATAATTTTCAACACTTGTTATTATTTCAGGTCTGTGTTTTTTACCGTCGGTAATTGGCAGTTCCCATTTATTCATAACTAGTTCTTCAAGTTCACTTACTGTTGTTTTTTTATTTTCGTGATCTGTTTTATTATCATCAATTATTGCAACATCAAGACCTGTAGAAACTCGACATAGTGTGATACCTTTATCTCTGTGTATTACTTTATTTCTTGCAGCTTCTTTTAGAAATCTTAATGCGTCGGCCGAACCTTCATCGTGTTGCGTATCTTTTAGTTCTTGTAAATATTTAGTAAATGTTCTTGGTATAACTACTAAGTTTTTCTCATCACCTTCTTTTCGTTCTAGATTTCTGAAAACTTCAGTTCCACCTTCGCTATAAACATCTAATAGGGGAATAAAGATTTCGTGGTATTCTTCTTTCATTTTTTTGTTTATGTTTTTTAATTAGTTAATTAGAAAAATATGTTTTAATTGTTGTATGATCTCTATTCAACACATCTATTTTTCTGCGTAGTGGACCTCGTTCTAATACCTGTTCAAGTATTGCAAGTCCATTTCTTCTTAGTTTGTCTTCGTAATTTCCTCTTCTGTTAATTAAGTTATTAACTATATTTGTTAGCAAGTTACTGTTAGTATTGGGAATATCATTATTTTTAATTTGGTCATTCATATATGGTTGTACTTTTAAGTGTAGATCGCAAAGTGCTTCGTAGCTGTTAGTTTGTTTTCTGCAAGTGTGTATAGCATTTTCAATTCCAGAATATACTGATTTTATTTCTTCGAATTGTATTTCTTGCTGGTCTCTAGAATTAGTTTCAAAATCAATTAAACTTCCAATAACAGCATATCCTATGATGCTACCTAGTTCATCTCTATTTTCTACATAGTTCGAAAGTCTATCGAGTAAGCAGTATAATTGTTTTTCTTTTCTTGCCAAATGACAATACCCCCTAACACTTTAAAATCGAATTTATTATGTTATAAAAATAACACGCTGATTTAAATAGTTATGCTGTCCCAAATAAGATACTATGGGTGTTTAGAGGGCTTATACTTATAAATCATTTATTCTTGTAAATCATTTTTTTAAATTCACACATACATAACGCTCATAATTTTCATCATATCTCCAATTAGTTCTGCCATTTTTCGAATTCTGTAAATAAATAAAATTTCATCAGTGGTCATATTTTTCTTTAGTACTTTTGTTTGTTCACGAATTCTGTTTCTTTCTTCTAATATTCTCGTCGCAACAGCATCGTCATATTTATAAAATAAACTATAGAATTCTTCATTCATTTTTATTATTTCTTCAAATAATTTTACAAATTCTTTTCGTATTCCTTTTTCGAGTCCATAATAAAGTCTTGAATATTCATCGCCTAGTAACTCTAAAAATTGTATTGTGTTGTAGAAGTGTTGTGTTTTTTCAAATTCTTTATATCCTCTTTTATTCAAAATTCTGAGGCAATATGAACAAAACTTATTTACGCTGTGATCTCGCCGGGCAAGTTCTTTTAATGTTTTAATATCTCCACTTTTTAAATATTCTACTCCGTCTTTTCCCATAAATATTATTAATCTAAATAATCGACGAAGAACTAAATCAAATTCAAGTTCGTTTGATCCTGCAATATCTTTTAATAGTACATAATCTCTTCCTTGTTCTACAGCTTCAAATCCTATTAATTTATCTGCAATTTCTATTACTGTGTCTGATTCCTTTGGATCTTTAAATTTTACAACTACTTCATCATCTCCGCGAATATATATGTTTGTCAGATATACCCATTTTAGACTTCTCATAAGTCCGCCGATGTTTATTTCGCTGCGTTTTGTTTTGAATTCTTTTTGTGTAGAAATTACTAATTTTTTGTCTTCTTCATCAACATTAATTTCGTCACCGGATTTTAGATTGAATTTTTTAGTCCATTCCGCAGGTAAACTTATTGTAAGTGTGGACGCTCCTTGTTTGATTATTTTTCTTTTCATATTAAGCACCTTCTTAGCAGTTAATTTGCATGTTTTAGTAGATTCGAATTATAAAATATATTCATCTCTTTAAGTATATAAAACTTTCCTAAGAATATACTTAAGAATTTAGTATATACGTATATTCTTGAATATATTCTATACACATAATCAATATATCTCTTTAGTGGCATATCTTTATTGTACCATGAAACAAACAAATTCAATCCGAATAAAGCAGACAAATCAAACAAAGAGTACGCAACATACAGAAAAAATGGGTCAACTTCATCTACACACTCCCTTTTCAGATGGTGCGATAACTCTAGAAAATATTTTGGATGCAAATTATGAGTTTGTGGCAATTTCAGATCATGATGACACATCAGCATTTGCTACATATAAAAATTTAGAGAAGGTGGGCATAGAAGTCATTCCTGCGGTTGAGATCAGTTGTTTTTTTTATGGGAAAAAATTGCATATTTTATCTTATTGGCCCAACACAAACAATCGAACTTTTCAAAACGCTCTTGCTGCTTTTAGACATAGAAGAAGAGTTAGAACAACAGATCAAATAAATAGATTAAGAGCAGAAGGTTTTGATATATCTGAAAACGATTTTAAAAAGTATGGAATTATTGTTAAGAAGTTTATTGCAAATGAGGTTGTAAACAAACAATCAAACAAAAAAAGATTGGAAAAAGAAAATATTCATACGGCTAATCAATTCATTAAAAATTATCTGAGTTTTGGAAAGCCAACCTATGTTTCTCTTAAGCGTACTCCTGCAGAAGAAGTTCTTCCGTATGCAGGAGGAGTTTTAGTACTCGCACATCCTGGAAGAAATATTACTCCTGGAAAAGATGATTTTATAGTTGAGCAATTAGCATATCAATTAAATATTCAAGGTATTGAAACTGGAAGTCGAAGACATACGCCTGAAGTCAAAGAGCATTATGATAATCTTGCAGATAAATTAGGATTAGTAAAAACAACAAGCAATGATGTTCACATGGTCGAGCAGATTCCTTATAATCTAGAACCTTACGCTAAAGTAGAAGAATTAAAAGATCGTCTTAATTATGTTAACAAACGCGTTGAGAATAAAGACGAAATGGTTGCTAATTATTAATTATTTTTTTTCAATTTTTTATTTTTTAAACTTTAATTAGGGATGTTTATTAATAATTATTTTTTTTATTATATTGGTTTATTTTTCGTTTAAATGTGGTATTTAATATGCCGCTAAAATAAAAAAGTCCTGCTGCAGTAAAATTCAATCCAATAATCCAATAATTTTCTGTTGCGAATTCTGGTTTTTGCATTGCGGCGTGATAATTCAGCATGCCAATTCCAGCCCACATAGTTCCAAGAGTATAATTGCTTAAAAGAATGTTGGCTAAATTTTTTCCAAAACTTTTTTTAGGCTTATCTTGTTGAGGTTTGTTTTGAACATCATATTTGATATTGGTTTCATTATCATCATTAGTTTGATTAAGAGCATCTTCTAGAGATCTTACTTTGATTTCTCCTCGTTCTATTTTTTTCTCTGCTATTCGCATTGCTTTTTTTAGTCTGTATTTTTCAAACATTTTTAGTCCCTGATATTAATTTAAATAAAAGTTAAATAAAAATCATTTTTTTAAAGTCTATTAAGTTTATTATTATTATTATTTAGTATTCTGTTTTTATTTCTTGAATATTTTGTTTTAAAAAAACCTGTTGAATACCACATGGCAGCAATAGCATAATCAATGATCGGTAGAACGTATGAAGTATCTTGTCCTTCAGGCAAATTAAGTTCGGTTTTTAATGCCATTGTTCCAATAAATACCCACAGCGTACCTATAGTATAATCATTACTCATAAATTTTAATGCGCTCCAACCAAAATCACGCATACTTTTTTTATAATTTCTAGTTCTTTGATTATTGTTATTATGGTCATTAGTATTATTGTGGGTATTAGTATATTCATTATTTGGCTCATTGCAAGTATATTTATTATCGTCAGAAATAGCATCTTCTAGAGATCTTACTTTGATTTCTCTGCGTTCTATTTTCTTTTCTGCTTCTCGCATTGCTTTTTTAAGTTTGTATTTTTCCAACATTTTTAATTCCGTTATTTGGCTTTGACTTATTTATATTTAAGTATTCTGTAACTGAAATATCTGTGACATGAATCTCCGCTATGTTCTGATAATTCTAACGCATCTGGTTTGTTGCTGGTCACTATTTGGTTTAGTGAAAGTATAAATTTAAATTTTTGAAGATTTGATTTGATGTTTTCATTAGAGTTTGCACATCTACAAAAATAGCCTATTTGAAGTTGGGATGCTGGTTTGAATAATTTATCATTAATTGGTTTTTCAGGTTGTGGTTTTGGTTGTCCCCGATCATAATTACAGTTACCGTATTTCGGATCATATTCTGCTTCTTCATACTGTTCAGTTTCAGGGTTAAACATAATAACTAGTAATTCAGGGCAGCTTAAAATAAATCTTTTACCTTTAGACATTAGGTAAAATAATTCTGAATCTAATTGGTGTTGTACATTTTTCTTTTTTTCTTTTTTCCAATTGATTTTTTCGCCTATATTTTCTTTTGTTTTTGTAAAATCTTCAACAAGCATATTGTCTGTTGTTCTTCTGATTATTGTTTCTATTTTTCCATCTAAAAATTTAATTATATCTTCTAAAGTTGGATTGAGTAGTAGTTTTTTTTCTAGTTTGTCTTCTACATCTTTATCTACTTTCTTCATTAATTTATTAATATATTTTTTCCCAAATATTTTCTTAGCCCCTGTTAATTTATGAAATATAACTAAACTTCAAATAAAGTTAAATTAAAAAAGTCAAATTAAAATCTGTAATTATTTTTAGTTTTACGTCGTCGATTCATATAAGCACTCGGTCTTGCATGATCGTACCATCCTCTTTGATTTCCTACATAGTCAAGTCCTGCACCGACTAGTCCGCCCAAAACTGTTCCAATTACAGTCCACATAACAACGTGCCATTTTCTAAATCTTTCAAAGTCTTGTCCTTCTTTAAAATTAGATATGTACATTTTCTTGCTGGTGCCCATTATTGCTTCTGCTTGTTGTTTTGCTTCAGCATCTGTGCTAAATATTGGAGATCCAATAAATTTTTCAATTTGATCATATAATTTGGGTGCATTCTGTTTTACATATTGAATTGCATTTAGTGTTTCTGCAGTAAGCATTGCAACTTGTTTTGAATCTTTTGATATTTTTCTAGTGAGATTAAATCCTGTCGGGTGATTTGGTCCTTGCATGCAGGTATGATCTCTAACAAAATAATGGTCTTTTGCTGTTTGCGGTGCAATATTTGAGTTTCTTGCTTCTCCTATTACATGATGCCAATTCATTTCTATGGGAGTTTGATTAACATACATTGTTGAGCCATATTTCCAAGAATTTAATACTTGGTTAATGCAGTCATCTAAACTAAGTTTTTTATCGCAGTTTTCAAGTGCTCCACTTTTTTCTGCTACTTCTAAAGCAAGTTTATGTGTTGTACTTGGTTCTCTAAATCTTTGATGTAATGAAAGATTTGGAAGTTCTGCTGCGGCTTGTTTTAATAATTTCGCTGCAGCTTTTGCTTCTCCTCGATTAAACCAATGTTCATGTTCTTCATAATTGCAATGAGTTGTACATATTTCAGTGCAATCCTCTCCAGAATAATTGTTATCTGAGTCATAAGTTGATGAGCAGGATTCTGTGCAAGTTTGGTATGTATCTTCATAATATCTATATTTCCAACTAGCATCTAAATGTGCTGCTGCTTGCATCATTAAATGATTTGCTTTGGCATATCTTTGCATATCATCTGTGTCTAGACATGCTTGTGCTCGATCAGGTAATTTTTTTAAAAGTTCAGGTAATGAATCATGAAATTTATCTGAATCAAACCATCTTTCTTTTAGAATTTCTGCAAATCGTTCTATTGGATCTCCCCAAAATGTTTCATGAGCTTCATTCCAATCTTCTACAATTTTCATAGGTACATTGTTCGCATCATGAGTATATAATTCGCAAGGATCAAGCGCTTCTTCATCTGTTAAATCTTTGCCTGTTTGTTTTTCTATGTCTTGTATTACTTGACCTTTTCCAGTCACAGCTACAGGTACTTTATCTTCGCGATAACTTTCATTTGTGTATGATCCAACTCCTAATGCGAGTCCTCCTACAACTGCCGCCACATATATTTCTGCAGGGGTTGTTCTAAATAATCTTGCAAACCAATGTCTTGTATTTTTTATAAATCTCATTTTATGTTTATTATTGTGTGATTAGTGGTCAGTTTTAGACTTAATTTACCCTTCACTCTTTATAAAAGTTTCGATTTTTGACTACTAAATAGAAGTAACGAAACAAAAAATTTATAGACGCGTTAAATACGTTTAATACATTGGACTATGGCCTATAAGATCTGCATTAGCAGTATTATTGCTAGCATCACGCTTTTGTCTTTGTTTATATTGTTTAGAAGTATTTCTACCTATATAAAATTGAATTGCTGCATTAAATCCATCTAACCCCATTATAATATAATCCCAATCTGGTTCTACTTTACTATATGCTGAAAGCGCGCAAAATATTCCTGCTGTAAGCCAACATCCTGCAGCTACATAATTCATATTTCCAGATTGTGCAAAATGTCTAAGTTTTTCTCGTCTAGTTCTTTTAGGTTTATTATTGCAGTTATTATTATTATTATTATTATTATTATTATAAAATTGTTTTCATAATTCTCTAAATCTATTTTTTTTTTGCACACGCTTTTAATTTATTAGCAAGCGTACTATTTGCAGCGTTTGTTTGGATTGCCGTCTTAATTCTGTTATCATTCAGTAGTCCTTGTAGGGTTTTATATTTATCGGTAAGTTTCTTTATTTGCTGTGTATGTGATTCTTGGGTAACGGCGATAGTGTGAATCCTTGCCGCATTAGAGGTATCAGACGTTGACTCGACTCCTTCTATTATAGTGTTACCATAAAACACGTGTTTTATTATTAAATATATAAAAAAAGCGATTATGATAGAATTAGTTATCATTATATTATTAATAGTTATTATTTTCTACACACTATACTATATGGGAATCTTTCAGGTTGGTATGTGGAAATCTAATAAGCAGGTTTTTGTAAATGCTGTTCCCACGTGGTCTCGTCCGATGACGAATGGTTCAAATCCGGCAGATACAGATGAAATACAAGGTTCTGCTAATTGTTGGTATCCGAGAAGCAGACCGATTAAACATTGGCGTAAGCAACTACAGCCCCGCGCGGCAAGCGGCGGGGGACGGGCGGGAGTTGGTGTTCCTGGTTGCATTCCCGGTGGGAGCGTAACGCTAAAACAGCCGAAAGACTGCCGTGAAGAATCATATATTCTCTCTGAATATGTAGGAAAGGTCCTTCCGAATGGAGAGAATGGCTCTTGTTGCAAGCAATCACAGATAATTACAAGTGCTACAACAG
>JABJCP010000024.1 GCA_018668595.1 Candidatus Woesearchaeota archaeon
GGTATTGGATTATTTTTGTAAACCTCTTCAAAAATATTATAATCCAAAATAGTATCTTCTATATTTGTTGCTAATTTAAATTTTGCAGCTTCTTTTACTGTTTTTGCATCTCTAACTCTAAAACTCATATTATTTCACCTTTTGCAAAAAATCACAAAAAATATCTTATTTAAAAAGATATAGAAAAAAATAAAAAACACAGGATTCGTCGTATTCAAAATAACGGAATTTATATTGATTATTTTAAACTACTTACTAGTAGTAAAAAACAAAACATTTATATAGGAAATGAACATTTTTAAGTTAATGTTCCACGTAGTTATATCTGATACACATTCACCTCAATGTATTGATAAATCTTATGAACATACAAAAAAAATTCTTAACAAATACCCTTTTGTAGACACAATTGTACTAAATGGAGATATTTTAACCTCAACAGCCATGACAAGTAGTAACTTACATAGAAATGGCCTAACCAATAATGATAAAGAAGAATATCTTAAAGCTGGTTCACCAATTTTTTATGGAAAATGGAAGAAAACCAAAAAAATCACTTATGAAATGGTTTTTGAATACATAAATGAAAGATATGATTGGCTATACCAAGTAATTGAAAATTTTGCTAAGCTAAAAAGAACAATCTTTAATCTTGGAAATCATGAATCTGAACACCAATTACTAATTTTTGGAGAACTTTCAATGCTCACTAATAGTCAAAAAGATGATATCCCAATTGTGGACACTATAGCTGTAAAAGAAATTGTGAAAAAATTTGAAAAAAAATTATTAAAACTTGAAAAAAAAACTGAATTTCATTATGTTAGAAATAAACATGTTAAAATTGATGATACTTTAATTCTAGGAATTCCTGGAATTAGTCACGCTACAACTGGATTTGATCCTTCAGCAAAAGCACAAGAAGAACAAACAAAGTATCTACTTAGTAGATTACCTAATTTACAAAATATTTCAAAAATAATTATATATAATCATACACTAGGTGAATATGATAAAACAACTGGTAAATTTGATTGTGCATCTCAAGTTCTTAAACAATTCATGAACACTCTTCCTAGTAATATTAAAACAAAAATTTTTGTACAATCTCATAACCACTGGTCATATACACAATTTATGAAACATAGTGATTTTCATTATGTAATTAATAATGCAGGACTTCATAATGGATGTTTTAATTTAATTGAGTTTTCAAATGATGTGTCAGTATATGATGTAGATCCAAGCTATGATAAAGTAACAAAGTTAAAACTTCATTCTAATTTTAATAATCAAACAGAAAATAAAGATTTAATTGCTAGATATTATGATGATGTAGAATTTATTATGTGTAGAAGGAATAATCTTCCTTATGTAGAAAAGCCTGTTGACGTTAATTCAGTAAAAAAAAGTGTTTTTGGAATTAGTTAAATTTAAAAAAAAAATTAAAAAAAATTAACAAAATTGATCTTCTTGCAATGCTCCTTCATTACAAAAATATCCTGATGTCATTTTTGAACATTCTTGGTTTGGTGTCCAGTCACTACATCTTTTACCTTCTAAGCAAACATCATCTTCTGAAAGGGTTCCATAATAACAAATTTGACCTGGAGTTATTTCTGAACACATTCCACTTAATGTTGCGTCACTGCATTCATCGTAATTTACATAACAAGATTCATCGTATTCAAGAACTCCTTGATTACACCAATATCCATCTTGAGCTGCAGTACATTCTCCATCAGGTGTTCCGTCATCACAATCCTGAGGAACATAAACATAGTTAGGATCACAAGTTGGTAAATCTTCAACTAATTCCTTGTTATTACAAACATAACCTATGGAATGCTGCGAACACCCAAAATCTGGTGTACCGTCATCACATGCATTTTCACATGCTTCATCAACCATTAATTCATTATGTATACACCATTTACCATCAGATGAACAATCTCCTTCTGCTGTTTCTCCACATCCTTCCAGAGCAACAGGTTCGTCGAGTAGACAAGTTTCATCTAATTCTAAAACTCCCTCATTATTACATCTTTGACCTTCTTTTGTGTTTGAACATTCTCCTATCAATGTATTGTCTTCACATTCTGTAATAGGTAAACAAGATTCATCCTCTTCAAGTTCTCCATTATTACAAATATAACCTTCTTGATCTAGTGAACAATCTCCATGAGGTAAATCTCCACAAGGATCAGGTTGAAGCTTTGGTGCTTCTTTTTTTTGTTCTTCATCATTAGCCAAATCTTCTAAACAAAGTTCTTCATATTCTCCACCAACTAATTTTCCTTCATCACAATATTTTCCAGGATTAACTTTTGAACAAAATCCTGTCTCAGTTCCGTCTGAACAAGGTATCTGTCTTGCATCATATTCTTTTCTGCTTATACAGTCTCTATCATCAGTCTCTATGCAAGCCCCATTATCACAAGTATATCTTTTACATTCTTTATCTGGAACAGAACCTTGGCAACTTCCTGTAGGAAGACCATTATTTCTTACCTCACATTTATAATTTGTCTGTCCACTACAAATATGGAATGTACAAGGATTATCTGTTCCTGGACACTTACCACTGCAATCAGTATTTTCACACTTTCCATCTTCACAAGATTCATGATACTTACAATCTGAATGTGTCTCACATTTATCTTTATCACACGCTGTCATAAACAATCCAATCACTATTAATAGAATAAATACTGCTTTTTTCATGTTAAATTCAAGTTAAGATTTAGAATATAAATGTTTGTAAAAATAATATTTAATATAAAAAAATAATTTTATTATCTACATGAACAACCTTGAGAAGTATAACAAGTTCCTCTGCAAACTCCAATTATATTGAATTTCGAATTATGATTGGATTCATATACTGGATTTGATTCATACTGAGCTGAAGATGTGTGATAAGTCATAACTTAAAAGGAGTACATTTAATCTTTTTAAATATTATCTTTAATCAAGCTTATTATTTTTAATAAAAAAAGAGTGGGCCCGCCCTAATCTAACCTTTAATAATGTTAGAAACCAAACAAATTAAGAACTACATTGCTAAAAAACGCAAGTAGCTCGAAAAAATTAAAAAAGTGGACCCGCTCAGATTCCAACGAGTTACACGAGTGGCACGAGAACGTAAGTGAACATGTGTTCAAATCTGGGAAAGTTGTTTTAAATAACCATAAAAAAGAGTGGGCCCGCCCTAATCTAACCTTTAATAATGTTAGAATCCAAACAAATTAAGAACTACATTGCTAGAACACCGCAAGTAGTTCGAAAAAATTTAAGAAGTGGGCCCGCCCAGATTTGAACTGGGGATCCTCCGCAAGTCAAGCGGATGTCATAGCCGGGCTAGACCACGGGCCCAAGATAGAGACTAGAATTAACTAATTGAATAAAAATGTTTCTTTTTTCTTAAGCACTGGACATTTACGTGTGAGCTATTTAAATCATTTTACAATAATTTAATATGGTGATGTTAATATGTTACATAAAAACCATGATTATATCAAAAACTTGTTTTTCAATCAAGTAGTTCAAATGTCAAAGTAAAACTATAAATACTGTTTTCTTCTTCTAATTATTATGAAAATAAGTGAAGACGAGTTTTTATCACATAGAGAAAAATATCTACAGTTAATTAGAGATGGTGCTGTTTTTATTTATCCTACAGATACAATCTATGGAATTGGATGTGACGCGACAAATGATTCTGCAGTAGAAAAAATTCGAGAAATAAAAAAAAGAGATAATAAACCTTTTTCTATCATTGCTCCAAGCATTAAATGGATAATAAAAAACTGTGAAGTAAAAAAAGAAGACTTAGATAAACTTCCTGGACCTTACACTTATGTTTTAAAATCCAAGGATACAACTGTTTCAAAAAAAATTGCTCCTGATTCAAATTTGTTAGGACTAAGAATTCCTAATTCTTGGTTTAGTGATATTGTTAGTGAACTAAATATTCCTATTGTAACAACATCAGTTAATATTTCAGGGAAAAAACATATGACTTGTTTAAAAGATTTAAATGAAAATATTAGAGATTCAGTTGATTTTATAATTTATGTTGGGGAAAAAAAAGGAAATCCTTCAACAATCATAAAAATTATTGATAATAAAAAAGAAGAAATTAAAAGGTGACAACAATATGAAGGTAATCTCATTAACATTCGAAACTTTAAATTCGAGGTTTTCAAATTGAAAGTTTTAACTGCAGGAGAATATGAAAATCAAAGATTTTCAAATTTCCATCAGACAATTAAATTTGAAAAAACATTTATAAATGGTGATTCAATATGAAGGTACTTGCTGCTGGAGACATACATGGTGACATGAATTTAGCAAAAAAACTAGCAAAAAAAGCAAGTAAAGAAAACGTTGATTTAGTAATTCTTGCTGGTGATCTCACTTATGCTGAACAAAGTACAGATGGAATCATTGGTCCATTTAAAAAAATCCATAAAAAAGTTTTAATTATTCCTGGTAACCACGAAACTGTTGCTACTACTGATTTTTTAGCAGAAGTATATGATGTTAAAAATATCCATGGATATTCTGTAAAATATTCTGATGTTGGAATATTTGGATGTGGTGGAGCTAATATTGGACCATTTAATAAAATGACAGATAAAGAAATTTTTACTTTACTTAAACAAGGCCATGATAAAATTAAATATTTACAAAAAAAAATTATGGTAACTCATGTTCATCCGAGCAAAACTAAAATGGAAAAACTTTCAGGATTTGTCCCTGGAAGTACTGGTGTTAAAGAAGCTATTGACAAATTTAAACCAGATATTATGCTTTGTAGTCATGTTCATGAAGCTGAAGGAATTGAAGAAATAGTAGGAAAAACTAAAGTAGTTAATGTTGGACGACATGGAAAAATTTTTGAAATTTAATTTCTCCATTATATAAAATAAACAGTTTTTTTTCTTTAGTTTTAGAATTCAAAACATAATATTTGATCCATTAAAGGTATAATCGTTTGATTTAAATATAAGATATTATTCGATTTGCTCATGTTTAATGTTCCACCACATTTTCAAGAAACATATAAAGAAATTTTAGAAGTACAAAAAAATGATAACCCTTTATTGAGATTAAACCTTGCAGCTGTATCACCTGTTACTGAAGAAGGTCAAATTGATGGTGAAGCATTTCATAAATTATATTCTGAATTAAGTGATAGAATTGGTTTTTCTTCTTTGCTTCTAGCTGGAGCTACAGGTGAAGGTGAATTTTTAGATGCAATACAATTTCAACAATTATATAGTGCAGGTTTAAGATTAAAACAAGAAAAAGGTACACATTTAATTGGTGGAGTAATAAGAAAATCTAAAAAAGAAACACTTGAAGCTGCAAAATTTTGGGCTGGAACTGATGTTGACTATATCATGGTCGCTATGCCTACAAATGAAGAATTAACTCAAGCAGACATTAGCAGATTATTAAGTGAAGTAACTACTCTAGGAAAAGACGTCATTGTTTATAGAACCGGACTTAGTACAACTTTACCAGAACTAGAAACATTAACAAAATCTCATATTGTTGCAGTCAAAGATACAACTGGTAAAGAGGATTCTTTGTATACAAGAGTTGGTGAATTATACACTACAGATAAATTATTATTACAAGGAAATGATAGATGGTTTTATGAAAGTTTTGGGGCTTCTTTAGAAAATGGACAAGATTATATTGGAAATATCTCAGGTGCATGTAATTTAGCTCCTTTTGCAGATTTAAGAAACATAATTGCTGCTTCATTAATTGAAGAAAAAAGAACAGGAAATGAAGAATA
>JABJCP010000025.1 GCA_018668595.1 Candidatus Woesearchaeota archaeon
CAATCAATCAATCAATCAATCAATCAATCAATCAATCAATCAATCAATCAATCAATCAATCAATCAATCAATCAATCAATCAATCAATGTATGAATAAGTTAAAAGAAATTTCTATTAAAGTTACAAATCAATGCAGTCAGTATTGCATACATTGTTCTACTAATGCTGGAAAAAAACAAAACAAAACAAAAACACTAAAGTTTTTAAACATCTAAAAAGATAAAAAAAACAAATGACTAAAACAATAAAAAACAAGATAATTCTCATAGGAGGATCTCCCACTGCAGGAAAAAGTTTTACTGCAAGAAAGCTTTCAGAAGAACTTAAATTCCCCTGGATTTCAACAGACGCTATACGGGAACAAATGAGACAAATTGTTAATAAAGATCAATATCCTAAACTATTTTATTTTACAAATCCTACAACCAAAATGTGCGTAGATCTTCTAACAAATAATTCTGCAAAGCAAATTGTTAGTATTCAAAACAAGGAGAGCATTGATGTTTGGAAAGGAGTTAAAGCATTTATTGAAACTGATTATGTTTGGAAATCATTTATTGTAGAGGGAGTTGCAATATTACCCCAATTAGCACATCAACTAAAAACAAAATTAACCACTAAATCAAAAACAAAAAATAAAACCTCTAAAGATATTAAAGTGATTTTTTTAATTGATGATGATCATGAGCGTATCCGCAGAACTATTTTTACAAGAGGTCTTTGGGATGATGCAGACAAATATCCTAATAATGTAAAAGAAAAGGAGATTGAATGGGTTATTGAATTTAATAATTATATTTTAAAAGAAGCAAAAAAATATGGTTTTCCTGTTGTAAAAATAGGAGATAGAAAAAAATATTTTAAAGAAATAAAAAAATTAATAAAATGAGTTCTCAAAGAATTTATTTTGCCATCCCTTCTGCAGTTTTTTGACCTTTCTTTAAAGAGTCAAATGCGTTTTTAATTCCACCCATTGCTTTTCCCATTCCTTTTTCAAACTTTTTGTGAATTTTAGTTTCGCTTTTGGATAAAACATCAGATACATAATGTATTGATTTTAAAACAGCCAATCTTCTTGAATTAAGTTCTGATCGTTCCCTCTCAAGTAACTGTGTTTGTTCTTCTGTTTTCTTTGCAGCAGCAACCATATCTTTATGCGCTCTAGTAAAATGATTTTCTATCCCTTTATTTTTTCGCAAAGCATATTTTGAATTTATTTCTCCTTCTTTAGCCATTACATTCATTAATGGAATTATATTTTGTGCTGCACCTCCTCCTGCAACAGCAACACACGCTTCATCCAACTTAACAAATGAATCTTGAAGCTTTGCAGATACTCTATCACAATATTTTTTTGCACTTTCTATCCCCCACGCATCTTGCAATATTTTACCTGTATTTTTTATGAATGGAAATATCAAACTTTTATTTTCTTCTATTGCTATATTACAAATATCTCCAATTTTAAAAAATATAATATTTATGTATCCATTTGTTTCAGCCATTACATTTTGAGGCAGAGTCAAATTTGTTTGAGAATTTACCCAGTCATAATATCTTTTGAATGCAAACACACCTTGATTTAATTGAGTTATATCTGCTCTGTATTTTTTCTCGTTTGCAACAACTAATTTTCTTAAAGAATCTGATTCTTTTTCGATTTGAATAATTTCTTTTGTTTTTGTAGTTATCCAATTCAAAAGTTTAAGTAATTTTTTTACAGTACTATTAAGTGCGCGTTTCATCATATTAATTTTTACAAGTTCTATTCTCATCAAAGCATATTCTTTTGAAAACTGCGCAATAAGTCTAGTCAACTCAGGCAATTTAGGTCTTGCTTTTTTAAACATTATTGAACCTGCATTTCCAATTATTTTAAATGGAATGCCTAAGTATCTTAATACCATCCCTATTGGAATTAACAAAAATAATCCTAATACCAATAGACCAATAACTAAATCTAAAAATATCATTAACACTACTGCAACTACTACAGTAATTATTGCAACAACAGGGAAAAAAAATACTCTTCCAATTCGGACTAGTAAACCACTAATTGATTTAAATATTAAATTTAAAAAACCAACAAGTTTCAAAATAAAACCAATACACATTACAACAAACCAAAAAATAAATTTGAATGAATTTTTAAAAACATTCATTAATCTCCGTCGAACTTCTTTTTTTACCATTCCTAAATTTTTCAGTCCAACTCGTTTCAATTGTTTTACAACATGAGATGCATCTTGTTCTATTTTACGAGTTTCTTTCGCACTTTGTGCAATCACTTGGTCTGCTCGATCTAATTGTTCTAATCCTTTTTCTCTATATTTTTCCATGAATTTTTGATTTTGTACTAAATTATAAAACATAGACAATAATTGTTTCAATCCTTGAGTTAAAACAACTTTCATTCGAGTCATTAACTCAGATCTATTATTTGAATTAAGTAATGACTGCGCCATGCGCATTATTCTATTAACTATTGAATCTATATTACGATTTATTATTTGTTCTCTTTGTTCAAGTTTCATTTCTCCTTCGAGCATTCCTGATTCTGTACGGGCTATTGCTTGCGCACTCGCAATCATTGCTTCTTGATGTATTTGTGCAGATACTTGATCAAGTTCAAACTTACCCAAACTCATTGTTGCCGTTCGAGTATCATTAACGATTTGACGTTCAAGAGGAGTTCCTCCAACTACTGATCTACTTCTTGCTTCTGCATCCTTTATTAATTGTATATATTTTTGTGCTACTCTAACCGGATCATTAGAATCAAATCCTTCTTGCTTCATTATTTCAATTTCTTTTGGCGAACCAAACATTTGCGCACCATGTCCTTTACTAAAAACAAATCCTAAAGTAACAAATATGAGTGCACTTATTCCCAAAATTAATGAATTTCCAAACAAAAATCCTGACAATATCCAAAGCATTAAAAAACTAATCATAACATTTACTCGACGCATATATTTAAAATTTAATGCTAAATGCAAAGTTACACCAAAAACACAACCATAAATAACAAAGTCAGGTCGAATTGGAAAAACAAAATTAATTAAAAAACCTGCAATTACAAAAAATTTTATGGCAGCAGCCAGACCATGTTTCTTTTTATCTTCAACACCAACTATAAAAAAGAATAGCACTAAAATCATTAATAGCCAAAACACATTATATTCAGAAGGAACTAGTTTATTAATAAAATCCATTATTCTTCCGTCGGGTCCAAGCAAGAACCCGTATTTGTATACTGGAATCATATTGATTTGAGCACCTCTTCAAAATTATCAACATGGCTCACATCATACAGCTCATCTTCAAGTAAGTGTAATACATCAACTCTAAAATAATCCATTAATTTATTTTCTAACATGACTAGTTCAGAATGATTTTTAACAACCAAATCTAATTCGATTTCATGAGCACCTAGTGTTTTATTATAATTAAATAATAAAGAATTTTTATCCAAATTTTTTTCGATAAAATTTACTAACTCATTAACATCACCAATGTTGTTTATCAAAAGTTTATACTTTTCCAAACCAAGTTTTGAAGAGTTAAAATTAAGATCTGAAATTAAAATTTCTTTTCGTAATAATTCATTTAACCGATATCCTACAACTCTTTGAGTTAATTTTGTTTTTTGTGATATTTCTTTTAATGTCAATCGCGCATTATCAGTTAATGCAGAAATTATTTTTTTATCTGCAGAACTAATTGATTTGTTACTAAAATCAGAATCAGAAGGAATTAGTAATACTTGTTTTATTTTTTTAACATTCAATTCTTTTTTTAATTGATTAACAACACCATTAACTTGAATAGAATTTTTTCCAACAACAGAAATTACATAATCATATTGCCCAATGGTTCTAAGAGTTTTCACTATTAATTTATTCTGTTTAAAAAATCGCTGTACATCTCTGTTTGACTCTTTCTTAGAACCATCTAAGCTAATATAGATTTGCCAAGTTTCATATCCAAATTTTCCAGGGTTAAGCGTTACTCCTAGTCTCTCAATAATTGTATCACGCTGTAGTTTTATTATCTCTCGATCTGCTTTTTCCCTGGTTATTTTTAGCCGCCTGGCTAGTTCAGACATAGAAATCCTAAAATTTTTACTTAATTCTCGCAATATTTTTGTCTTAATTTCCATATTTAAACCAAATAATACAAAAAATGTACAAAATAGTATATAAATTTTGTGTAAAATTTAGAAAAAACACCCAATCAACACTCAAAAAAGTTTTTAAACAAACCCTAACAACCAATAAATATATGACAAAACCAAAAATACTAAGTCCTGCATCTAACTGGCCAATGTTACGTGCAGCAGTGCAGGCAGGATGTGATGAAATTTATTTTGGCGTAAAAGAACTCAATATGAGAGTTACTGCAAAGAATTTTGAAACTTCTGAATTAAAAAAAATAGTTAGTTTCTGCCACGAAAACAATGTTAAAGCAAATCTATGCATCAATACAATTATTTACGATAATGAATTAGAAAAAATAAACCAAATTCTAACAAACGCAAAAGAAGCTAACATAGATTCTATTATTTGCTGGGATTTTTCTGTTATCAAACAGTGCAGCAAACTAAAAATTCCAACTCACATTTCAACTCAAGCTTCAATTAGCAACTTTGAATCTGTAAAACATTTTGCAAAGCTTGGCGCAACAAGAATCATTCTTGCACGCGAATTAAATTTAGAACAAATTAAAGAAATTAAAAACAAAATCCACAAACATAAATTAAATATTGAGATTGAATGTTTTATTCATGGTGCTATGTGCGTTGCAATCAGCGGCAGATGTTTTATGTCACATCAATTGTTCAACAAAAGCGCAAATAGAGGAGAATGCATACAACCTTGTCGACGAGAATATCACGTTAAAGAAAATAGAGAACCTAATTCCAAGGATCACAACTGCAAAGAACACAACAGCAAAGAACATAGCATTAAAGACATTGACAAAGAATTTAACCTCGAACTCGGAACTGATTATGTTATGAGTCCTCAAGATCTTTGTACAATCCCTTTTCTCGAACAACTAACAGATACAATCGACATTTTAAAAATAGAGGGTAGAGGTAGATCTCCTGAATATGTTAAAGCAACAACAGAAAGTTACAAAACTGCGTTAGATAAAATAGATAAAAATGAATTTTCAGATCAAACCAAAAAAGAATTACTTGAAAAATTAAAAACAGTTTATAATAGGGGATTTTCATCAGGCTTTTTTTTAGGAAAACCAATAAATGCATGGTGTGATGTTTATGGTAGTAAAGCGACTAAGAAAAAAGAATTTATAGGATATGTTAGAAATTATTACAAAAAACCAAAAGTAGCTGAAATTCAGATTCAAGCAGAAGATCTAAAGCTGGGCGACACCATCATGATTCAAGGAAATAAAAGCGGAGTGTTTGAACAAAAAATTGAATCTATGCAAAAAAATAACAACAACATAAAAGACTCAAAAAAAGGAGATCGTGTTGGAATCAAATTAAACAATGAAGCGCGACCCAATGATAAAGTTTTTAGGATAATAAAAAAGAAAAATTAAAAGAAAAGAAAAAAAAGAAAAAACAAAAAAAACATTTATTCTCTAAGTATTTTATCTAAATCTTCAGGTGCAAGATATTTAGGTATGCATGCAGTTGCATGATTCGACTTTGCTTTCTTCTTTACTTCATCACTAAACGCTCCAGTCCAAAGTATTCTTCGTTGAGCATATTGACTTACTGCATCAAGGATTCTATAACCATCTTCTTCTCTATCATATCCCCAGTTAAGATCTATCATCAGTGCATCGTATTCAGTTCTTGCTGCAAGTCCTATCATTTCATTAGCTCGAGCAACAAAAGTTACATCTACATTACCAAGTATTGATTCATACTCTTGCATGAAACTTTTCGCTGCACGAGAATCTGCAGGAGTCTCGTCAGATCTACATCCAAATCTATCATCACCTACAAGCAACTTCAATTTTTTTTGAATAGGATGTTTATCACGTTCAAATGCAGGTGCTGGTTTATGTTCACGCCCGTACAAAAACAAACTTTTAGCAGCAGAGTCTTTAATTTTTTGCAATAATTCATCTTTTCCAAAACAGTCTCTTGCTTCATTGAATTTATCATCAATACAAACACCATTGCCCAAATTTAAATATCTTAAACTATACTGCATATCATCTGTTCTTCGCCTAGGAACCCATAACTTACCTTCATTGACAACTGGTTTGTGAGTCCAATTAGCATGCCTAGTCACTCTGCGCGCATCTTTTGTCGACATTAATTCCACCAAGGATGATTCACTAAAGTCTGCAATTCTAATTCCATAACCAGAACATCCTTGCCCATAGACAATCGCGCCACCTGTAAGTCGATTTGCTGAACTAAAAACTTCATTTGCTGTTCCAATTAATCCACCTATTGAAAACGGAATATTAACCCCATTCAAAAACCGATGTTTTTCAATCACATTATGCTCTCCCTTTTCAAATAAGTAATCCATGTAAAGTAAAGCACCATTGCAACAACCATTATCAGTTCCAACAATTAAACGATAACGCATGCTGTCTGCAGTTTCCTTGACAGGGATAACCTGAATAGCAGCAATATCCAAAACCTTAAATTTGGTTAATACAGGATCTCTCACACAACTCTCAGGGTCAAAAATAAACTCACCAACCAAATCATCTAGCTGCACATTTATTTTTAATTTATCTGTCGCACCACAGTCATGGTTTTTAATTATATCAAATCTCGTCATGCCATTGTAATGTTTAATAACATTTCCTTCAGGCAGACATTCTAATTTATCTACTCTAGTTTCATCCAAACTATTTTCAATTTTATTATTTTGCCCTTCTTTCATTTTTACACCTCTAACCCCTTTAGAGTCGTGGGTCGCGACTAATTGATTACTAAATAATAGTAAAAATAACTAATACTTAAAACTTTGTTGTAAGAAAACTTACGAAATATTTATATAGTAAATAGCAAATAAAAACACCATGATTAACCAAGAACTAAAAGAACTTAATCTAACAGACAATGAAATCAAAGTATACCTAACTCTACTAGAAAATGGAATTCTAAACCCGACAAAATTAGCAGAAAAAACAGGCCTACATAGGTCTTACATATACGATACACTAGAACGATTAATAGATCGCGGAATTGTTAACACAGTTCAAGTAAATAACAAAAAACATTATCAACCAGTCAATCCAAAAGCATTAAGAGAAATTTTTGAATTAAAATTGAAACGAATTGATGAAATAATGCCCCAACTTTCAAATTTATTTAATGCAACAAAAGAAGAAACAAGAATAGAACTTCACAGAGGAAAGAGAGTTTATCTAACTTTAATTAAAGATATACTCTCAAATGTGAAAAAAAATGAAACAATTTATTTAATAGGAATAGATGAGAGTTTAGTCGAAAAAATAGAACCAATATACTTAAAGCAATACTTAAATACTATAAAAACAAAGAAAATAAAAGAAAAAATAATAATTAAACCAGGTTCAAAAAAAATATCACATCAAAATATAGAATACAAAGAATTAGATTCCAAATTTCTTGGAGAAACAATAGTCGCAATCTATCAAAATAAAACATTTATTTTTATTCCCGGAAATCCATTACAATTAATCACAATAGAAAGTAATAAGTTTGCAAGCAGTTACAAAAAACAATTCAATTTAATGTGGAATAATGCAACTTAAATTTAAATAAATAATACAACTAACTAATAAAAAAGAAAGAACCAAAAAAATCTAATCAAATAAAATCTTAAATAAAATCAAAAATAACAACATCGCTAATTCTAACCAAATCTTAAATCAACATCGCCAATAGAGAATCACTTTGCTTTTGTTATATCCATATAATCCATATCTTCATCGCCCATGACAATTTCTCTGATTATTTCAACTTCCGCACCAGACTTTGGCAACTTAAACCTATATCTTTCCCATTCCAGATTAGTACCAACTTTCATAAATTTCACCCCAAGAACTAGTATATTATCTTAGTCTCTCTAGTATATATAATTTACTGTTTTAAGATATAGTTAAGACAGAAACTCAGCTTTTGTATTTTCCAACATACCACCTAAAAATAAAACAACACCCAATTAAAATTAAAGGAAGTGCAATTACAAAAAAACCCCCCATAGAATTTGAATTGAAAAAATCAAAAAATATCATTGAAAAAATACCAAATAACACAATTATAAATCCTCCAATAAGTTCCCATTTCCAAGCAACATAAATTAATCCCATAAGAACAAGCCAAGGTAATGCATTGGGAATATTCATTAAAATTCCTTTAAAACCTCCTCCATATTTTTCTGCTCCTGAAAAAAGAGAAAAAAGAAATATCAATACAGAAAATAAAGATAACAGTCCTGTCGCAACATACTTTACATATCTAGAAATTTTCATAATTGTCTTTTCTTTTTTTGCCATAAAAATAAAATATTTAGTTTAAGAATATAAATTTATCTAAGAAAAACGTATTAAATTTCATATTCGCTTGGCGTCTCCACACAAGCAAAAATATATTGATCAAAACAATGATCTAAATTAACAAGACCAACATTTTCTGTACCATAAGCATCCACTAATTTTCGTCCAACAGGTCTAATCATATACCCTACATCAAGACCTCCAATGACTTCTCCACCTTCCATGTAAAATGAAGATTCTTTTGACCATCGAACATGTGCAGCTCCAAGAAATCCCGCAAGTTTTCCGCCAGAACTAATTACTTCATCTATTTTTTTCTTCATGTGTGCATCTCGAGAAATCTTTCTATCAGGATCTCTATTATCTAAACACATAACCTCAAGTCCATTATCAAGTGCTGCATTAATTTTCAGCACAAAGTCTTCATTATCAAAGTCATGTAAAAAAGGTAATTCATCGAGAAGTTTTTCTTGAGTTAAAAAATTAGGATTTTGCATATATTGATCAATATCATTTTGATATCTGCGATCTAATTCAAGACCTATGTGAGTCACTCCTGCTTTTTTAAGTTCTGGAACCATATCTGCAAAAAGCAAAGTTTGCCATCTGTTTTTTTCCGAGTGTTCTTCTCCAAACAAAACCACTTTTTTGTCTGCAACATATTCAGCAATTTGATCTTTAGAAAGTTTAACAGGTTTTGGATAATCAAACTGGTTTAATTCATCAGTATTCAAATTGTAAACAATAAATCCACCATGCTCTTCACAAGTCACTTGATATCTATCATTTAAATCAACTCCAGGAATCATTGTGTGACTGCCCTCTCCTTTTTCTCCACAAACTCGCTTTCCAAATTGACGATCTGTTTCGCCCGCAACCTTTTGAGGAAATTTAACAGAAGATTCAAATGATTTAACAGGTAAGTCCACAGAACTAACAAAACATGAGCTAGCACCAACTAGCAAAGAAAGCATAGCAATAGTCCAATTTGATTTAGTTAATATCATAATTCACGATTCATATTTTAAAAAATTTATTTGAAAAATTTACTAAATTCTAAATCAAGTAACTCTCCAAACCCATCACCAATAGAAACAATACTATGATTGTGCACATTGACAAATTCTTTTTTTTGTTGACCTACAAAATATTTATCCGGCATTATTATTGTATCAAATGGTTTTGCCAAAATCAACTCGTCAGTAACCTTACCAATATCAGATTCAGACTCAACAATTCCTGCTTGAAAAAATAAACGGAAATTATCAACAGTAAAAATATCAGAATTTAAATCATAACTAGAAACAAAACTAGGAAATTGCGAATGATGTCCAACAACTAATTTAGTATTGACTAATACTGCTGCACGATATTCTTTAGAAGGAAGACGCTTCTTTTCGCTAAGAACTTCCCTAATTTTCTGATGAATTAAATTATCATCAGCATAAACTTGCCCTCCAACATTAAGTAATCCTGGATAAAGATTTCTTCCATGCCAACCCTCAGAAGAAGGAATACAATCTTCCTCAATCAAAATCATATTCTCATTATCAAACAAAGATCTAAACAAAGGAAAAATCTGCAGCATAAAATCATCATAAGTTAAATGAACAGCATTAGAAGAAAAATCACCAATATCAACAACATCATTAGATATTGGATTAGTTAACAAGTCAACATCACATAACAGTCCTGCAACATAATAATCATCTAACCATCTAGGAAGTGGTTGATCAAAGATATCTGCGTTTATAGGAAGAGACACCCTACCAGAACCTCTATATTTTTCTGTCGGACCATGAATAACTACCATTCAAATTTTAAATAATTTATCATTTATAAATCTTTCTATTATTGACCACTTGGCAGTAATAACGCACCAAAAGCTTTATAAATGACGCACATAAAACTAATAAACTAACAAATATAATGTTTATTAGCGCACAAACAAAAAATAGAAAATATAAAGATGGCCAACCCACAATCAGAAGATAAAGGAAAAAGCAAATCATTAGCAAATATGTACTTCAAGCATATTGGCGAAGTTATTAAAGAATATGGAACATATGCTCAACGTGCACAAGATCTATTTGCAAACACTCAACCTGCAATGCTTCTCAGCAGAGATTATACAAAAAATCCTGAAAAAGTATTTTCAAGATTTGCAGAAAATGCTGCTGAACAATCAATTACAAAAGCATACTTATTAATTAGTTCATTAGAGCAAGCAAAAAAACATGGTGAAACTGCAAACATACGCGGGCTTGAAAAAAAATTAAAAAAGAGGGTGAAAAAATTCATCAAAAACAGTAAAAAAGCATCAGAGCAAGCAAAAAAAATAGAAAGAAAATTATTAAGAGAACCAATTTGTTCAAGACTTCAATCTGAAATATCCTATTTTGAAGATAATTATTCTATTCAAACAACATAATCATTAAAAAAATAATTTAAACTAAGGTGAACATTAATATGACAAAAGATAAAGGAAAAAATGGAAATGATGATCAAAATTCGTTATTTGGAAAAAATGGATTATTTGAAAATATTGGAAAAGGACTGGATGAATTATTCGGAACTGTAGGAGAAACATGGAGTAATTTTTTTGGAGCAACAGACTCAGATCCAAAATCACCAGATTTCTTATCAAATCTCGAAGAAGCACTTAAACAACAACAGAAAAAATCAGGACAACCAAATCAAGATCCAGATCCTAAAGCAACAGCATTAATTGTAACATTCCAAACAGGAATACACACAAAAGATAAAAAATATCTAACACACGCAGTAGTTCAATACCGAGAAGATGTTTTTGAACGAACTGAAAATGGAGAATTATTAATCGCATACACAAAAGCTTGCACATTTGTTGGAAATCTTGAAAACAGTCTTGAAGGTTTAAAACGCCAACCAAGTTCTGAAAAAGTTAGAGAAGCTAGAGGACTTGTTGCTTATGCTGCAGGAAATCATTTTGCAGCTGCAGGAAATTTCAAACTTGCAGAAAAACAATTAGGTTCAAAATCAAGAATTGCATATTCACTTGCACTTCACAAATGTGGAGGAGTTAACACAAATAAGCTCAAAGAAATACTTAGTCCACTTTTAGATAAGTCAGGAGTTGCTAATGCAATTATTGGTTGCGCTTATTCTAAAGAAGGAGATTCAAAAAATGCAGAAGAGTATTTAGAAAAAGCAGCAGAACTAAATCCTACATCTGAAAAAACCCGCCTTGATTTAATGAGAACTAAAGTATTAAATGGAAACCACGGCGAAGTTAATGCAAATATGAATCAATTTTATGTCGATACAGGATCACAACTAAGTGTTGATGAAATTGAAAGCGAGTTAGATAATAGAGTTGTAGAAATGCCTAATTTGAATATCAAAAATGTATATACAACAATAGATAAATTAATTTAAATATAACCATAATAATTAATTAGAATTAAAAACGTTCGGGGTAAATTAAAATGGGAGATTGCGATCATACAGGATTATACATAATAGGCATAATTTTACTTACACAGACATGCGGAACAGATGGAAAATTTAAAAAAGTTCAAAAACAAAATACAAACATCGCAGACAGCATAAGTGAAACAAAAAATAAATTAGAAGATAAAATAGATTCCATAAAATACGATATGCCTTCTAAAGATTCAATACATAACGCTCAACCAGCACAAATCACATGTCAAGACATTTCTGCTGCAATTCAAGAGCAAAAAAAACCACAAATCTACACAGAAAATGTTACTGGCAACAACACACCAGATAAGTTTTATATGATTGACGGTAGAAGAGCATTTATTGAAATTGATAATTTAGCTGTTGAAAATAAAATCAAAGATGCTTATGATCTTTAAAATAAATTCAAAGACTTTTTTAAATTTAGGAGATAATAAAAATGACCAATAAAATTAAAGCAAAAAAAATATTATATTTAGATAGTCCTTGGAAAATAAATTATAGCATAGATGGTGATGGCGCTGCATCTTTATCAGAAGTGATGCACGAAGATATTGAATTTTTAAGAGAACAAGGATTTAATGTTGATATTGTAAGAACTGCGTCTGATGCTTATGGCTCTCTTCATTTAAATGAATATGATTTATTCGTAATGCGACCTGAATGTCAGCAAGGTACTTTAAAAAAACAAAAACAAGATAAACTCGTTGGACAAACTTTATTATCAATACTAGAAGAAGAATCAAACAATACACCAGTAATTCTTTCATCATTAATAACAGACTTTCATCAAACAAGATATCTGGACTCAAAACCTAATGTGATTGCGCGTTTAACAAGACCCTATAGATCAGAAGATTTACTCAAATATGTTGAATTGAAAACTGATTAAGTTTCTTTAAATTTTTCATTATTTCTTTTCTCAAATTATTTTCATATTATTTTCTCATTCATTACTTCAATATCTTTCGCAAGCGTCGGTATTCCCCCATTTGCAACAACAGATAAAATATTCGCTCTATGATTAACAAGTGAGTCTGGTTTTTCTTTCAAAACTACATCATCTGCATACGCCATGTTCCACGGATGATCTAAAGTTATCAAATAATCTTTATTATCTAACATAAAAATAACTTCATCTGATTTTGTTTCTGAAAAGTATTGCCAATTTCCATTCCATTGTTTGTGCAAAACATTTGACCCTGGAACCAAACCTACATATTCTCCAAGTTGAGTAAAATACTCATAACCCGCATCACCCAAAGCAACCGCATAGGTTTTCTCGTCACCAATCATACTTTGATACGGCGCTCTTATTCCAACAACACTCGAGCCAAAGTATTCTTCTAAAAATTCTCGAGACTCGATCAACTCTAATTTAGCAACATCTTTATCAACCAAACCAAGATGCGTATGATACCTTGTGTGAGATCCAACTTCAATCAATCCCAAGTCAACCAACTTTTGAGTTCGACTAATCAATTCAGGTTCTGTTTCCTCAAACGCAAGCAAATCTTTTTGTACATAGTAATTTGTTACAGGAATTCCATATAATTCTCCATAAGAAAGTGTTTGATCATAACCTACAATCCCCGACACAACAGGATATGCATATTCATCAAAACTAACAGTTCCTCGTCGTGGACTCATCCAAGCAACGAGTGCAGGATCATCACATATTAACTCAGAAGAATTTAACCCGATTCCATAAGTTACAAATTCACAAGGCGATACTGCAAAATTATTTTCTTCAAATACATATCTGCCAGATTCAACATCAAATGTAAATCCTACATTTATCCCTCTTACTTCAATATTTAAATCATCAACTGAATTAATAGAATATTCAAATCCTTCATCATCTCCAGTTAAAACAAAAAATAGCGCATCTTCAAGTTTAACAATAGAATCAGCACCATCAACCGTTGCTAAAACCTCTTGAGGTATTTCTCCAGTCAATCCACGCGCATAACATCCAACTACGTTTTGAGGTTCTAATCCAAACTCATACAATTGCTCACGAGGTACAAAATATTCTTCAGGTTCAACACCCATTGCATTAAATGTTTCTGCTTGACATAGTAAAAATAACATTTTTCCAAGAGAAATTAATTCATCTTGATTATACAAATAATACTGTCGAGGAAGTCCCCTATTTTCTAATTCAAATTCTCCTTCTGAAGAATATAACATATAATCTTTTACAAAGTTTTTTACATAATTAAATTCAACATTGTTCAATTTCAAAAATTTACTATTTGACTTCAAAACAATATCATTAGTTAACAAATCATCCTGAAAAACTAAATCTCCTCTGAATTCTGCAACACCATTAAAAAACTCATCACCAATAATTAAATAATAATCTCCATACATTAAATTAGAATCCACAGCGTCAATAGACTCAATAAAATAAGTCTCACTAATATGCTCTCCTAAAATATTTTTCCCTATTGCTTTTATTTCAGGAAATATGTTCAGCGCAGTTGTGGGATCAAAAAAACTAAATTGAGTTAAATTAATATATTTTGGTTCCAATATTATTTGTTGAAACACATCTTTGTTTTTCCTAAAACCTAATTGATTAGACACTTCAAATTGTTCAACAACATATCCTTTGACAGTAACAATTACATTATAATTTCCTTTCCACAAATCTATATCAGCATAATGTCTAAAATCTTGAAACTCAACTAAACCTTCAGAATTCACAATAGTTACATTCGCAACCAAAGAATCTCCTTTTGAATTATATACATATAGTTCATATGTAAATGGCCATAACAAGTAAGCAGTCACACCAAGTACAACTAATACTGCCAAAACACACAGAGATATTAACATACCCAATTTCAATTTTTTAATCATCGAACATCCCACATCATGCACAGTTCTACCAATAGATCTAATTTGAGCACTTTTTTTACCCTTCATGCGAATCTTTGTTTTTTTTGTTTTAGAGTTCATACCAACCAAATAAATAGATTAAATTAAGATATTTAAAAATATACTTATTATAATATAAAAGCAGGCATAAAGCTTCCTAAAGTATTTTACAGCAATTTAACAAGTAATTCGAAAGATAATTGAATATTGATCAACCAACCCCAAAAAGTCCAAAAGAGCGATATTATCAAAAAGCTTTAAATAACACCTCATTTTCCAAATCTCTATAATATAATTACTAAGTAGGACGATTTATATGGCAAAAGGAAAAAACGCAACAAAAACAGTTGATAAATGGAAAAAAAAGAAATGGTTTAAAGTTTTTGCTTCAAAAGAGTTCAATGAAGCGCCTTTAGGCGAAACGCCAACTACAGACCCTGCTAATCTTATGGGTAGAACCTTAAAGACTAGTTTGATGAACTTAACAGGCAGCATGCAAAAACAAAACATCAATATGACCTTTGAAGTTATAGATGTTAAAGGCGAAAGTGCATACACCAGTGTAAAACAATATGCCCTTGTACCTAGTTCTATCAAACGAAAAGTTAGACGTCAAAAAGATAAACTAGATTTATCCTTTGTTTGTTTAACAAAAGATGACATTCTTGTAAGAATTAAACCAATGTTAATTACTAATTCAAAAACAACATCTCAAGTTAAAACAGCATTAACAAAAGCAACTTTTGCAAATGTGTTAACTCTTGTTAGAGCTTTAGAGTATAAAACTCTTGTTTCAGATGTTGTTAACTATAAATTCCAAAGAGCTTTAAGAAATACATTAAATAAAATTTATCCTTTGAAGCTTGCAGAAGTTAGAGTTCTTGATCGGTTAAAGGAAGATCTTAAAAAACAGTCTTCATTAGCAGAACGTATTAAACAAATCGTTCCCAAAAAAGAAGTTCATAAGAAAAAACCTTTTGAAAAAAAACCAGAATTTAAAGCTACAGAAGAAAAACCTGTTGAAGAAAAAAAAGAAGATAAATAATTCTTTTATTAATTTATATTTTATTTTTAATAACATTAATTAAAAAAATAAAAAAACAAATAATCCGAGGTGTGTCTATGTCTCCAAAACCTATTATTGATGAAACAAAATGTACTGGCTGTGGAACTTGCACAGATATTTGCCCTATGCAAGTTTTCAAATTAGACAATAAAAAAGCCAAAGTAGTTAATGAAAAAGATTGTATTGGTTGCCGCGCTTGCGAAGTTCAATGTGAAGCAGAATGTATAAAAGTATCTGATTAACAAAACGAAAATACAAAACAAACACAATCCTGTTGATCCAGAAGAGTATTTGAAAATGGCCGACAAAAAAGAATCAAAAATAACTAAAGATATGCCAATAGGCGATATTGTATCAAAGCATCCTGAAACCATAGAGGTTTTTTTTAATCACAATCTTCATTGCATAGGTTGTGCAGCTGCTCAATTTGAAACATTAGAAGAAGGTGCACAAGTTCATGGTATTAATGTAGACGTTCTGGTTAAAGATTTGAATAATTGTATCAAAAAGAATTCTAAAAAAGAAAACAAAAATTAAAAGTTTTAATCTTAATTCCGATTAACACTTAAATCGCATTTTAAATAAGTTCTATTTAATTTTTTAACTAAACCATTCAAAAATGGTATCTCAATAGAGTATATGTTTTATAGCATATATAACAAAAAGCCAATATTATAAATCCAAAAAGTTTAAATATCATCATTTTTCTTAATAGTACTAAAGCACAACATATTGTGTTCATTTCAAAGTGAAACCACAACATATTGTGCTTATTGGAGGATGTGATTTTTCAAAAACAAGCGTTAAACCCTGTTAAATTTGAAGAATTCAAATAAAATATGATTTGTCCATACTGTAAAAGTACAGAATTAAAAGTTGTCGACAAACGAGACACTGACCAGTACACTCGCAGGAGACGAGAGTGTCTAAAATGTGAAAAAAGATTCACAACACATGAACGTCCAGAGCTTGCTTCATTAACATTAATAAAAAAAGATGGAACTCGTGATGAATTTGATCGTAACAAAATACTACGCGGAATGCAAAAAGCATGTGAAAAACTTCCTGTTTCAATTGATGTTTTAGAATCCGCAACCAATGATATTGAAAAAGAAATCAGAAACCTTGACAAAATTGAATTACCTGCAAAAACAGTAGGTAAGGCAGTTATGAAAAAACTCAAAAAAATTGACAAAGTTGCTTACTTAAGATTTGCTTCAATTTATCTTGAATTTGAAGATATTGATGATTTTGAAAAAGAACTAAGAAAACTTGTAAAAAAAAATAATTAAAAAAAAAGAAAAAAAAATCAAACAAAAAAATTACAATTAAAAAAAGATAGGAGAGGTCGAGTGTAATGGAGCATTTAAAAGAAATTAAAAGAGTTAGAAAACGAAGTGGTGAACTTGTTCTATATGATGATGAAAAAATAACAGAAGCTATTTTCAAATCAGTAAAAGCTGCAGGTCATGACAATTATGATTTAGCAAAGGTTCTTACAAAAAAAGTTTCTGCTATTCTTAACATTTTTTTCAAAGGAGGATCTATTCCTACTGTAGAAAATATCCAAGATTTAATTGAAAAGGTTCTTGTTGAAGAAGGTCATGCAGATATTGCTAAGACATTTATTATTTACAGAGAGCAAAGAAGAATTACTCGTACAGATCAAGGAGTTCTTATTGATGTTGGAGAAACCATGAATGAATACTTAACTCAAAATGATTGGAGAGTTAATGAAAATGCTAATGTAGGTTATTCTATAGGTGGATTAATTTTAAATATTTCTGGAAAAATTACTGCAAACTATTGGCTAAATCATGTCTATCCTAAAGAAATTCGTGAAGCACATATTAAAGGAGATTATCACATCCACGATCTTTCCATGTACAGCGGTTATTGTGCAGGTTGGAGTCTTCGCCAATTAATTGCAGAGGGCTTCGGAGGAGTTCCTGGAAAACTTCAAACAGTTCCTGCAAAACATTTTGATACCATAATAGGTCAGATGGTAAATTTTTTAGGAACTTTACAAAATGAATGGGCAGGTGCACAAGCATTTTCTTCATTTGATACATACCTTGCTCCATTTATCAAAATTGACAATTTAGATTACAAAAAAGTAAAACAACAAATGCAAAGATTCCTATTCAATATTGCAACACCGAGCAGGTGGGGAACTCAAACCCCATTTATCAACTTGACTCTCGACTGGGTTTGTCCCGAAGATATGAAAAATACACCTGCAATCATCGGCGGTAAAAACATGGATTTTACATATGGTGATTGCGAAAAAGAAATGGAACTTATCAACAAAGCATTTATGGAATGTATGATTGAAGGTGATGCTAGTGGAAGAATTTTTACATTTCCTATTCCAACATATAATATAACTAAAGATTTTAATTGGGATAGTGAAAATGCTAAACTACTTTTTGAAATGACTGCAAAATATGGTATTCCTTATTTCCAGAATTTTATTAATTCTAGTTTAAATCCTAGCGACGTTAGAAGTATGTGTTGCAGATTACAAATGGATTTGAGAGAATTGAAAAGTAGAGGTGGTGGTTTATTTGGTGCTGCAGAAATGACTGGAAGTATAGGTATTGTTACAATTAATCTTGCACGAATAGGTTATTTATCTCAAACTAAAGAAGAATATTTTGAAAAATTAGAAAAATTAATGGATCTTGCAAAAGAATCATTAGAAATTAAACGAAAAGATATTGCACAGAGTTTAGATAAAGGTTTATTCCCTTTTACTAAAAGATATCTCGGATCATTCAATAATCATTTTTCAACAATTGGTTTGAATGGAATGAATGAATCTTTATTAAATTTTATTGGAAAAAATGTTGCTTCAAAAGAAGGTATTGCGTTTGCAAAGGAAGTTCTTAACTTTATGCGTAATAAACTTTCAAATTATCAAGAAGAAACAGGACATTTGTATAATCTTGAAGCAACTCCTGCAGAAGGTGCATCATATAGAATGGCTAAAGCAGATAAGAAAAGATATCCTGATATTATCAGTGCAGGAAAAGAAAATCCATACTATACAAATTCAACTCAACTTCCAGTAGGTTATACATCTGATATTTTCGAAGCTTTAGAACTTCAAGATGATTTACAAAGTGCGTATACAGGAGGTACTGTTTTTCATGGATTTCTCGGCGAGCAAATTAGTGATGCTGAAACTTGCAAACAATTAGTTAAGAGAATTGCATATAATTTTAGTTTGCCATACTTCACAATCACACCAACATTTAGCGTGTGCCCTGATCATGGTTACATACCTGGAAAACATGAAACCTGTCCTTATGATACTACTGAAGAAATCAAAACAGAGTCTCATGAAGAAATATTTGAAAAAGGCAGGAAAGAAGTGATAATTGAAACTAATCAAGCAGAACGTATTAATAATTATACTAATAATAATAATGAGAATAATAATAACGATAATCAAATTATCAAACCCGCAACACAAAATGCAACAGTTACTGCAAATGCAGGTTGCGGATGTGAAACTGCTACTGAATTTGTAGACGATACAAATACTAATTCTGATAACGAACAGGTTGTAAACTCTATTGAATCTGAATCTAATCAATCTGATCAAAGTCAAGAAATAAATCAAGAACAAAAATCTACTGCTACAGTAGAAAAAACAGAACAAAAAAGAGAATTTAATAATGGAGAATATTTTTAAATTAAAAAAGAGGTGATAGATATGACGCAGGTGATAAAAAAGAAGTGCGGTCAACGGTGTGAAGTATACAGTAGAGTTGTGGGATATCACAGACCAATTGTTAATTGGAATGTTGGCAAAAAAGAGGAATTTAAACAAAGAGTTGTTTTCGATGAAAAAATGAGTATTGCTAGTAAATTCGGAAATAGAGGTTGTCTTGCAACTGAGTTTGAACGAGCAAATGTTATTGTAACTCAATAAAAATTTTAATTAATTTTTTATTTTATTGATTATTAAATTAGCAACATTAACTCAGTGCAATAAAATATAACAACCTTCTTCTAAATCTTTTTTAAAAAAAAAACATCAACTAAAACAAAACATAATTACAAGGTGGATTTATGATAATTAAAGGGATTCAAAAAACATCATTGGTTGATTATCCTGGAAAGATTGTTGCGACTATTTTTTTAGGCGGATGTAATTTCCAATGTCATTATTGTCATAATCCAGAACTTGTTGATCCCGCAATAGTGAATGAATCGGAAAATATTAGCGAAGATGAAATTCTTGAGTTATTAAAAGAAAAAATGAAGTACATCGACGGTGTGTGCATCACTGGTGGTGAACCTACAATCCATGAAGATCTTCCTAATTTTATTAAAAGAATAAAAAATGTTTGTACTGGTTTTGTTGTTAAACTGGATACAAATGGTACAAATCCAAAAATGTTATTAGAACTTATTGAAAAAAAACTTATTGATTATGTTGCTATGGATATCAAAGCTCCTCTTAATAAATACGAACAAATTACTAATTGCACTCTTAGAAAAGATAACATTATCGAGAGTGTTGAAATTTTAAAGCAAAATAAAAATAATATATGTTATGAGTTTAGAACTACTGTTATGAGAGAATTTATTAAAAATAAAGATCTTATTGAAATTGGAGAGTGGCTTAAGGGAAGTAAACGTTATGCAATCCAGCAATTTTCTTTTGATCAAAAAATGCTTAATTCAAATTATCAAGAAAGCATACCTTACGATCCCGAAGAATTAAACAAAATGGCAGATCTTATTAAAGATTGTTTTGATGAAGTTATTGTTAGAGGAGTTTAAAAACAGCATTCCTGCCTTGGCATATTAATTGATGAACTGACGCAGTAATGCTTTTTAAAAAAAAAAAAAATCAAAAAACTAAAAAGAAAGTGAATGAAAAAAAAGGGAAAACTAAAAAAATGGTTCAAGTTAAAATTCAAAAAATAAATTCTGATATTCAACATCTATCTTATGCAAAAGAAGGTGATGCAGGTCTTGATCTTAGAAGTGCTGAAGAAAAAACAATTAAAGCAGGAGATAAAGAAATTATTAAAACAGGAATCAAAATGGCAATCCCCCAAGGTTTTGTTGGATTAATTTGGGATCGTTCAGGTATGGCTGCAAAACATTCTATTAAATCAATGGGTGGCGTAATTGATTCTGGTTACCGTGGAGAAGTTGGAGTTATATTACATAATCTAGGAAAAACTGATTTTAAAGTAGAAAAAAATATGCGTGTTGCACAAATGCTTTTCCAACCAGTACATTCTGCAACTCTTGAACACGTTGAAGAGCTTGACGAAACAGACAGAGGAGAAGGTGGATTTGGACATACAGGAACAAAGTAAAAAAAAAGTATAAAAAATAGAAAAAAATATAAAAATAATAATTATAAAAAACAAATAAAACAAAAAAATTATATTACAAATTACACAGACATCAACATAAGCAAATAGCTCTCATTTTCACTAAGCATACCAACTTCTTCTCTCCATCCACTATTTGAAACAATATTTTTCATATGCTGCAGCGTTGGTTTATATGTCACTGAAAGTAAAACTGCATCACCAGGTCTAAAAGTTAGAGTTTCATCGTCAATTTCCAAATCATAGTCGCTATTAAATCTAAACCATTCCTCAATCCTACCAAGCGATTCATTAAACCCAATATCAATACAACCCAAAGTCCTATCAACACCAATCATTTCTAAAGGCAAAAAGGTTAGCTCATAGTTTTCTTCTGTTCTGTATTCTTTAACAATTGAATTAATATCTTCTTGAATTAATTCAAGTCCAATCAAAAAATAAGTTCTATTCTCTGCTGCTTCAACCAAATTTCTCAAATCAGATAAGTATTGCTCCATGTTTACTTCATTAGTTAATGTATTTCCCAACATTAAAATTAACTGTGTCGAGTCATCCCTATTCAAAAAATCATTCAAATTTTCAATATTGCTAAAATCACACAAACCATGCTCTGCCAAAATACCAAT
Organism: Candidatus Woesearchaeota archaeon; assembly: GCA_018668595.1. Taxonomy (GTDB): domain Archaea; phylum Nanobdellota; class Nanobdellia; order Woesearchaeales; family UBA11576; genus JABJCP01. The sequence goes on from JABJCP010000025.1 coordinate 21,892, forward strand.
TCCATTTTGATCCCTTTGCGCAATATTCAACATATCTTTACTCATATCCAAACCTAAATAAGATATATTATGTCGACAAGATAAATCAGTTATTATACACTCAGATTTCAAACCATCTCCAACTCCAAAATCAATCAACTGCAGATTTGAATTATTTACATCTGAAATTATTGAACTCATTGCAGGAATTAAATTAGATAATAACTGAGATTCAACATCATAACTCGTATAATTAGGATTTTGCGTTAACCTCACAAACGATTCTGCACCTGAGTTAAGATAACTAAATCGAGTTAATGAATCTGAATAATTACCTACTAAATGATTTTTCAAAATATCCAATATCTCATTTGAATAAGATAAACTCTGAGTCGCCATGCTAATCATCCCTCGACCCATTCAAATATCTAACAAAATCTGCATAATTTGAATGTCTTAATGGACAAAATCCAGCTCCAAAATCTCTATAAAATAATCCAACCAATTCTCTTTGTCGTCGAGCTAACACACCAAGATCAAAATTTACATCAGAATCTCTCAAATTTCCAATTGCTCCTGCAGTTTCATATGCATGCGCATCAAATAACACATCACCATTATGCCTTATGCCCAGACCATAATAAAATGTTGCACACCGATCACTCCCGCACTCATCAACAGCAGAATCGCAAAGTATAAGATCTCCACGACTAAACTCATCAACAACATCATTAACCATTTCTTCTGAAACAATTGTTAGTTCTGGATGAGCTACTGCATTCCCAACATTTGCTATTGGAGCTACGCTATGTAAAATTTCAGCACCAACTTCTCCTCCACAAAAATCAGAAATTCTACTAATCTCGTCAAGATTTCTACCTCCAACAATTGAATGTATTGCCAATCTATAAACTGCAGAACCATTATCTGAAATTTGATAACCTCCAAGAATATCTCTTGCCAACTCTACATTTCTCATTAGCACATCAAAACTCCCTCTTCTACAAACATCTTGTTCATAACCTTCTTGGTTCAAATAATCTAAGCTTATTGCTATTGAAACATTATTATCAACACAAAGAGTTAGAAAGTTCTCGTCTAACAAAGAGCCATTTGTAAAAATAGTAGTCAACATTCCAAGATCATTATTATGTTGAATAATTTGTTCTAAACGAGTTCGATCCATCAAAGGTTCTCCTTCTCCAGAAATTTCTACAGACAACACGCCCAAATCATGAGCGCAATCTAAAATACGTCTTGTTTCATCCCAACTAAGAGCTCCATCTAACTGTCTAGTTCCAGTTCCCATTCCAGAAAAGCAATCAGCACACCTATAATTACAAATAGGTCTCATATTCAAACTAAGAAAACTTAAATCTCTTTCATAAAATCTTATTCCTTGAACTTGTTCCCCATATCTAGGCGATCCTCTAAATAAGTTGCCGACATTTGGGACAACCTCCCTGCATATTTGATTCTTCTATTTCAAATTCAGTTATTCTATTTAATTCACTTGTTCCATTCAATTCATTTCTTTCTTCCATCATCCCAACCTCCAACAGTTCAAAACATTGATCCACTAAAAACTAGCCAAATCAACTACCAATACTAACACCTACTCAATTTATTAAAGCATCTAAAAAAAGTACCTTAAAATAAGAAAGATATATAAATAACATACGTATAATAAGAATGAATGACTAAAAAAAACCCGACCTATAAACTCCTCAAAAAGAAAAAAAGAAAAACAGAAGAGCATCTTATTACATATGCTAGTTTATTTAAACCAGATAAAAAAGATAAAAAAATTTTAGAACTCTTGGAAAAAAATGCTAGACTTTCAATTGCAGATATTAGTAGAAAAACAGGAATTCAACGCGATAGTGTATTATATAGAATTAACAAATTAAAAGAAAAAAAAGTTATAAGATATTTTCATACATTACTTAATCCCGCAGTATTAGGATATCCAATTTACTCTTTTGTAAATCTAACTCTGCATAATCTCACTCAGGAAAAAGAAAAATCATTAATTGGATTTTTAAAAGTTCATCCAAATATAATTTATGTCGCAAAAACTACAGGTAAGTGGGATTTCACAATCAATATTGCTGCAAAAAATCTTAATCATTTTGATCAAATTATGACAGAACTAAGAATGAAGTTTTCAAAAATTATAAAAGAATATGATACATCTTCAATCATTCAAGAATATAAATTTGATTCAATGGCAGAATTAATTGAATAAATAAATAAATAAATAATAAAAATAGTCAAATTAATTTAATTACATTTACTCAAATTCTTTTCTCTTACTATACAAATCCATTAATCGATCGTATTCCTCATAAATAGATAATCCACTTTTTAATCGTTTAATATCTATATCTGCAGCAAGAGAAACTTGTAATAAAAATAATGTTTTATTGCGTAAATGTTCTGAATAGTTCTTCGGAGTTCTTAGAAGATTAAGCCCTCGTTTAAGATTCTCTGTAATTTTTTGCTTTTCACGCTGAGATAATTTAAACAAATTATTTTCAGTGCTTGGAATCATTGAAAAGTTTGGAGCATAATATTTATCCTGAGGCAATAGCCTTATTTCTCCCAACCTATTTACTTCAGCATAAAATTTATCAATAACATTCAGTAAATCATTTTTTAAAAATGGCTTTGCAATAAATGTGATTCCTAATTCTTCTGCTTGTTTATCAAGTCCTTCATCGACTGCTGCAGTTATTAATGCAATTTCTAAATAAGAAGTATTGTAGTTTTTACCATCTCCATTAAATCTTTTGTACAAATATTCACAAAGATAAAGTCCGTTTTCGCCAGGCAAATAATGATCGACAAAAGCAACATGAAAGTCCGCATACATAAACTGAGTTAATGCTTCTTCAACACTCTCGACAGCCAAAGGATTATGGCCTTCTTTAGAGAGCATTGCCCACATCATATCTCTCATACCTTTATCATCATCAACTACAAGAATATCTAAACTTTGTCTCGCCATAATTTTAGCTTAGTATACTTAGTATTTAAATTTTATTAAACAATAGCGAATATTAGTTGCAGAAGGCACCACAACAAGATTATAATTATAAAACGCAAATATTTATTATAATGTTCATCCTAAAACAGGGACTATATAATTTTAAAAAGATCTGTTAATATCAAATTCACACGTAAAAAATAATAAAATTGCTATCGGAGGCGATATTTATGAATAAAATTATTTCTATTAACAAAAGTATTATTCCTGCATGCGATGTTAATTTAGAAAAATATGAAACAATAGTTAAAGAAACAAAAGACATTGAAAAAGTTGGAGCATACAAAATTGGTTTTTCGCTTGCATTAAGGTATGGCCTTCCTAAAGTTGTTAGTGTGGCAAAAAAATATACTGATAAACCTCTTATTTATGATCATCAAAAAGCAGGAACAGATATTCCCTTCACTGGAGAAGAATTTGCAAAAATTTGTAAAGAATCTGGTCTTGATGCAGTTATTTTATTTCCATTCACAGGTCCAGTTACAGAAGAAACTTGGATTACTAAATGTCAAGAATATGGTCTTGGAGTTATTGTTGGAGGACATATGACTCACGAAGGATTTTTAGAAGACGAAGGTGGTTTCATAAACACAAATTCAAGTCATAAAATTTATGAAATTGCAGCAAAAAATGGAGTTACTGATTTTGTTGTTCCAGGCAATAAACCATTTTACATTAATGCATACAAAAAAGCAATTCAATGCCATGGAATTCAACCAATATTATACTCTCCCGGATTAGTTAATCAAGGCGGAGATATTACACAATCAGGAAAAGCTGCAGGAGATAAATGGCATGCAATAGTTGGACGTGCAATTTACAATGCTAAAGATATTCAAAAAACAGTAGAAAAATTAACTAAACAAATATAAAAAAAAGATCTAACAGCATTACTGCCAATTAAAAACAAAGCAGCACTACCTTGGCACAATACAAATACAGCATTACTGCCTTGGTATACAGTCAAATGAGTTTACGAGTTTGATTAATTCAAAGCTTTGCTTTAATGATTTCAGCAACGAACAAATGTGAGTTGCTGAATTATTGCGAGAGAGTTGGTGATTCATGCAACCAACTCTACGGCGATGTCATACGCCACAGGCGATGATAATTTGCCGCAGTAATACAAAAAACAAATAAAAAATAAAATGCCTAAACTAAATCTCAATCCACCCTTAGTAAATGCTTGCGGTATTTTGAGTTATCTCGACGTGTTTGAACTTCTAGAAAAAAAACAAGTAAAGTTAGGAGCTTGGATTCCAAAATCTATAGGTCCTAAAGAAAAATTAGGAAATAAAAACCCAACTATCTGCGACAACAATAGTTCAATTCTTAATTCATTCGCACTTCCAACTCAATCTATTGACGGATGGATTAGAGAATTTGAAAATTCGAAATTAGAAAAACCAATTATTGGTTCTGCATATGGAGAATGTCCTGAAGATTACATTGCAATTATCGACGTGTTCAACAATTATGTTGATGCTTGGGAGTTAAATATTTCTTGCCCAAACAAAGAACCTGGCGAAGAGAGTTTGATGGAGTCTATTCATAATGAAGCATTAGAATTCGTCAGAGGAGTAAGAGAAACAACCACTAAACCACTGATTGCAAAACTTTCTCCTAATGAAGATTATAAACACATTACTAAACTAATTGCAAATTATGTTGATTATCTTGGCTGTGGTAATACAATCGGTCCAGGTCTTGCAATTGATATCCATTCTCGTCGATCAAAACTAGCAGGTATTTATGGAGGTATTTCAGGTCCTGCAATTAAACCACTTAATTTAAAGATGGTTAATGATGTTTACAACATTGTAACTCAAATAAATAGGGATATTGAAATTATTGCTTATGGCGGTATTGAAACTTGGGAAGATATTATTGAATATTGTATTGCAGGTGCATCAATATTTGGAATAGGCACTGTTTTGATTAATAAAACAGCAGAGAATATAGTTGATTACACAAAAACACTGTGGACGGGAGTTGAGAATTATTTAATTCAACAAGACACAACTCTTGAAAAATTAAAAGGAAGTCTAATAAAATAAAAAAACATAAACAAAGTAAAATCAAACACAATAGATAATAAAAATATAAAATAACAAAGAATAAAAAAATGTCATCGCACCAACATATTCAAATCGAGAAAATAATTGAACTTAGTGATGAGTATCGTAGTTTTGTACTCGATAGACATTTCGACACATTACCTGGCCAATTTTGCATGGTTTGGATTCCTGGTTTTGATGAAAAACCCTTTTCGTTTAGCGATTCTAATGAACTCACTGTAAAAAAAGTAGGTCCATTCACAGAAGAACTGTTCAATATATCTAAAAAAAATCATTTACAAATTAGAGGTCCTTATGGTTCTAGTTTTCCTAACAACACTCGCACAGTAGTGGGTGGTGGTTGCGGTATTGCTCCGTTAAAATTTGTGGTCAATAAATATTTAGAAATAAAAAATATAATTCTAGGTGGAAAAAACAAATCAGATTTGCTTTTTTTAGATTTTTTTGAAAATGAAATAGGTTCAGAGTTAACTACATTTACAGAGGATGGTTCACACGGACTTAAAGGAATTGTTACAGACATAGATTATTTTGGAAAACCAAATTATGCAGTTTGTGGTCCTGAAAAAATGATTCAAGCAGTTGGAAATAAAATCAATCTACCAAACAAAACATTTGTTTCACTAGAACGTTACATGAAATGTGCAGTGGGTTTATGCGGCGCTTGTTCTATGAGTGGTTATCGCGTTTGTGTCGACGGTCCAGTGTTAAGATATGATTTAATCAAAGACAGTTCCCATTTTGGCAAACTACACAGAGTTAAAAGTGGAGAACTTAAATCATTAGATTATTTATGTGACTGAAAATGATAATAGAAGGAGATTGCGTTCTCGCAAAAGGAATTAGGTATGTTCAAATTATTATAGACAGTTCAGGAATTATTAAAAGTGTGAATGAAAAAGGTACAAAATTATTTCAAAAACCAGATTATGTTTTTAAAAAAGGTTGTATTTATCCAGGCTTTGTAGATATTCATGTTCATGCTCGTGAAGACCCAAGTCATTCTCAAGATTATAAAGAAGATTTTTATTCTGCTTCTCTTGCTGCAATTAATGGCGGTGTTGTAGCTTTTGCAGATATGCCTAATAATCCACGCCCTCCAACTGAAAATAAAAGTTATTTAGAAAAACAAAGATTAATAGATACTTCTTTAGTTGATGTTCTTCTTTATGCAGGTATTGGTCCAAATACACAACCACTTGAAAAAATTCGCACGCCTTACAAATTATTTATGGGACCCAGTATCGGAAATTTATATTTTGAAAATGATTCAGACATAGAGATTGCAATTAAAAAATACAAAGGAAAACATATTAGTTTTCATTGCGAAAGTTCGGATTTATTAAACGACTTTAAACAAAAAGATTCTCATGACTCTCATCGTCCAGAACTAGTTGAAGTTGACGCAATTAGCAAAGTTATTAGTCTACTCAAAAAATATGATTTTAAAGCAAATATTTGTCATGTTTCTACAAAGAAAGGATTAGAACTAATCATTGATGCAAAAGAAAACAATCTCCCTATTACTTGCGAAGTTACACCGCATCACTTATTTTTTGATTTGGAAAATAGAAAAGCGATCAAAGATTATGATTGGCTTCTTCAAATGAATCCTCCACTAAGATCTATAGAGGATAGATTATTTTTATTAGAAAAATTCAAAGAAGGTCGGATTGATTACTTAGCTTCAGATCATGCACCACACACATTAGATGAAAAAAAGAAGTTTATTAGTGGTGTTCCCAATCTTGATACTTATGGAAATATTGTGGGTTGGCTTCTTAGAAATAAAGTTCCTATTTTTCAAATTATTAAAAGTTGTTGCATTAACCCAGGATCATTCATAAGAAAATTCCGTCCAGACATTAAACTTGGCAGAATCGAAAAAGGTTATTTGGCTTCATTGACTGTTCTTTCTACAAAACATTTAACTCAAATAAACAAAACAGATCTTAAAACAAAATGTAATTGGTCTCCTTTTGAAAATATGTCTTTTTATGGTAGCATAAGTGCTGTTTTTGTTAGAGGGAAACCTTATTTTGCAGAAGATTTAGATAAGTTATAAATTTTAGATAATTTATGAAAATAGAAAATAACGCATAACAAAAAGAGACATGATTAATCTACAAGACTAATAACAACAAAGTTAATTATTATTATTTTAATTTTTTCATCTTATAGCGTCCACGCAATTCTACTTTTTCAAATCGCGCAAGCACGGCTTTTGCATCAGATTCAGAACTATTTTCTTTATATCCTTGAATAACTAATTTAAAACAATCTTCAAAGATTTTATAATGTTTTGATTCTAATGCTTGTTTTAATAAATGAATATCGACTGCTTTATCTTCTTCTTTTTCAGAAAAAAAACTCAAGCCAAAATCTATTAGATAAATTTTATTATCTTTAGAATTTAAAATCATATTAGACGTTGTTAAATCCCCGTGAATAATTCCATTTTTGTGAATCATTGCGACAAGTTGACCAACTTCCAAACTTAACTTTTTGTAGCTTTCATCAACTTCAAAAACATCTCTTACTTTATTTCCAGGAATTTGCTCCATCTCAATTTTCATTTCTTTATCATCCAGTTTAATTAACTTTGGAGCGGGAATTCCAAGAGATTGTAATTTTTCTAAAACCTTTGCTTCTCGTCGCGTTCTAGATTTTCTTAGTTTTCTATCAAGTTCTGGATGACGATAGGTTTTCTCAAATCTATCTTTAATAATTACTTTTCCATCATCAGAATTAGAATCTAAGTAAATAATTGCTTCTGCGCCTTGAGCAATAATTGTTTTAGTTGAATTCATTTTCTTAATTTATCTAATATATCTAATATAGCTAGCCCACCTAATTCATTTAAGTTTCTCACAAACTTCTTTTAAACTAAGCATTTCCTCTTCACCAGTTACCATGTCTCTCAACTTAACTTTATTTTGTTTAATCTCATCAGGACCTGCAAAAACTACATAAGGAATTTTATTTGAATTTGCAAAACCTAAGTTTTTTGAAATTCCTCTACCCATAATATCAAGATCACAATTTATTCCTGCACTCCTTATTTGCTCTGCAATTTTTACACATTCTTTTTGTGTTTGAATTGGAATTATAAAAACTGTTGTTGTGCTTGGGTTCATTTCAAATTTTCCAAGCAGCTTCATAACTTCAATAATAGGTTCTATTCCAAAGCTTATTCCTGTTGCTGGAAATTCCTTTCCTCCTCCAATATAATCTCCAATAATTTTATTATACCGTCCTCCGCCACATAGCGAAGATGAAAAGGTTATTTCTTCCCCGTCTGTTTTCTTAATAACTTCATTAGTTAGGAATACTTCAAAAACAGTATCCGTGTAATAACTTAATCCTCTTGCAAGTCCAATATTAAATACTGCATTAGACTCATCTAAATATCCAATTAATTCTTCAATTTGTTCTATTCCTGATTTTATATTATCATTGTTTGCAAAATTTTTGAGCATTTCTATTTTTTCAGTATTTGAACCAGTTATACAAAGTATAGATTTTAATTTTATTGTTTGATCTTCTCCAACACCTAATTTTTCTATTGAATCCATCACTGAATCAATTCCTGTTTTTTTGAGTTTGTCAATTTCTAGTATTACAGATATCCATTTATTTTGATCAATTCCTACTGCTTCAAGTATTCCATCAAGAATTTTTCTACTGTTTATTTCAACAACAACATCCATATCAACATCTTTGAAAAACTTTTGTACAATTTGAACACATTGTGCATCAGCAAGCATTGATTCTGTTCCAACTACATCCACATCACACTGCCAAAATTCTCTATATCTTCCAAGTTTTATTGGACCATCCCTATATACTCTTCCGATTTGATATCTCTTAAATGGCATTTTCATGTTAGGATTCATTCCTACAAATCTACACATGGGAACTGTTAAGTCATATCTAAGACAAAGGTCTCGACCACCTTGATCACTTAACTGAAATGTTTCTTTTAGTATCTCTGCTCCACCTGCATATTTTGCTGAAAGAACATCTAATCTTTCAATAATAGGTGTTTCAAGCGGCACAAATCCATATAATTCAAAAACTCTTCGTAAATTATCAATAATTTTTTGACGTATTATTTTTTCTTCTGGTGGAAAATCTCTCACACCTCTTGCATTCATAAGTTCCATAAAAAATCACCTTAACTATTTTAATTAACTATTTTAATATACAATTCTATTAACATAATTCAATTAAATTTAATAAACCTTAGTTCTTTAATCTTTTAAATACTTTATCATTCAATATCAACACCAATTATCATACGCATAAATACACATAAATTATCCTACAGATATGTACATGCTAACTTTTCGTAAAAAACCCATATAAACGCGTAATAAATTCAGACTTATTAGAATTTATCCTTATTTAAAAGCGGCTAATATGAAATCCTCTATGTCCCTGAGCAAACGCCTTGGAGTGTTTGCGTAAGAACGCCCGATTGCTCTCAAATTCAAAGAATTTGTGAGACCTCGCAAATTTTTAATTTGCTAGGTATGCAGGGCGTTCGTCGTGATTTTTTTGACCATAGGTCAAAATGAGTCTCCGCCTTTGCTCAGATTTC
>JABJCP010000006.1 GCA_018668595.1 Candidatus Woesearchaeota archaeon
AACTGCTTACCTGCTATGAGGGGAATGGAACAAACAGCAGAAGTAATTGATGGATCACAAAGTGTTGTTTTTGACCAAGCAGAAAATAGATTACACATGCAAAATGCAATAATGTTAACATTATTAAATTTAAGTTAATTGATTAAAAGAGTTGAATTAAAAACAAAAATATATGTTAAACTGTTTAAATGAATTTAGCAATCATATTTTTAGCTTTTTCTCTAGCCTCTTGATGTTTAGTTAAGAAATTTGAAAGTTTATCTATTAAAATCTTTTTTAATTCTCCTGAAAGAAGTTTTCCAGATTTGTAGTCATCATAAATTTGTTTGAGTTTTTGTGTGTCTTCTTCAAAATATGTTAAATATTGATAAGAAACGTCAATGTCCGGATTACCCCCCAACTTTCTATGCTCTTCTAGAGTTTCTCGCCCTCCTGAGAATGCATGCTTATTAATTTTCTTTTTTACTTCGCTTGGTGAATCTGTTAATGCGATAAATGAATTAGGATCAGACGCAGACATTTTTCCACTACCAAGACCAGGCATAAATTTATGATAAGTAGAACAAAGAGAATCAAATTGATATTCTGGAAAACGCTTAGCCATATCACGCGCGATTCTAATGTGCGGATCCTGATCAGAACCAACTGGAACTACAACCGGAATTTTCCCTTCGAACTCAGGAAGTTGTGCGTGAAGCATATCTGAAGCTTGAAGTGTCGACGCTATAATTTTTCCAGGAGTTAAATCTCCATAAACTGCTTTGAATTCATTAAATGTTGCGTGGCGTGCAAGTTGATTTTGTAATCTGTAAAAAGCACTTGCTTTTTTTCCATCTCCTGAACGGTTGCTTTGAAAATAAATTTCACAATTTTCAGGTTTAAGTCCTAATGCTATATAATTTGTAATGTATTCATCAATTGCGATTTTTTTACTATCTTCTAAAGATTGTTGACGTTGATGATATGCTTCAATATCTGCGACTGCAATATAAATTTTAGCACCAAGATTCTGATAAAAAATCATTTGTTGAGCCACCATCATATGACCTAAATGAAACTTACCTGTAGGCATTAAACCAGTCATCATAACAAAAGGCTCTTTTTCTTTTATACAATCTAAAATTTTATTAAAATCTCTATGTGCAAAAACAAAGCCTCTACTAAAAAGAACATTATCCGAAAATTCTTCAGGAAGATTCTGCAAAGGTTTAAGACCGAATTCCTTGATTAATTTATCATAATCAATATCTCCTTTGACTTCCCAGGGATTAACTACAAATTCATTTGCCATTTTAATATGTGATAAATAGAAATGGTATATAAATTTGCCTCTTATAAAAAGGAAAATTTATATATAAAATATGTAATAGGATAATAAATATGAAAAAGAGGGTAGGTATTCTAAAAAGAATAATTGTATTTCTAAGCTTAATTTTATTATTAACTAGTTTAGTTAACGCAGGTAGAACTGGCGATTCTTGTAATTATTTGATTGATGGCGACTCTGAATGTGATGCTTTGAATAACATATATTGTATCAATAATATTTGTACCGTTTATTTAGATTCGACTGAAGAATATTGTTCAGATCCTGACGGAAATGATCCAAATACTCAAACAACAATTAGTTACTTATTTAGAACAGATACTGGCGCGTTTGTTGAAGGATCATCTGAAGACACTTGCCTAGACAATTTAGTAATCATTGATGAATGCGAATCTTGTCAAGTTGAAGAATATATTTGTGATGATACTCAAATTGAAAAATACAATAAAAATGTTTTTGATTGTGATTCTTGTGAAACTGGAAAATGCGTTGAATATGAAGAAAGTCAGGCAGATGAAGAAGAACAAGAAGCTGAAGAAACAAACAACACAGTCGCATGCAACTATCTAAAATATAAAGATAATGAATGCGAATATGAAGAAAATTTGTATTGCATAAATAATATTTGTAATTATTTAGATGAATCGCCTGAAAGCTATTGTGCAGATACAGATAAAGGAATCAACACTAGCGTAAAGGGAAAACTAGATTATAGTTATAGAACTGAAACAGGAAAAATACTGTCTAATGAAACGTGGGATAAATGTATAGGAACTGATTTGAATGAATTATCTTGTTTACCAAAAATTCCTTTTGTAGGACCTAATTATGAACTTTCTGAAATAAATTGTGAAGGCGGATGTGTGAATGGAATTTGCATGTTGGTTGTAGAGCAAACTGAAGAAATGAATGATCAAATATTATTACAAGCAGTACAAGATTGGAGCGAAGGGAAATTAGGTGAAACAGAAGAAGATAATGATTCTGCAATTCAAGAAATTATAGAACTCTGGAAACAAGAAAGTTAAAAAAAAAGTTACTTTTTCTTTTTTGCCAATAAAACAATAATTACAATAAGCAATACTAAAACAATTGCTCCAAAAATATAAAGCATATAAGTTGTATTGAATCCTTCATCATCTTCTTGCAGTCCAATCAAAGGTTCTTCAACTTGTTTAAGATTTATCAAATATTCTCCACCAATAAAATTCTCGTCGTGTAACGTTTTCCAAATACCTTCTAGTTCCTGTTCGCTGCTAAATGAATCCGGTGCTTTAAGAGCATAATTTAAAATTAATCCATCTTTTAATGAAGAACCATAAACTAACCATTTTATTTTATTATCTGGAAACTTATTTGCTGAAGGAACTGAATCTACTAATTCCCAACCTGAGGGAATGAGTTCAGTAACTATAACCGATGAAACCTCTTCTTTTAAATTAATAGTTAAAGAGATATCTACTGTTTCTCCAGGTAAAATATCATTAGAAATTTCCCTAGTTACTTCAACAGGAATTGCTAAAACTAAAGTAGATAAACACACAACTAAAATTATCCAATTAAATAGTTTACCTAGCAAGTTTTCCACACCTCTATAATTTGCATCATTATCTCATCGTTTTCAGCTTCGTTTTGACTAAGCTCCAGTTTAGACCATTTATCAACATACTCTAATAATTCAATATCATTTATAGGACATGAAGGAATTTTAAAACCTTCAATAGTTATAGTTTGATCACCAATAATTTCTCCTTCGTTTTCTAAAATCACCCAATCTCCATTAAAAGTTAATTCTGATCCTGAAGGTAAATCATTAGGCAACTTTAACGTGTAAAAAACAACAGCATTATTAACATCATTAGCAGACATAAATAAATATTTTAATAAAGAAACACCATCAAAAATTACTTCGACGTTACCAGCACCATACTTCGACATAAAAACATTATCAGGAACTGTCTCTCTGACCACTATACCTGTAAAAGATTCATGAGGAATCACAGATAAAAATACATCTACAAAACTTCCTGGAAAAGCAGAATCTGGAAGTCCTCTTACCACACTAACAGGACCCTGAGGTAATTCATTATTATCTTCTAATGCAATAGTTATAATATTTGCTATATCTGTTGCACCCTCAAATTTATAGAAAACTGAATTAAATGTGCAAATACCAGGATTTCGTCCAGTAGTGTCGAAAGTAGTTTTGAATACTTTTGTTCCAGGTTCATCAAAAGATTTTTTTTCGAAATATGAATAAGAAAAATCATCTTCACAATTAATTCCTAATGATGCTTTTTTAATGTCAAAATCAACAGAAATCTCAAACTCTATCAAATCTCCAACAGTAAAAACTTGCAAATTTGAAGGTTTAATATATTCTGCAGTGCCTGCGTTAACAACTAAAATAGATAAAAGAAATATTAATAAAAAAATTAAACCTCTTTTTATAATGTCCATAACATAATAAAAAACAGAATGAATATTTAAACTTTTCCTCTAAAACAGACTTAAAAAAATTTAAGTCAAATATGAAACAAATTTTTAACAACTTCTTTTGCTTTTTCTCTAGAACTAGGAAATGTTGCAATAGACATCTTGACATGAAAACAATTCCCTCCATCCACAAGAGTAAGCTCTTGGTTATTTAGCCAATTGCTTTTATCAAACCTAATAAAAAAAACATTTTCTGGGTCTAATCTTGAATCAATCTGAACGAGTAATACTTTTTTTTGATCTTTAGTTAATGATTCTTTTAGAAAGTTAAGAAAACTATTTGTGTGACGCTGAGTTTTTAGTAATATTTTAAAAATCCGAATTTTAGATTCATTAAAACCAATAGCTATCTGTTTTTCAAGTTCTATTTTTTGTTCTGTTATGTTAAACGGAACAAGTTTAGCCAAAGCATCTGCAAGCTTTGCGTGATCTTCATGTTCTTTTGAGAACACTGATAAAGTTATATGGTGGACAAGTTTCATGTTGATACGAATAAGTAAAATCGAATGATTTATATAATTAATCAAAATATTTTGAAAATATGAAACATGATGTAAGAACGACATTAATTCTGGTTGCAGTTTTTTTATTAGCACAAGTTGTAGGTCTATGCATCGTGGATCAATATGTTTCTGAAAAAATAGTTGATCCTGAAACTGGAAAAGTTATTAATGTAACGTATTCAGGACTACCTATTGGTTTAGATCGACCAGAGGTTGAAGAAAGTTATTCATTTATTTATATTCTAGTTGCAGTTATTATTGCAACTATTCTGATATTAATTATGATCAGATTTAAAACAATGAAGCTGTGGAAATTATGGTTCTTACTCGCAGTAATAGTTTGTTTGACTGTTGCATTCACAGGATTTGTTCATCAATATGTTGCTATAGGACTTGCAATTATACTAGCACTCATAAAAATATTTAAGCCAAACTTTTTTATTCATAATCTTACCGAAATATTTATTTATGGAGGACTTGCAGCAATATTTGTTCCAATAATGGATGTATTTGCAGCAGTGGCTCTTTTGATTTTGATATCTTTATATGATATGTATGCTGTTTGGAAAAGTAAACACATGGTAAAAATGGCAAAGTTTCAAACAGAATCAAAACTATTTGCAGGACTCAGCATACCTTATAGTTTGAAAGAATTATTTAAATTTAGAAGTACTGGAAAAACTAAAAAGGTAAATGTTGACGAGAAAAAAACAAGTTCTAAAAAAGAAAGTAAAAAAGCAAGCAAGGTTATTAAAGAAAAAGGAATACGAACTGCAATTCTCGGTGGTGGAGATATAGGATTCCCTCTTATCTTCGCAGGTGTTGTTATGAAAGCATATCTGTTTTGGCAAGTACTGCTTATTCCACTTGCTTGTGCAGTTGCACTCTTTTTGTTACTTTATTATGCGCAGAAAGAAAAATTCTACCCTGCAATGCCATTTATTAGCGCAGGATGTTTAGTAGGATATGGATTGGTTTTGTTACTGTTTTGAGAAATGAACATTAAAATCTAAAGCAATAATTCTTTTAAATTATTTAATTCTATAATTTCTTAACCACCATAAATAAGAATTCCAATGACTATAAACATATCTAAAATTATCCAAATAGAATATGTTAAAATGATTGGTTTTTCTTTGTGAATGATTCCATAAATTAACCAAACAACTGCAGTTAGTAAATATGTGATCCAAGAAATTACGGAAATTCCTGATGCGTTTTGATGAATCCAAATTTTAACTAATTGGGGGAAAGTCATTATAGGTCCAATTATGCCTGTAGCATAAACTGCTTTATCCATAAAATTTTTTAATTTATTGGGATGAGGATATTTTTCATGATTTACATGAAGTCTTTTACGACGATGAATATGGTGTGTTGCGTGAGTGTCGTGAACCATTTTTATTAATTAATATTCTCCTAAACTTTTTTGATCTTCTTCAATAGAATAATTTCCTAAATCTAAAATCATACCATCATAAGCTGCGACAACCTGAGTTCCTGTTTGTTTTTGAATCTCTCTTGCTTCATAAATTGGTTTAGCTTGAATCATTGAATTCCCAAAGTGAGTCAGGATAGCTAATTTTGGCTTAATTTTTTTGATAGTATTAACTGAATCTTCTGACGAGAAATGTTGTTTAAACTTTTTTTTGAAAGGTGCTCCATTATTAATAATCAATACATTACACCCTTTAAATTGATTTGCAATTGCAGAAGAATATGCCGTATCTGAAATATAACCGATGCAAAAATTTGCAGTTTTGAATTTAAATCCAATTCCCTCGTCGTGATTTTTAGTTTCTGTAGCAGAAATTTTCACTCCATCAATCAAAATAGGTTTTGACTTTTTGTTTAACACAGATATTTTTTCTAATGCATCTTTATGATATTTTGTGAGAACATTATCCTGTGCGTTTTGATTACAAATATAATGCCCTTTTTTTTTAATTCTCCCATTAGTAATAGCATCAATCACCAAATTAACATCATTTGCATGATCAATATGATGGTGAGACGCCAGAATAACAGATGTTTTTTTGTAATCAATTTTATATTTTCTTGCATATGCTGCAGAACCAGGTCCTGGATCTAAATGAAACTGAGTATTGTTAAGATTAAGAACTATTCCTCCTGTTGCTAATTCTTGAGATGCAACAACATTGCGTCCACCTCCAGTACCTAGAAATGTTATTAATGAATTCATAGTTTATTTTCTGAACGTATTAGTATATAAATTTGTTTTGACATTGGAAAATAGGAATAATTGTTAGCTTATTCTTCAAAATGGGTGCAATAAAGAAAAATATTTAAAAAGAAAGAGAAAAATAGGTATTAATGGCAGGCTAGATTGGGGAGTTAGCCCTTCCTTGTAACCACAAACGGGCTTTATGGTGGAGTTGAAGCTTTGGAGAGGCATTTTCAAGATTTATTGGCCTTGATTTGGACAGTGATATTCTGTCCCTGTGGACTGACTCATATGAGAACCGTGTCAGACTGGGAACAGTGCAGCACTAACTGTATGAATTGGTGCTTCAGGGGTAGCGGAATTGAGAAAAAATTGAGATCCTCCGATGAGTTTTGTTAGTGTCCATCTGAGGTGTGCCTGCCGCTTTTTTTCTAAATGAAATAGCAATCCATTATCTAACTAAAATGAATAAAATAAAGAAAAATGTGTAATATTTTCGTAAAAAGCAGACTTTTTTTATAAATTTTATATAATAGTTTAAAGTAAAAACAAAACATTTAAATACGAGTAACGCCTAATAAATAGTGAATGAAAGTTAGTGAAAATAAACAGGGACTGTGTACAATCACACACAGAAGAGACTACGACCTACTTTCGTTTGCGATTAAACGTGTGTTTGTGCGCTGAGACAAGGTCCCTGAAAACAATTGAAAGGACTTGTTGCAAGCACACATAAAATCTTATTCTTGTAACTACGTCCTTGAGCAGTTTATTTAGGTTTAGAGAATTAAACACTAAACGCATCCTGAGTTGAGAGATATATGGAAGGGAAAAACGAACGAGGCAAAGCTAGAGTTGAGATTGTTAGTAATATGAATACTCTACGTACAAATCAAATAGTTGATATTATTTCAAGAGCGGATAAAGTAACGCACACCC
Organism: Candidatus Woesearchaeota archaeon; assembly: GCA_018668595.1. Lineage (GTDB taxonomy): Archaea > Nanobdellota > Nanobdellia > Woesearchaeales > UBA11576 > JABJCP01. Next base: position 7,451 of record JABJCP010000006.1, read on the forward strand.
AAATATTACATCCTGCTAAAAAAATAATTATTGCAGAAAGAAATCCAGCATACTTACAAGAAATAGTTAATAAAATTTTATTAGAATTAATGCCTGAAAATGAACATAGCTGGGAACACCATAATATGCCCCATTATGTAGTTTGTGATGGCAAAGTAAATTTCTATGAAAATACTAGTTCTGATGGACTATTAGTCGGAGTACGTGCAAGAGTAAAACATCCTTGCAGTTTAGGCGGTGAAAAAATAGGAAGACAAATTGCAGAGTTTGGAAGAGACTGTGAATTATATGATTCTCATAAATTATTAATAAGAGATGTTTATGGAATGCAACTCATTGCAAAAACTCCAGAAGATGTGCCAAGTGTCGAGGAGAAATTAAGAGAATTGCCCTATTTTCAAATCCTATACCATAAACACCACCATAAGTCAAATGGATATCATGCAAGACATTTTAACATGGTTTATGAAAATGGAAATCCTATAATGAGAGGATTAACATTAGAATTGCAAGTAACAGATGCAAAAACTCATGAGAAAAATATGAATGGAAAAAGATGTGGTCACGATAGTGCGTATGGTGCGGAAAAATTAAACGCAAAAAGAGATATTGGAGATCGACAAATAGTTGTTGTTGGAAATTCAGTCCAAATACCCAAAGGACTATGCAAGGTTCACGAATTTGAAGATTGTAAAATAGCACATGTTCCAAATCCAATAAATCCATATTTGTTAGTTGTACCAAAGTATAATTGATAAGATATAGAAACATTTATTATAATCAGTTTTTTGCTTATTCTGTAATATGGAAATGTCATCAGAACAACAACAAGCGCTTGAACAGCAGAAAGCTCAATGTCCATTCTGTCAAATAGTTGCTGGAAAAATACCTTCAAAAAAAGTGTATGAAGATGATATGATACTTGCTTTACTAGATATACGACCAAGTACAAAAGGTCATGTGATAATAATTCCAAAAGAACATTATTTCATAATGCCAATAATTCCACCAGAAACATTTAAACATATGGTTGTGAAGGCAAAAGAAATTTCTAAAGCAATGAAAGATGCATTCTTATGCGAATACACAACAGTCTTTATTGCAAATGGCGGAGCTGCAGGACAACAAGTAGCACACTTTATGTTGCATATTGTTCCTCGAGAAGGAGGAGATGGACTCGAAAACTTTGAAGTTCCTGAAAATGAAGTGAGTGATGCAGATAAACAAGAAGTAGTTGGAAAAGTAAAAGCAATACTAAATGCTATGCTTGAGAAAAACTTAACTGCATTAGGATATAAAGAAGCAGATCCAAATGCTGCTGGAGCGGCAGGAGCAGCGGGCGCTGGAGCTGGCGGAATGCCTCAAAAAATTACAAAAGAACAATTACTACAAGTAATAGAACAAAATGCTCAACTAAAGCAACTCATAATTACAAATTCTGATGAATTCAAAAAAATGGTTCCAACACATCCGCAACTTAAAGATTTATTTGCAAATGTAGATATTGATGAAATAATTGCATTAGTTAAAGGTGAAAAACCAGAACCAAAATCAGCAGGAACTGATGCAAAAAAAGATGATGATTCTAAAAAATCCCCTACATCAAATAGTGGATCGGGTGGAGAGAAAAAAGGATCTGATCTCGACGCTATATCAGGATTATTTTAAATCATGTTATTAATTAAACAATAGAAAAATGAGTGATGAAATTAAAGGAGAAAAACTGTATGAAGATGATCTAGTTGTAGCAGTTATTCCTGAAAAACCTGCAGTAAAAGGACACATACAAATTCTTACTAAAAAGAAATATCCTTGTTTTGAAAAAATACCTAACAAAGAAATAGAACATCTTTTTTATACTGCTAGTTTTGCGAGCACAGCTCTTTTTGAAAATCTTCAACCAGGCGGAACAAATATATTATTTGACACTGGCAGTTTATTTAATGAAGATGAACAAAGACTTGTGATAAATATACTTGCACGAAATCCTGATGATGGACTTAATTTTTTATGGAATCCAAAACAATTAGCAGAACCAGATATGAATCAAGCGCAGGAAAAAATAAAAGATAAATGTAGTATGATTGGTGTTGATGAGAAAAAACCAGAGGTTCTAGATCTTGATAAACAAAAACCAGAAACAATTGGTGGAACTAAAGATGGAGGGGCAAAAGGTGATGTGAACGATGCTGACAAACCTGCAATACCAATTGAAGAAGATAAGTATGAAAAAGAGTATAAATGTAAACAAAAAGAAAAAGAAGTAAAAGAAGACAAAGAAAGTTATTTAGTGAGGCAGCTTAGACGAGTGCCTTGAATTCTCAATTCGAAGTTATGTTGTCAGATTATTAACGACAAAATAGAAAAGTTTAAATAGTAATTCTAGCTTCTTAGGCTCTGAAATGGCTGAAAACATGAAAAACGCACTAAAAGAGTTTGGTTTAACAAACAAAGAAACGCAAGTTTATCTCGCACTGCTAAATTTAGGTACGTCATTAGTTCAAGAGATATCGCGTAAAGCAGGCACATACCGTACATACACCTATGAAATACTAAAATCTCTAAAAGAAAAAGGATTAGTATCTTATGTAATAAAATCTGGCAAACAATATTTTGAACCTGCAGAGCCTGATAAATTAATTAACATTTTAAAAGAAAAACAAGCAAAAATAAATGATATTCTTCCAGATCTAAAAGAAATTTATAAACAAACCTCTGATAAACCTAAAATAGAAGTATATGAAGGAAAGCAAGGCATCAAAACAATATTAGATGATATCTTGCGATCAAAACAAGAACTATTAATTTATGGTTCGACAAAAAAACAAATAAAACTTTTAAACTTTTATTTTCCAAGTTATATTAAGAGAAGAATTAAAGCAAAAATTCGTGCTAAAGTTATTACTGAAATGTCTAAAGAAGGAATAGAGGTTCAAAAGAAAGATAGTGAATGTTTGAGAGAAACAAGATTACTGCCTAAAGAAATGGATTTTCCAACAACAACAAACATTTATGGAAATAAAGTTGCAATTCTATCGCTTGACGGAGAACCAACCGGAATAATCATAGATAATAAAGCAATTGCAGATACTCAAAGAATGATATTTGATTTATTTTGGAAGGCAACAGGTACTAATTTGAGATAAGTTTAGAATAGGGGTTTTCTTTTTACATTACTGCGGCAGAAAATATTTGTCTGATTGGAATTTAATTTTTGCAGCACTACGGCAGAATATCATCGCCTATGGCGTATGACCTCACGTCGCAAGCCCTGCATGAATCGGGCTTGCTCTCGCACCACATCCGCTCCTCGTTTCACTTGTCGCTGACAATATCGAGCAAAACTCGAACAAATTGAACACCCAGTGTTCAACTGTATACCAATGCAGTGCTGCGGAAATTGTATTTGTAAGTTATAATTACTCAACTACAATTGCAGGTTTACCAGGCATTGCTTTGCCTGCTTTTGGATGCTGTGAATCCTTTGCTTTGATTATTTCAATGTCGCATTTGAATTCTGCTTTAATGAACTCTTTATTTTGATCTACTGCATCTAATTCTTTTTGAGAATCTAAAATGTTTGTTGGAATCTTTGACGGATCTTTGACTAGCATTGGAACCATTTTAGAAATTTCTTTACCATGCTGCTTTAAGTCAGTGCCCATAATCTTTTTTAGAATCTCTCCAGGATTTCTAGTTTCTTCAAACAACTCTTTAATCATTGAAAAGAAATCATATTTCCAATCAAGTGAAATAAAGATAGTGATCTTTTTTGGTTCACTAATTTTTGCAAGCTCAAGAACAGAATTAATATCTGAAAATAAATTATGAGACATCTCAACTTGAAATTCGACATCTAAGTTTATTTTTGATTCGTCTGCTTCAGGCCATTTTGCTAAAGAAATAAAATCTTTTTTGCTCGAATCATTATTTTTTCCTAATGCTTCCCAAACCTCTTCACAAATATGCGGAGCGAAAGGAGTGAGCATAATTAATTGGGCTTCAATAAACTGATTAATTAATTTTTTATTTGGATTGCTAGATGATTTGTGCAAGTACTGTTTAATCAATCTTTGAAGTGAGAAAAAACACTCTTGAATTGCAGATCGGAATAAAGTCTCTTCCATACATTCTGTAGCACGCAGTAGAATTCTATTAAATTGAGAATCTGCCCAAATATCAATAGTTTGAGTATCGTCATGACCCTTATCATAATTAGATGTGCAAAGCTCTTGTAATTGAGAAAGTTTATTCATCATAGATTTTGCAAATTCGGTGTCCCAATTTGGATCATCAAGACTTTCTCCTCCTGAAAGAATAGTCATTCTTGAAACATCAGCTGAAAACTCCTTGGCCATTTCTCTTACAGGAATCATGTTTCCTAAACTTTTACTCATCTTTTGACCATCAACGGTTACCCAGCCATTAACTCCAATACCTGACGGCCATTTATCTTCTGGAAAAATAGCCGCGTGATTAAACAAGTAAAATGTAAGATGGTTTTGAATAAGATCTTTTCCACTATTACGAAAATCACAAGGGAAAAAATAATTGAAATTTTCTTTCATCTCATCAAGTTGCGCATCATCAATGCAATTTAATTTTGGTTTGTCCCCTAATCCTAAAAATAGATAATCAAATAATTCATCATTGATTTGATCCACTGGTAACTTTTCAAGAATATGAACAATTGTATAGTATGCCAAATAAAGAGTACTATCAGATAAACTCTCGATTAACCATTTGCCATCCCAAGGAAGCTTAGTTCCTAATCCTTCCTCTCGAGTACACGCCCACTCATGAAGCCAATCAATAACATGATTGAATTGAGGTCTTGCTTTTTCAGGATAAAGCTTAAGATTGTCAAGAGCTCTATGAGTTAACTTTTTCCATTCGGGATTTGCATAATCAAGAAACCATTGATCTGAAACAATCTTGACTGCGCAGTTTGTTAAACAACGACAAACAACCTTGCCAGTAAGTTCATAAAAATTCTCGATAATGCCTTGCTCTAAAAGTTCGCGCTTAATTATTTCCTGACCTTGAGGAATAGACATACCCTCCAAGTTCTCAGAAAAACCCTCTTTGTAAAGTGAACCAAAAGTAGATTTTGTAAATGTTAATTTGTAAAGTTCTTTTTTTATTTTTTCTAACTTGCCCCAATCATTCTGAGACTTAACTTCATACTTATCTAAAAAATGCTGAGCTGAGTTTCCACCAATTTCCGGAGTGTCAAAAATCTCAATAGGTTTAATTGACTTAACTTCATTTGAATCTAAATTGTATTTTGCAATTAACTCATCGTCTTTTTGCAGATCTTGTAATGCAATCAAATCATCTGCAGAATCTGACGGAACTGAATGAACTAGTCCAGTTCCATAATTAGGATCTAAAAAAGATGCAGGAAGAACAAGAATTTTTTTCCCACCAAATGATTCTACTTTTTGGCCTACCAAAGATAATCCATTAACCTTACCTATTACTTCAAGTTCATAATTCTGATCTTCAAGTTTTTTAATCATTGGCTCCCCAACAATCCAAGATTCACCATTTGTTTTTATTTCAACATAATCAATTTCTGGGTTTACATAAACATTAGTAATTCCCAAAACAGTATCATGACGCAGAGTTGCAGTAAGAATATTTCTACCATCATCTAATTTAAATTTGAATAGACAAAATTCTTGAGTGGTTTCTCCTTCACCTTCTGATCTTGAATGATCACCAACTGCATTTTTACAAGTCGGACACCACACAACAGGAAATTTACCCTTAATGACATAATCTTTTTCTTTTAATTTATTAAATTGCCAACTAATAAATTTATCATAATGTGGATTAATACTTGTTGTAACAAATTCTCTTCTCCAGTCAACACTCATGCCCATAAGTTCCCAATCTTTTTTGAACTCTGGTTGGAAAAACTCAATCCAATAAGACGGATCCTCGAATTTAGAAATTTGAGCATCATCAAAACCCATATCTTTCATAATTTTAATTTGTTTTTCTTCTCTATTTTTTACTCTCTTTGCAGCATTAACAATAGGACTTCCTGTTGCGTGCCAACCTTGAGGAAATAAAACATTGAATCCCCTTAATCTTTTGTATCTTGCAAATGCTTCGATTCTCATCAAAGTATAAAGATGGCCAATGTGAGGATACGCATTGATGTAAGGGTAAGGAAATGTGAGAAAAAACTTAGGTTTATCTTTAATAGGATTTGCTTCAAATATTTTTGCGTCTGCCCAACGCTTCTGCCATTTTTCTTGAATTTTAATTAGTTCTGTCATTTTATTATTTTGATTTAGATTATTCTTTATATATTTTATTAATAAATTTAATAATTTGTATCTTCAGTTCGAACTTAGTATGAACTGAACTGCTATTAACGACTATTTATTGATAAATAAATGATTTACAAGACCTGAAGGAAATAAGTTAAATTGAGGATGATCTGTTATTAAAAAAAACTCTGTAGTGTTGATAATATTGAAAAATGAATTTTTTAAATCTTTTAGTAAGTGGTCAAGCTCTATTGGATTTTTTACTTGAGCAGTCATTAATATTTCATAACTAGTACTTCCTAAAACTGCATATTGAATATTTTTATTTAGAACAATATGAGACTTTAATTTTTTGAAATCTTCTTTTTTAGGATTTCTAAGAGATATCATAATTAAGTATTCTGAATAACCCAAATTTTCTATATTAAATGTTGGAGCAAATTTTGCTATGATTCCTGATTTTTTTAGTTTTTTTATACGATATGTTACTGCATCAGATGAAAGATTTAATTTCTCTCCTAATTTGTAAACAGGAATTAGTGCATCAGCACTAATAATGCTAAGAAGTTTCGCATCAGTTTTGTCAATAGATATTATGCCTTGTTCTCGATCAGTTTCTTGTTCAGAAAGTTTAATATCTCCAAAAAAATCTTGGGCTATAGGCAACACTTTGTAAACATATCTGCTGATAAATGTTTTGTAAACTTCAATTTTATCTCCTACTGCTTCAAATATTTTATCGAGTATTTGTTCAAAATGATCTGTATCTTTTACAACCAATTCCAAGAGAATGTCCCATGAACCAGATAATGTTGCAAGCCAATCTGTAAATGGAAATTCAGCAAGAAAATCATGCACTTGTTTTTCTTCCTCAGGAGATGCTCTTAGTTTAATTAAAACATTATATGTGTAGTAACCTAAAGCTCCAATATTTACAGTTGTGTTAAATGAATGGATTATTTTGTTTTTTAGTAGTCTATCTACTCTGTATGAGACTGAGTTTTTACTTAAGCCTACAACTGATGCTATATGCGAAAAACTTTGTCTGCTGTTTTTGCAAAGACTGTGGATTATCTTAATGTCTTTTTTATCCAGTTTGAAAGATTCTGCCATAAATGGTTTAAAAGCTTAAATTATATTTAAATATTGCGTATTTTCCCAAAAATTTAAGAAATAGTTTTATTTAATCTTGATGTAACTTCTATTGAGTAAGAAATTATTAATTGTTAAATATTAATTAAAATTACAAAGAGGCGAAATAAATGATAGCATTATCAGAAGCATATAAAATTGGAATGTTAGATCAATATAAACCACAGTCTAAGAAAAGAAAATTGAATATTGGACTTTTAATGTTTGTTGCAGGAGTTATTTTATTTTTAAAAATAATGATTGGGATGA
>JABJCP010000007.1 GCA_018668595.1 Candidatus Woesearchaeota archaeon
ACAATAATAATAATAATAACTAATAATTAAATATCAAATTAAAAAATTAAAAAACCATAAAAATTACTAAATTATAATAATCAAACAATTATTTCTTCATTTGCGTATCGCAGTGCCATAAATAATAACGCTGCGCTAAAATCAGCGACGAGTCCAACTCCTAAATTTTCATTTCCTTCTTTTGCATATATTGATTTGTATGCTTCATTTAGTCTTCCTTCAAATTGTTTTGTTTTGCTGTTCATAAATGTTTCAAATCCTAATTTTATATCTTGAAAGCCATTTACAAATTGTAAATTGTGTCCAATACTTGTACTACTGTTATTTTCTTCTTGTTCTATTTCTAATTCTTTTTCATAATATTCAAATACTGTTTTCGCGTCGTGTTCTCTTACAGGATATTTATGAGTTACATTACTTTGTTCGTTTCCAATCTTTTTCAAACCAATTAAATTTGTTACATCTTCTTCATGTGTTTCGTGCAATAACTCTGTTGCTTTTTTAAACATATCTGCAGGATTTTCTTTTCTTTCTGGATCAAGTAATACACAAGCATTAACTAATGGTGTAATAAATTCTATTATTCCTTGATTTATTTTTCCACCCATTCGCAAATCTTTGCTTGCTATTTGTGCATCTTTTGCAAATCTGTAACTCCCCTTTACTGTTTTACTTCTTTCTAAGTATGCTGCAAGTCTCATAAATGGAGGTCCTATATTTACTCCTCCTGCTAAAAAATATTTTAATGCTTTTGATGGTTTTATATCAACAAATCTCGTCGTACATCCCTCTTTATCAGGTATTGGTTCTAGTACTGCGCAGAGCATTACATATTTTCCAATTCTTTCTGGAAGTGTGTATGAATTTTTTTGACAAAATACTAATTTATCAAGTGCCACCATATCTCCAACTTCTGTTTTTACTCCAAACATATCTTCAATGGATTTTCCAAATATTTCTTTATCATAAAATGCTTCTATTCTTCTTTGTTGATCTGGATTTACTTTTATTAGTAAGTCTTTTACTTCATCTGCAGTTGGTAATCTTTTTTCTCCAAACTTATCATTTTCTCTTGTACTTGCAGCATCATAAAAATCAATAATACTCAATAATCTGCTGTATGAATGAATCAAAACCCAAGAATTAGTTGAGAATCCTATTTCTGCTTTTGGAATTTGTTTTGGATATCCTGCTCTTGAATAAATATGATGTCTTGCAATTATTTCTGCACTGAATGGATGAGTATCTTTTAACATTTCATATCCTCTTTTGACATGAAGTTTCATTTTCACCATATCTTTTGAATCAAATCCTTCTGTTTTTTTTAGAGTTTCAGAATCAACTAATGATTTTCCAACATCATGAAGTAGTCCTGCATAAAACATTGCTTTTGGATCTAAGTATAATAATTCTGCAATTTTGATTCCATGAAGTGCACACCTAACACTATGATAATAAGAAGGAATATCTTTTATTTTTACTAAGTTTGAATATGTTTCTAGTCTGAACCTTTGTTCATCCGATATACTCAAAGCAGTATATGCTTCGTTTAGTCTTTGATCTAGTGTGTTTTCTAAAGCACTCATAAATTACGCCTCCACACCTCTTTAATTTAATATATACAAAATATACAAAATTCACTCAACAACAACCTTAATTATACATTATGCATTTAAAAAGGTTTTGTTAATCTTATATAAATGAAAATAATATAATAATTCATCAAACATTAACCATATCTTGTAATTCTTGTCCAGGATTTACATGTCCAAACTTTTCATAATTAGTTATCATAGTATTCAAACAAATTTGAGTTGGCTCATACAAATCGTGTTCTTGTATTGATTTTAGTGTTTTAATTAACTCTTCTTTATTTTTTATTTTCTTTGCATTAGTTTTATAAATTTGCAGCAATGAATCATATCGTTTACTCGAATGCTCTTTTGGATTGTATTTCATTTTTACTGAAATTTTAACTTTATCAGTTAAAATATATTCTGCATAATCTTTTCGTATTAGTTCAACTTCATTATGCGACAAGAATGGTTTTAAAGATCTATATTTGCTAATAAGTTCAATTCGGTGGGTTTGTATCAAAAGATTTTCAACTTCAAGATCATATAACTTAGAAGTTTCAATTATTGTTTCATATCCTTCATTAATTCGTTTTGCTCTGACCTTCAAAGAATCAAAATATATGCTTTCATGAGATAGTTCAAATACAAAGAATAATTTAAGTGAATACCAAGGAGATTTTAATAATCTTTTTAATGAATCTTGTAACATTAAAGTGGATACTCGTTGAGCATCATCTTTGTGAACAGAAAGTAAATCTTGTAAAGATAAAATATTAGAATCACCCCTAGCAAGACTATGATTTACAAAACCATTTAATTCATCAAAACGTCTTGTTTCTAAAGAATGAAAATCATAAATCTTATTTCCAAGAGCAGGAGACAAATCGAGTTTTTCAATTAAATAAAAATCAATACTTGAATAAGCAAAATCTTGTTTTTTAGAATAATCTAGAAAACCCTTAATAAATTTCAATTTATTGTGAAATATAGTCAAGTAATTTAACTGTTTAGGAACTGGTCTTTGAACTAATTCAAGACTTTTTTTGACTTCAGATAAAAAATCAGCATCAGATTGTATTCTCTCTTCTAAGTCAACACTAGTCTCATTTTGTGTTTGTTCGTCTGGTATCATTTTAGTTTTCTCGTCTCAAACATTTACCATATCCTGCAATTCTTGTCCAGGATTTACAACTCCAAACTTTTCATAATTACTAATCATTTTATTTGCAATTTCTTTTACATTAATATATGGATCATGTTCCGATATTGATTTCAAAGTCTCAATCAAGCCTTTTTTATTTTTTATTTTCTTTGCATTGGTTTTGTAAATAAGGTTCATTGCTTCTCCTCTTTTGTAACCATCTGCATCAGGATTATATTTTATTTTAACAGATATATTTACTCTTTTTGGAAGTGCAAATTCACTAAATTCATATTTTAAAACTCCAACTTCTGCATGTGACAAAAATGGTTTTGTTTGAAATTTATTTTTCCATTTTGCAGTTTGTGAAGGATTAATTAAACCAAGATCATATTGATTAGCAATTTTAGTTAATTCTTCAAATCCCTTATCGATTTCATTTATTCTGTGTTCTCTAATTTTACCATAACTAAGTTCGGCAGCAAGTTCATTTCTAAAAACTTTTTCAAGATTCGGTAATGATTCTTTTATTGTATGAATTCTTTTGATTATATCTTTTAAAACATGAGGTGAACAGCATTCATAATTAGTATCTATAACAAAATAACTTTTTTGAGAAACTTGCATAAAGCAATCATTCTCGAAAAAATCATAGGAAGAATCATTAAAGTCCATATATGATATAAAATTTAATAAATGAAGAGAAATAATCTTTTTTAGAGGAAGCTCCAAACCCAAAACTTTTCCACAAGCACCATTAAGATATCCAACTTTATTTGAAAAAGATAATAAGTATTTAAACTTTTTTGGAATTTTTCTATTTGATTTGGCAATAAAAACACTAACTTCATTCAAAAACTTAGAATCATCTTTTATTCTTGCTTCTAGATCCATTTCAGTCACTGATTCTTCATTCTCTATTCGTTTTTCTTCTTCAGGTTTCATTTTAATTTAATTTTCTACTTATATTTCCTTAATGCTTTTTCTAAGTTTAAACATTGAGTTAATTCATACGCTCTTAACATCTCACCAACAATTTCCTGAACTTTCCCATCTTTATC
>JABJCP010000026.1 GCA_018668595.1 Candidatus Woesearchaeota archaeon
GCTCAGAACTTCTTTTTTAAAAAGCTACGCAGAACAGGAATTAAAACTCCGGTACTCGGAAAAAACTTAAGGTTTTTTCCTGCGTTCCTCGCCCTACGGGGAGATTTGCTCCGCTTCGCTCCACAAACCTCTCTTAATTCCCAAGTTATATTCAATAATTTTGAGAGGCCTAAAAAGTTTTATATAAGTAAATGTATTTTCAGATAACATGAGAAAAAATATTCTAATCACAGGTATGCCAAGAAGTGGCAAATCCACCCTTCTAAAGAAACTGATTGCTAACTTTGACAAAAAAGTTGGTTTTGTTACTAATGAAGTTCGCAAAGATGGTGAAAGAATAGGTTTTGAAATAGAAACCAATACTGGAGAAAAATCCATACTTGCAAATATAAATTTCAAAACCAACTTTAAAGTTTCAAGATATTTTGTAGATATTGAAAATCTAAATTTAATCATCCCTAAAGTTGAAGATTTCAATAGCAATGATTTTCTTTTTCTTGATGAGATTGGACAAATGGAACTATTTTCTGAAAAATTTAAAGTACTTGTAGAAAAATATCTTAATTCTTCCAATACTTGTATTGCTACTTTATCAAAAATTTATAGTGATAATTTTATGGAGAATATCAAAAAAAGAAAAGATATTTTTCTAATCGAAATAACTGAAGAAAATCGTGATGAAAGAGAAAAATATCTTGAAACTTTATTAAGAAAAATCTCAAAGGCAAAGAGGTATATTTCTGATCCCAAAAGATTTTCAATAAATCAAGATAAAGTGAGTATTACGACAAATCATGGCATTAGAAACTTAACAAAACAAAAAGAAGGGTGGATTTGCAATTGTGAATTCTTCCGAGGCAATAAATTATGTAGCCATGTTATTGCCCTTGAAGAATATCTTAAAATACATAAATAAAGTACGGCCTCTCAAAATTACGGAGCCTTTGGCTTTTTTTCTTGCAGAAAAAACGTATAACAAGGATTTAGATATTCCGCCTTGCAGGCTCCATCCAAATTTTTGCTACGCAAAAACTTCTCTTAATCTTAATATTACTACAGCATACTACTAAAACTTTAAATACTCCTTCAACATCCATATAACACAATGAAAGAGGCTCAGTTCTATGATAAAAAAGAGGGAAGAGTTGTTCAGTGCAGACTTTGCCCTAATGAATGCACAATCCCTGAAGGAAAAACAGGAATTTGTAAAGCTAGAAAGAACGAAGAAGGACTTTTATTTTCTACAGTTTATGGAAAATTAGTTGCAACAAGTTCTGATCCTATTGAAAAAAAACCATTCTATCATTTCTTACCAGGATCTGAATCATTCTCAATCTCGACTAAAGGATGTAATTTTAAATGTTTATTTTGCCAAAATTGGGATATTTCTCAAAAAGGTGACGATCCTAGTGGTACAAAAAAAGTAACTCCTCAAGAAGTTGTTGATCTTGCAAAAAAACATAATTGCCAATCTATTGCTTACACTTACGTCGAGCCAACTATTTTTTATGAGTTTATTCTTGACACTGCAAAGCTTGCAAAAACTGCTGGAATAAAAAATGTAATAATTACAAATGGATACATTAATCCAAAACCTTTAAAAAAACTCTACAAATATATTGATGCGGTAAACATAGATCTTAAATTTTTCGACGACAAAACATATCAAAAAGTTACAGGAGGACATTTAGATCCAGTTCTAAATACTATTTACACATTATACAAAAGAGGAGTTTGGATTGAAATCACAAATCTAATAATTCCCGGATTAAATGATGATCGTAAAATGATTAAAGAAATGTGCGAGTGGATTAAAAATAATATTAATGATTCAGTCCCACTTCATTTTTCAAGATTCTTTCCAAAATACAAAATGAATCATGTTGAGCCAACTTCACCTAAAAAACTTGAAGAAGCTTATCACATTGCAAAAAATGCAGGTTTAAAACATGTTTACATAGGAAACATTCCTAGCGACGAGTACGACACTACTTTTTGTTCAAAATGCAACCAAGTATTAATCAGAAGAAATTTATTTAACATTATTTCAAACAATGTAGAAAAAAAGAAATGTAAATTCTGTAATGCTTCTGTAGAAGGAATTTTTGAATAGAAATAGATTACTATAAAAACCAAGTTTATTTTAACGCAGAAGCATCTAAACACAAAAACAACCACAAAGGAACTAATTTAATATTTATACCATCTATTTTTTTTGAATCATACAAATCATTTGTTATTAAAAAACAATCAGACTTTCGTTTTTTAGCTAATTCGACTAAACCCTTACTTTCTCTTTCATTCAAATCTCCATAAGAAACATTAAACAGTTTAAGTTTTTTATCATAAACTACAAAATCTACTTCATTATTAGAGTCCCAATAATAAACAGTTCTAAAAACTCGTTTTAAATATAAAAAGACTAAATTTTCTGCAAGTCTACCTGAGTCCCTACTGAATTTTAAAACAAGATTATTTCGCATTCCTCCATCAATACAATAAGATTTAAGAGGTTTTTGTAAAGACTCTTTTTTTGAAAATGAAAAAAATTCTATTGTAAATAATAAATAAGCTGAATCGAGATAACCCAAAAATTCTTTCACAGTATCAAAACCACAGCCAAAATATTTTGCTAATTTATTTATTGAAAATTTATTTGTAAAGTTTGTTAACAAATATAATGCTAATTGCTCAAGAAGAGAAGATTTTTTGATTTTATATCTTTTGACAAGATCTTTATACAAAATGTCTCTAAAATATCTTTGCAATAATTCTAATCTTAATTCAACACTACTATCTTTAACAACCTCCGGAAAACCTCCTGATTTCAAATATTCATCCAAATAATAACTAATATTTGTTCTTTTATCATAAAGATCTAAGTAAGCAGATTTTACCGACGAATAAGAACCAACAGAAACACATTTATACTCCAAAAACTCTTTGAATGAAAAAGGAAATACTTCAATCAATAAATTTCTCCCTGTCAATAAAGTTGAAAATTCTGAAGATACTAAAGCTGATGATGACCCAGAAATAACAAATTTAATATTTTTCTGCGAATCATACATTCTTTTGACCCATTTTTCCCAAAAAGGAACTGATTGAATTTCATCTAAAAAAACAAAAAGTTTTCCCTCAGGATTCAACATAGAACAATATTCATTTAAAATTTTATCAAGTAGTTTTTCATCCAATATACCCACAAAACGTTCATCATCAAAATTAATATACAAAATGTTTCGATTATTCACTGTTTCAAGCAAACTTTGTATTGTTTGAAGCATTAAAGTTGATTTGCCTGATCGTCTAACTCCTGAGAAACAAAGAACCTCTTTTCTCTGAATAAATAAATTTATTTTATTAAAATATTCTGACCTATTTATTGATTCTAATAAGTATTCACCTTTCCACCAAGGATTCCAAAACAACAATATTTCTTCCATAACTACATAAAAAGTAACGCTTATTTATAAATCTTCCCAATATACTGGGAATTATATGAAATTATCTCCCTGCATACTGGGAAGAAAGAAGATAAATAATAAATATGAATAAATTTAAAAAATTAAACGCGTTGTTCTGCAGGCCACCATTGAGCAAATCTAGTTTCGTATTCTTCAAATTTCTTATCTCTATAAATTTTATCTCTACTCATTCTAAGAACAGACTCTGCCGCTTCATGACAACCAAAACCTGTTACTTTAGATGCAATACTTAAACATTTTAAAGTCGCATATCCAAATAAACCTAATTTTAAATCATCCGCCGTTCCATTAGCATTATTTGTCCTGGTTCCAATAAATTGCATTTCTCCTTCAAAAACAGGCGACTCCCCGTTAATACTACAAGTTTGTTCTATCTTTGATTCTAATAAATCAACATCGCCATCAAAGGATCTGTATTTTGGTTGTTCTTGTTGAATTTCTTCTGACATTTTTTTACCTCTTTGAATTTTAATTAAACTAACTAAATAATCAGTATTTACTAATAAATAAATCAAACCCCTTTATAAACCTTTCGCTTTTTAATCACTCTAAAGTGGTAAAATAGTATTATTCATACACTATCCTAAAGCTTTTTAAAAGCTCAAATTAAACTAAATATTATCAAAAAACAGCTGAGATGCCCTATAAAGGGTTGTTAGACCACTAACTTCAGTCTCGGGAGGAAAATAAAATGGTAGAATTTAAATTAGTACTTTCTGACCCTAAAACAGGGAAATCTTATCAAAAAGAAGCTAAAGATGACGCTGCAAAGCTATTCATTGGCAAAAAGATAGGCGACAAGATAAAAGGAGAAGTCATTGACCTTACAGGTTATGAATTCGAAATCAAAGGCGGTTCTGATGCTAGCGGATTCCCTATGAGATGGGATGTTGATGGAACTGGAAGAAAAAAAATCACCTCTGTTAAAAGCGTAGGAATATCAAACAAGAAAAAACTTCCTAATAAAAATAAAAAAGGACAAAGAAAAATTTTAGGACTTAGACGAAAAAAAGCAGTTGCTGGTAATACAATCCATGAAAAAACTGCTCAAATAAATCTTAAAATAATTACTCAAGGAAAAACACCGCTTGATAAACCTGCAGAACCTGAAGCTCCAGCTGATAAACCTGCCGAAAAAGCAAAATAAACTCCTAAAGCAGAGTAAAACTATAAACTTAATAATTAAATTTTTTATTTTTTCTTAATATTTTTTCTATTCAAAATTATAAATCACATACAAAACAAAAAAGTTTATATTACATTTCAACTTAACGCATTTAATTCTTAAAATAGCTTAATAATAAAAATAAACGAGGTGGTAAATTATGGCTAAAAGAAAAAAAACAAATACTATCCAGAAAGTTGGAAGTTGGGCTTTTATTATTGGAGTTCTCATTGCAATTATTGCAGGATTCTTTCCATTAAGCCCAGTACTAACATCAATTTTAATTGTTCTTGGATTGATTGTTGGATTCTTAAACATTACTGGAACAGAAACTAACCAGTTTTTATTTGCAGCACTAGTATTAGTTGTCGTTGCAGGTGTTGGAGGAGGATTACTTTCTCAAATACAAACAATTGGTGAAGTTCTCAAAACAATCTTTGCTGGAATGATGACATTTGTCGTTCCTGCTACAATCGTTGTTGCACTAAAAGCAGTTTATGTTTTAGCAAAGGACGAATAAGAACAAAAATAAAACCAAATAAATTTTTTCTTTTTTATTTATTTTTTTAAATATTCTATGAACATATCGATTTTCTAATTAACCCATAGGACTTATAGTTGAAAAAATAATTATTAGAATTAAAATTATTGCAAAAAGCAACAATAAAAAAGAATGCCAATGACTATAAAATAATTGTTTGAAATCCATTTCAATTTTTTCGCCTGCAACAGTATTAATATTACTCTCTTGTATCTTTTTTTCAGACTTTGGTTTAACAAATTTATTTACTGTTTTCTTTTTTTTACTAGTTGTTTTACTTACAACTTTTTTCTTTTTAGATCCTGTTTTCTTAACCATAACAACCATAAAGTCATAATTGATATTTAAATCTTACTTAATATGAACGAAAAAAAGAAATTTAAAAAAAAACATTTATTTTGAAAATCCAAACCGTCTCAACCAACTTTGCGCAGTTCCAGGTTCATCAGGCCCAAATTCAGTCGAAACACTCCCACTATAACCTGATCTTTGTTTAGATTCAGGTAACAAATAGGGTGCAGGTCTTCGAGCATAACTATTCCTAAAACTTTCAAATACATTAACTGCAGTTCCAAGCAAATCTCCTTTCAAACAAAGCTCGTCGCAAAGCATCATTTTTCTATAACCAATATCATATAGCCACGCAAGTTCGGATAAATCTGCACAGCTAGGTACTGGTTTGTCCATTACAGATAATAACATTCTAGATCCAACTCCTGCGTCAGGATCTTTATTAATAATTAACTTCATTGCATTTAATATGTCGTGTGGTTTGTCTACTTCTACATACATGTCTCCTCGTGCAGCCATTAAATTTAAATTATCACTTCGCCTAAATTCATTTTGCACATATCTTAATCCTGCTTTCGATTCAATTTTTGCATAAATGTGTGAGTCTCCTACCAACTCTCTAAACTCATCAATATCTCTTTGCGATTCAACAAATGATAAAAAATATTTATCAAATCCTGCTTTCATTGATTTTTCTATTTTTTCAATTTCATAGTCTAAAAAAATAGGGCCTGTCACATTTAGACTAGGATCTCTAATATGTAACGACTCTCCTTCGTAAACCATAAACTCAGGTCCACCATCAAAAATTAAATGTTTTCCATCTACGACACGATCAAGAACTGCATAATCTTCTCCTGCTTTGAACAAAACTTCCACTGGTGTTTTGACTTCAATTGGATGGTTTAGTGTTAATTCTAAATTAGACTTATCTGCATTAACTTCTCTTATTCGCAATTGTCTTCCTTTAAGATCAAAGTACATTGGAACTGCACCCTGAAGTTTTTTTGCTAAAGTCAATTCATTATCTAGTCTATCTCCACCAACCATTGCACTGTTCAAACGAATTGCACTTAGTCTTTTATCTAAAGCAAATTGTTCAAAGTGAGGAAAAGTTGGCCACAATGTAACCGACAATTCTAAATCTTTGAATCTTTGTTTATTTTTTCGCGCGTTCATTTTTTCCACCACCATAGTTTAGATTAATGATTTTGCACCTTTTGCTTTTTTCATTCTCCTCATAATTGATTCTCCTTCTTCTGAATGTCTAATGGAATCTCCCTGACCTTTGTGAATTGTGTAAAGAGATTTCATTACTGTTTCTACTTGTTGTGGTGTTTGTCTTCCTACTAATTCTTCATGGAAGTAATCAATTCTGTTTGTTTCTTGTGCTAAAATTCCAAAAATTGTGTCGACAACTCGTCCAGCTTCGGGCAGGATTGAAATTCTTTCTTCGCCTAAAATATTTGACCACTGTTGATATATTTGTCGATCTTTTGCACCTATATTATCACTCCACCCATTTTGATATGGTTTTCTAATTAAATAAACTGAAAATTTACTCATTAATTCTTCAATTACAGTTTTAGAATTTTTTCTTCCATCTACTTTTGTATATGCCCAATCTTTTGCATGAGCTTTGTTTACAAAATCATACAATCCTTCGTCGCCGATGTAAATAAAAACAGGATTTATTGCATTTGGCATTTCACAATTGTTTGCAAAGTAAAGTGCAGGTAGTTCATAACTTTCTTTCATTTGTCCTCCACCATTCCCTTCAATAATTAATTGTTGTAATCTTTTTTTAAGATCTGTTCCGGAGGTAAATGGTCTTACTTGCAGAGGATATTTATCAGTATAAGCATCACCTACTGCTGCAAAACAAATTTCCATATCTTCGCCTAAGTATTCTTTTCCTTCTAGTTCAAGATAAGGTAGTTTAGAAAACATTGTCGCTGGCCAATCACCCATGGATCCAGTTACATCACACGCAATTACCAATGGCGATGTGCTTTGAGTAATTACTTTTTTTTCTAAGAAAGAAGATTTATCTCTGTCTGAACTTACTGCTTGAGAATAACTTCTTCCTACATGCCGATCGTAAGTCTGACGAGCAGATTTAAAACTATGGCCACTCCAAGGTCCTGGGTTGTAATCTCCTGATTCTGACATTTTTATTCCTCCGTGGTTTAACTTATTTTTTGTTTTTTATTTTTAATTTACAATTTTTAATTTTTTTATTTGTTATATTAATTTTTTTTACTCAAAATCCATCTATTGATTTAAGTTCAGAATATATTCGCCCAAATGAATCTTGTCTCACTTGTTTTATTGTTTCACACAAATCTTCTTTTTCCCAATTAGGTCTTGAAAGAACATCATAAACTAGTAGTCGTCGTATAAATTTACAAATTGGATCTGGAACACAGTCTGGAACTCGTTTAGATTTTACATCTCCGCCTAGCGCATAGATCATAGTCATTCCAAGTGAATAAAAATCTGATTCTGGAAGTAAGGGTTGAGATCTTTTTTGTTCAGGCGGTGCAAAAAAAGGAGTGTATCCTTTATTCTTAGAACTATTTTGAGGATTTATCATGGATAGTCCATAATCGACGAGAACCACTGTGTGCTTTTCTGGTTGAACAATAACATTTTGTGGTTTTACATCTCCGTGTACAACTCCATGAAAATGCAAGTACTTCAATATATTTAAAGTTCGTTCTGCTATCCATGCTACATGTTCTGGATCTAGTTTTTTTGTTTTTTTAACGATTTGTTCTAATGTTGGTCCAGGAATATAACTCATAATTAATGCAGGACTTCCATCTTCAAGTTTCATAACATCTTTTACTGCAGGTATTCCAAAATGTCTCAAATCCCACATTGCTTTTGCTTCTTCAAATAGAATTTCTGTATCTTGAGGAGAAACAAAATGTCCATGTTTTATACAAATAGGCGTGTTCAAATGTATGTGTTCTCCTTTGTATGTTTTTCCAAATCCTCCTTCTGCAATCAATTCTGTTACTTTATATTCTCCGACTATTTTTCCAAGCAAAGTATTTCTGTTTTGATCATATTCTGCTCTTTTATCGTCGTCTAATAAAACTGATTTTGCTGTATTTAAAATTTCAATAATTCTTTCTTCATTTACTTCTTCATCAACAGAATTAGAATATTCACTCAGTAAAGTATTATACGCTGCTTCAATTACTTCAGATCTTGCTCTCGGACTAACTTCTAAAATATCGTATAGATTAATTTTCGCAATATCTAAATCAGATTTGATAGCTGATTTAGTCTTTATTTTATTTTCTACTTTTTTCATTTTTGATTTAGTTTCTTTTTTTTTCATTTTTTGTTTTAATTGTTTTTTTATTTGTTTTTTTATTTGTGTACTGTATTTTTTTGTAGCTAAAGCTAATTTTTCCAGATTATCTAAAAACAATAGTCCCAACAATAGTTCACTAACAATATCGTACTAACAACAGTTTAGTAATTAATTTATCAATTCATAAAGTTTTTTAAAAAAGGTTAAAGTCGTCGAAAAAACATTTCAGCAGCAAAAAAACTATTTATCCATTATATTTACTATTAGACACGTTAGGAATATATTTGTGATGTATATTTTTAATATACTACACGTTTTGTATATTCAATAGCACCCATTAACCCAAAAACTATTTAAACAAAACCAGTTTCCAAAATAAATAATATGAAAACAGTATTTATTAGTGCAAAATCAAGTATTGAAAAAATAGAGTTTGATATTAGTAAAATTAAGGATATCAAAAAAATAGGCATCTTAACTACTGTTCAATTTCTCCACGAAATTGGCAAAATAAAAAATTACTTGACAGAACAAGGGTTTGATCCTATTGAAGGTGGTCAAGTTCTTGGTTGTGAATTTGAAAACGCAAATAAAATAAAAGATCTTGTTGATGGATTTTTATATATTGGTTCTGGTAATTTTCACCCTATTGGAATCACACTACAGACAACAAAACCTGTTTTTATTTGGCATCCTGGTTCTGATAAATTAACAGAAATTGATAAATCTAAAATAGATCAAATTCAAAAAAAGAAAAAAGGAATGTATACTAAGTTTCTCTCGTCAAAAGTAATTGGTGTTTTGGTTTCAACCAAACCTGGACAATATAATGTTCAAGCAAAACTTGATAAACTAAATAAATTGAAAACAGAATTCCCAAAAAAAGAATTTTATTTTTTCTTGACAAACACGTTTGATTTTAAAGAATTAGATAATTTTAATTTTATAGAATCCTGGATTAATGCTATGTGTCCGAGGATCGCAGAGGATATTAATGTTTTAAATTATTCTGATCTTGAAACGTTTAATAGCAACTAGCTCGATCTTAGCATTTCTGAAATAGTTACAATTTTATATCCTTTATTTTTAATTCCTTTGATCACATAAGGTAATGCGTTTACTGTTTCTTTTCGAGTTTTTCCACCACCATCGTGAAACAATATTATATCTCCATGTTCTACATTATCTAAAACTTTAGTTATTATTTGTTCAGAAGATAAACCAAGATAATCTCGACTGTCTAAATTAAAATTGATAACTTGTAGTCCGAGTGATTCGACAATTTTTATTTGCTTCGGAGTTATCAGCCCATTTGGAGGTCTAAAATATTTTATTTCTGATGTATCAAAGTCATCAATTCCTGAATTTCCCAAAACTGATTTTGAAAGATAGATTTCTTGAATCAATATTCTATCCTCAGTATTTGGCATAAATGGATGAGAGTATGTGTGAATTCCAACTTCATGACCTTGCCCTACTACTTGAGAAAAAATCTCTGGTTGAAATTCAACATTTTGTCCCAACACAAAAAAAGTAGCTTTCACATTTTCTTCTTGGAGAATATCCAATATTTGTTCTGTGTATGGAGAATTTGGACCATCATCAAATGTTAGTGCCACACAATCTGAGCACTCACCTTTCCAAACTATTTGTTGCATTGGATTTGCAAAGTAAACAACCAACAATATGATTAGGAAAGACACAGCTGCCAAAAGCCCAATTAATGTTTTTAGATGTAAATCTCGCACAACCACAATAATAAGGTAAATATTCACTTGATTTATAAATATTTTAGCTTTTCGCAGAAAAACCACCCATTTTACTACTAAATAATGGCTAAAAAAACGAAACATTTATATATAATAAACACACCATATATTACAAGAAGAAGGCAATTTTATCATGATTTGTTGAGAATCAGTTTATTCAATTTTTTATTAAATTAGAGTTTAGCCACTAGGCTATAAGGCGAGAAAAGGTGTTGAGATTGGATGGAAGAAGTACTTATACAAAATTAGAAGAACTTGGATTTAAACCAAGTATTATCGAAAAGATTCTTGCAATAGAGGCAGCACACGAAACTAATAGTCTCGCCAATAAATGTAGTAAAACAAGATCTGAAAATCAAGAAATGATAGCAGAAGCTGATAAATTAGCCGACGAGTATAATGTAGAAGGAAACATAGTTCTTCACGTAAAAGACGAGGACTTGCCCGCAATTGATGATTTATTAAAAACAGAGCTTAATCTTAAGCCAGCTGATGACGATAATTGGGGAATTAGAGAAGGAAGTTGTACAAAGTGTCTCGTCTTTGAAAATCTAGATTATGTACGCGAAGGTCAAAAACCAGGAGTATTTAGAGTTCATTTAAGACCCTCTTACTTAAATCTAGAAGGAAAAGAAAAACATGCAACAGTAAAGTTCCAATACTGGGATCAAAGAATTAACAAAAGGGCATATCAAGAAGATCCAATGCTGCAAGCAATAGACTTAATATTAATTCAAGACATCACACCCACACAAATTACAAACACTGGCGGAGAACCAATTGACAAGTACAATCAATAATTACAAAAATACCCTTAATCGCAATATAACTGCAATATAATACAATATAATCACTACAACCCTACAAATCATTCTACATAATAATTTTTTTCGTAATTTTTTCTCATTTTTCTTCTCGAGAATAACAAAAACAGAAGTTATTGAAGAAATAATTCTACCAGTATACGAAAAGGTACAATCGGAAGTAACGGAAATAGGGGAAAAAACGGAACATTTATATATTTCATCAGACTACTAGATTATAGAGTTGTTGGGGGTGCTTTTATCAAACCTCCTTACTCGCCTCTTTACTCGCCTCGTTTTTTTTTCTTTTTTTCTTTTTCCAAAAAATAATAAATAAAAAACAGATAACAGATTATTCCTTCTCATAAATATATCTCACCCTAACACATATAATTTAATTAGAGCACATTTACACAATTAAAGAATTAAATTAATTTATTTAGCCATCCAAATACCTACAACAACAAATGAAAATCCCATTATTGCAAAAAGAAATATCAAATTTAAAGTTGATTCTGTAAACAAAGGAGATATATCCAGGGTTTTTGGAGGTGGTGCATCAGGCATTATTACATCAGCAAATGAAACTGCGTTTCCCGAAATAGGAATTTCTCCTTTTTCTAAAAGTGATTGTCCAAAAACAAGAGATGCACCCAATGCGAAAATTATAAAAACAATCACCCCCACATATGTTCTCGTCGACGGATGAGTAAAAAAACTAGCAACATCCAGAGTTTTAGTTCCAAATGGCCCATACAATAGTGCACCTAAACCCAATGCGACAACAAGCAATGCGAGAAATGGAATAGAAAAACCCACAATATCTAAAATTGGTTTGAATAAAACAAGAATAACTATTATAAAAAATAATACAAGACCAGGACCTTGAGATATTTTATTCAACGGAGCCCATTGTTTAAGCAACGCATTTGCAAATACAACTATCACAATAAACGTGAAGATATATAACATAATAGTGCTCAAATCAAACATCATTTAAACCCCCTAAAACCAATAATGATCAATGTTGTAGATTGTTTATCTCATATATAAATTTGAGGGTTTTGATAGTATTTCAAAGTGATAACATTTATAAATAAGAAGGTCATAACTACAAATATGGGGGAAGAAAATGATCACAATAGCACGTACAGCTTTACTGATGCTTTAGATAGAAATATAAGCTTAAGAAAGAAAAATGGCTCTCTTTCAGAAGTTATAATAAGTTTATTTAGAGATTCTTATTTTATCCAACCAGATGCTATGAGATTTGCAATATTAGGAGATCTTCATGGACACATAACATTAGCACTCAATCAAATACATAAATGGGAACAATTTTCTAATCTTAAATTTGATGCAATTTTACAAGTTGGAGATATCGGAGCATTTAATGAACATACTGTACTCGATAAAGTTACATTAGAAATGAGTGAGAAAGATCCTGACGAATTAGGATTTAAAAATTATCTTAATCAATCTAAAGAAGGCGATTTTTTCTTTGGAGAAAACGGAGTTTTAAAGAACACACCTTTTTATTTCATTAATGGTAATCATGACGATTTAAAACTTCTTGAATCTAAAAACAATGATTTAAACAAAATTTGTTATTATTCACAAATTGAATATATTCCTAGTGGGAAAAAAATTACCTTAGAAAAAAAAGATTTAAAATCGACAATAGGCAGTTTAGGTTATACCTATGCTAATCGAGATTTAAAATTAATATCTAATGACATAAATATTCTTTTAAGTCACGTACCTCCTAAATCTCACTTAAATGAATATGGAGATCAAAACATTACAGAGCTTAAAACAATTCTACCCGACGCATTTCATTTTTTTGGCCATTCACACGATCAAGCCGTTTCTCAATCAGTTCCTTACAAAAATCAATATGGACTTAATGAAGTTAACATAAAAAAAGGAGAGTTAAAACAAAGCAGTATTGGTTTTCTAGAAATTTCTCAGACAAATTCTCAATTTTTATACTTACCTTCAAAATTAATTCCTAAAAAATCCTGATAAAAAAATTTGAATAAACTAATTAAGATAATCTAACATTTTCTTTAAAAACATCAATGTGTTCATCATCTGCTAAATTATGCTTATAAAAATCCTGATCTACCACAACAAGACCTATCTTTCTATCTCTTCTTTTTGCAAAAGACAAATCTCGTAAGAAATGAAATATTTTATTAAACGGACCTAATTTTTCAGCATTTGATTCATAATATGGTCCATGATATTGACCTTCTTTAAACAAACATCTACCTTCTAATGTAATTTGTTTAATTGTTTTTGTTTCAATAACAATCCCTAAATCAACATCGCTAATTCTTTCAAAATCAGTAGGTAAACCTTTATGTTTACTATACTGCGAAGCAAATCCTGTTACAAGACTTCCATATAAGGATATTCTAATATGAATTACTCCACTAACATCTAATCGAATAAACTTCATAAAATAGTCAGAATGAATATATTCTTTTAATTTATTTTTAATCAAAATAAATTCTCGTTCAGTAACTGTAGGTCCTGGTTGATTCAAGATTATTTCTTCAATTTGTAATTTCAAATATTTTTCTATTTTCTTTTTTAATCTTTTATTTGTTTTTAATTTGAAAAACTGAGAATGCTTTTGGATAAATTTAGAAATTAATTCATTTGTTAATTCATGATATTCTAATAAATAATGAAAATCATCAATAACTTCGGTTTGTTTTTTTAGGTGTAATTCTTCAGTTAATTTGATCGAGTCAATAACTTTGTTTATGTGTTTAACAAGATGAATTAAATTTTCGTGCTCAGATGGTCTTGCAAGATCTTTTATTTCTTCTAAAACCTCTTTTGCTTTTCGATAAACTGCATCATCTTGACGCATCAATTCAATAAGAATTTTTCGATCAATATGCCCTGCATCACAAATATGTTCAAAGAATTTAGGTGATCCCTCAGGGTGACTTAGTATTTGTTTTAGCTCTTTTTTTATTAATTCTAGATTTAACAATATAACTCTAGCATCATCAAGACCATTAGCCAATTTTTTTTCTATATTCTTTTTTTTAAAATAAGTCAAGATACCCATTATATGAATATAATAATAATAATAACATTTAAAGCTTTCTAAATTACTAAACAAAACACATAAAACCTCTGCAGTAAAAGAAATATTTATTAATGCGAACGATTCACAAAAAACCAACAAAATGAATATCCTAATTCAAAACAAATTAAATGAAAAACTCGACGCAGTAATCGAAGGAAACAAAGAGTCTAATCAAATTAACATTTTTGTCCATGGTTTTGGCACTAATAAAGATGAAGGATTTAATATATTCAAAGATCTTTCAGACTGTTTAAAACAAGATTTTCTCAACATCAGGTTTGATTTATCAGGTTATGGAAAAAGCGAAGGCAAAGATTATGAATTTAATCTTGACAAAGCAGCAGACGATATTGAGTCAGTAATAAATTATGTAAAAAAACAATATTCCACCAAAAAAATAAACATTATCGCACACTCCCTTGGAACATTTGCAGTAATGAGTCTGTCTCCTGCAAATATTACTAACATTACTAAAATAATCTTCACAGGAATTCCTAATTCAAAAACAGACTTTGTAGTAAAAGGAATTCAAAAAAGAATATCCTCAAAAGGAGGAGAAATAAATGAATCAGGAATCACAACATATCCTCGATCAAGTGGTACCAAAGATATGATCGGTCCACAGTTTTGGACGACATTAAAAAATTTAAATCCATTAGAAGCACTAACCCATATTGGGAACAAAACAAACATAACTATTTTTAAGCCAATGCAAGATGAAGTGCTAGAGTATAAATATTTTGAAGAATATAAAAAAATAAGCGACAAAGAAGAAAATAAAAACCAAATTAATTATATTGAGCTCAACGGAGACCATAATTTTTCTAAACCAAAAAATCGTAAGAATTTATTTGAACAAATAAAAAAAATATTATTATCTTAATGTTTATTAAACAAAATCAATCCCGATCTACGCATACTTCCAAATTCTATTAAATTTGAACGCACAATTATTTCAGAACCAATATTGCCAGAATCAGATATAACTATTTTATTTCCTTTATTAAAGAGTTTATGATCTGAATTTTCACTAGTCAATAAAACTCCAGAATAATCAAAACCAGAACTATTAAATTTACAATGTTCAAAAACATGAACTCCTGTTTCATTCGAGTAATAAACCCCCAAACTTAGTTTCTCCTTCAACCAATCTGCAAACTCAGAATTTAATTCACACACCGAGTCAAAATATCCATTAGCAATATCAATTGCACAACCACATTGAAATGAGCAAGGGTAAAAGTCAATTAAAAGCAAACCAAAAAATCGCAGTAAATAATTAAGTCCAAAATAAACATCAGAAGCAGATTCACTATTTTGCATTGTGATAATTGTATGATCTTTGTGAAAAAACTGTTCAGCCAGCCCATAATTTTTCATATAAAATCTTGCACAACATTCAGGATATCCCAATAACAAGCCAAGATTATAATCATCTTGATTTGATTCATAGACTTTTGCTTTTTCTACAAGAGCTAAATCTTTTGAAAAGTAAACAAATCTCTTATCACCAACAAGGAAATCAGAGTAAACAAAGTGTAGCCCTAATTTTTCGCAAGCAGAACTTAGCCAAATTAAAACATCATCAGAAATAACCAGTTCAAATCGAGATACTGGTTTTAAACCTAAATGTGCAAAATAAACATTAATTGCATCCATGGGATTTTCAAATACTGCTAATAAATCAACACCACAACAAACTAACTTAAACTTACTTTTACATTCCTTAATTAATTTGTTTTTATCAGACATGCCAAACACTAAACAGAGAAATAGTTTTGTTTTATTAAATATATCTTAACTAGAAACAATAAGTCAACACGTTATCAAAAAATTATTAAACAACCGCTCAAATCACTAAATCTATGCCTTTTAAAAACGATAAGCGAAATTGCTTGCTTAAACTTGAAGAATTTGATAAAAGCCGCAAAGGTGATGTTGATAAACATGTTAGACCAATAATAGAATATTTAAATTCCTTAGATGACTATTATACTACTAGTAGTTGTTCTGGGAGAATCATTTTACTAACAGTTCCAAAATCCAATAAAAAACACGAATTTGAATGGTTGTTTTGTAAACACGATACAATAACTTTTGAAGAATTAAAATCTACATTACCTAAAGCAGAACTCACTAATGAACTTGTTTGGCTTAGAATGGAAGGTCCGATAATTCATGTTTGTTGTAAAACTATTGATCATGCAAATGAATTGTTAAAGATTGCAAGAAGTGTAGGATTTAAACGCAGCGGAATAATAACTCTTGATAGACGTGTTATTGTTGAACTCGAAAGTGCTGTTCGCGCAGACACAATGATTTCTATTAACAAAAAAATTCTAGTTGACGATAATTATTTACAAGAATTCATACCCTTATTAAATCAAAGATTAAGTGGTGAATTTGATCGACTAAAACAATTAGACCAAGAAATTAAAAAACAAATTAAATAAAAAAACATCCATACTTAATATTATTTTTCTTATCAGTTTCCAAAATCTTCTTCCAAAAAGTTCTTCCGCAAAAACTTTAAGAAGTGGATTCTGAGTGTCCTCTGTCTGTGTGTTTATCTGTATGACCTCTATTAAAATTATCAATATGAATTTCTGAGTGATAAGGTCCCGCACCATAATCTTGATACGAACCTCCTTCATCAGTATGTTGATCTCTATGATTATCTGAATGATCATGATGATCATTATATTCAGAATATTCTCTTTTTTGTCGCCTATTATAATCAGTATGAGGTGCTTTTTCTTTGTAAAAA
Organism: Candidatus Woesearchaeota archaeon; assembly: GCA_018668595.1. Taxonomy (GTDB): domain Archaea; phylum Nanobdellota; class Nanobdellia; order Woesearchaeales; family UBA11576; genus JABJCP01. Next base: position 17,262 of record JABJCP010000026.1, read on the forward strand.
AACATAAATTTGTCTTTGTTTTCTATTCTTTGTTTTATAACTCGTTTAAGTTTATGATTGGAAATTTCATTCAAGTCTATTTTATTTCCTTTTATATTTATTAAATTTTTTTCTAAACTCATTTTATTCACTACCCTCCAACTTTTGCTTTATCTAATTCCACGCCTATTTTTTCTGAAATATGTTTAAATAGAATTTTATAACTAGCACAGTAATAATCTCTGTCCGTTATTCTTCCTCTTCTCATATACGCGTTATGCATACAACCAGAATTGCATATTTTTTTATATTCACAAGGTTGACAAACTTTCAAATTATCTGCTCTGTTTTGAAGTTGTTTTCTTTTTGCATTATTAATTATTTCTTCCATGCTATTTTCATTAATATTTCCTATTTGAAATTCTTTTACTCCATCAAATCTCCCGCAAGGATAAACATCACCTTGAGGTCCTACCGATATAAAACTATTTTGACATGATGTTGAATAGTTACAGCCCCAAGGATTTTCTGTTAGTATGTTTCCTATTAGCTCTTCAAACGGATCTAATCTTAAATTATCCGAATCATAAAACCATTTATCAAATAAGTCCACCATTGCGTTACCATATTCTCTGGGACTTATGCCTAGATCTTCGTAATTTTTACATGCATTTCCTGACTTAATTAATGGATTAAGTTTCAAATTTATATCTTCTTTTTTAGCAAATTCATATATTTTAGTCAAGTGGTTTATGTTGAGTTTATTAACGACAACAATAGCTCCACCTCCAACTTTTCTTTTTTTTGCTTTTTTGATACCTCTTAAAATTTTTTTAAATGCGCTCTCATTATTTTTGAAATATCTGGTTTTGTCATTAATTTCTTTTGGACCATCTAAACTAAACCCTATATCAAAGTCATACTCTTCACAAAAATCCAAAACAGCATCAGTAATTAAAGTTCCATTAGATTGGAACCCATTCGTTATAGGGTGATACATTCTTTTCAATCCTTTGCTTTTTTTATCCCCTCCTTTTTTTCTTTCCGCTATTTTATTTATTATTTCAGCAGGAGTTGTTTGTAAGAAAAATTTTTCTTGTAGTTCTTTTGCGTTTTTGTAAAAATCAAGAGGTATTAGTAAAGGCTCTCCCCCATGCCAAATAAAACTAACACTTTTGTGAGTAGAAACTGTTTTGAATATTAAATTCTCAAGTGTTTTATTACTCATAACACCTTTTTCTGCATTTGAATCTATATAACAATAATTACAAGATAAGTTACATAAATGAGTTGGTTTTACAATAACTGATAATCGCTTAAATGGTTTATAAGATTTTTTATTCATACGTGTTTATGCAATACTTTCTTATAAATAACTATTTTCAGCTTTTTCGAAATATTTCCGAACATAGATTGAACATAGATTGAACATATAAAGAAATAAACTTACAACTACAAACAAATCAATAAGAATATGTAATATTATGTTTCTCTTTATACCAAAGCAAAAAAACAAATTCTATTGCTAGCAACAATCCAAATTCACAAAGTACACTTGGAAATTGTACGTAAAACATTGGAAGGAAAAACAAGAAAATGACTGTAGGTACTGTAAATATCAACATGCTTAGCATCCCTAAGTAATACAGATATCTTTCTTGTTTTGTTTTTGAATCATGAGATCCAAGGTAGGCAAGTATTGCTGATGCAAGTAAATATGTCAAATAATAAAGTGCATAAAATTTCCCTAATAATCCAAGTCCAGGATATTGAATAAATACAGTATCACAAACAGTTAATTTTGTAAAATAAAATGGCATTGAAAACATAGTTATAAAAAATACAGCAGGAAGATAAATTAATGAATGCCAATAAAACTTTAATTTATTTCTTCTCATAATGAGCGCGTACGTTACTGCTAATGCGGGAAGTACTGCAGTTACAATCATTGCAAATCTAGCAAATAAATTTATTTCAGTAACACAAATTAAAAATTCATTTAACTGATACAATCCCAGCAAGAAAGATATTAATGCAATCATTTGATTCAATTTGTCTTTTGGGTTTTGAAACAAAAAATATATTGCAAGCAAGAATTCTATAACAAATGTCGATAATGAAATATAAGGCGCAAAACACATTTTAAATATAACAAAAATTTAGAATTTATAAAATTTGCTGAATAAACAAACAATTACCTTACAAAACCAGGACTTATTTCAATCTAAACATAAACATATTTTAAATCTAAAAAACAAAATCAAGCTCCAAAATAAGCATATTTAAAAGCAGTTAATTTACAAAAAAATGATGAAAAACAAGAAAGTTATGATACATATTTATATATTATTAATCATTATTGCTTAAAATATATTAAAATAACAAATATTTAGAGGTAATAACAATGGTAGAAGCATATTGCGTTAAGTGTAAGAAAAAAGGTCAAAAAATGAAGGATCCAGTCATTAATCAAACTGCTAAAGGCGGATATATGGCAAAAGGTACATGTCCAGATTGTGGTTGTAAAATGTGTGCTATGATGTCAAAAGACAATGCTGAAAAAGCAGTGGCTGATGGTGCTGGAAAAGCTTATTAATTTTTTTATTTTTATTAATTATTAAAAATTTAAACAATTTATAAAATAAATTAATTACAGTTCTATTAAACTATAATATATATTAAACTAATAATTACTCATTAAAAAAAATAATAAAATCCATAAACAATCATTAAAAAATACACTTCAAAAACACATAATCTTTCTAAAAACTAAAACTACACTTAAATTTATAAATAAACTACTAATAATAGCTAAAATGGTAAATATTAAAGGTCATGAGTTCAGTAAACTTACTATTCGCGATTCATATAATCGAAGAGCTTTACAGTATAAAAACAATATAATAAATTGTTTAAGAAGTCTTGGAATATCTGAAGATGATATAGAAATTGAATTAGAACCTGTTGCAATGCGAAAAGGACAGGCTTCTGTTGCATGGTATGTGTGGAATGAACATTTATTTCTTAGTTATAATGGTTCTTCAAAATTTGTTGACAATATAGCAATGGTTGCACAAATCATAAAGTATTTTATTAATCTTTTAGAAAAAAACGAAATAACTCAAGAAGAATTCTTAGAAATATTCATGGAGGAACCAGATATTCTTGAGCAAAGAAAAAATGCAAGATCTGTTCTTTGTGTAGAAGAAGACTCACTAGATTTTGAAAAAATTCATGAAAATTACAAAAAGCTTTCGAAAAAATTTCATCCAGATATGCCTGAAGGTAATACTGAGAGATTTAAAAGAATAAACAAGGCCCATAAAATTCTAAAAAAAGAATTGCGTTGAATATAATTTCAATGATCTAATTAAACTATTCTAAGAAAAAAAAGAAAAAAAAATGAATAACATGGAACAAGAAATATTGTTTAAAAATTTGAATTTGAGTTCGCCAATAGAAAAAGCATTAATCAAACAAGGATATACTATACCTACACCTATACAAGCAAAAGCAATACCTGGTTTATTAGACGGTAGAGATTTAATAGGTATTGCACAAACAGGAACTGGTAAAACTGCTGCATTTATATTGCCCATATTAAGCAAAATGACAGAGAACAATCCACGAAAAATTAAAACTTTAGTTATTACACCTACTCGAGAACTTGCTGCACAAATTGGAGAAAGTTTTAGAAAATATGGTGCATTTCTTAGATTTAGACATACTGTAATTTTTGGAGGCGTAGGTCAAGGATCTCAAGTTCAAGCATTAAATAAAGGAATCGACATTCTTGTTGCAACACCTGGTAGACTATTAGATTTAATGAATCAAAGAAAAATTTCTTTACGAGATGTAGAATTTTTTGTATTGGATGAAGCAGATAGAATGTTAGATATGGGATTTATTCATGATATCAAAAAAGTAATTGCAAAATTACCTTCTAAAAGACAATCTTTATTCTTTTCTGCAACAATGTCTTCTCAAATTAATAAACTTGCAACAACTCTACTTAAAGATCCAATTCATGTTGAAGTCACACCTCAAGCAACCACAGTCGAACTAATAAATCAACAACTATATTTTGTTAATCAGACTTCAAAAGAACAATTATTACTCGAACTTTTAAAACAAAAGCATATCACTAGTGCTTTAATTTTTACTAGAACAAAACATCGAGCAAATAAAGTAGCAACATTTCTTAATAAAAATAATATCTTTGCTGATGCAATCCATGGAAATAAATCTCAAAATGCAAGAACTAAAGCAATTACTGATTTTAAAAAAGGTAAAGTCAAAGTATTAGTTGCAACAGATATTGCTGCTAGAGGAATTGATATAGATAATATTTCTCATGTTATAAATTTTGAACTTCCAAACGAGCCAGAAACTTATGTTCATAGAATTGGACGAACTGCTCGAGCAGGAGCAGATGGAACTGCCGTTTCATTTTGCGCAGCTGAAGAAAGAAGTTTTCTTAATGATATTGAAAAATTAATAAAACAAAAAATTGAAGTTATAAATCATCAATATCACTCAGAACTAGCTAAAAATGCAGTAGGTGCAGCAGCTAAACCACCTCCAAAAGGTAAAAGATCATTTTCTAAAAAATCCAACTCTAGTAATAGATCAAAACCTAACTCTAAACATAAATCAGATTCTAAACCTAAATCAAATTCTAAAAATAGAAAACCATTTCCTAAAAAAGTTAAATCTCGCAAATCTAAACGCAAACCTCATAAATCTAAAAGAAACTCTAGAAGATAATCAATTTCTAAAAAAAGAACTACGTTAACATATAAACCACTAAAAAACCCTTAATTTACCACATACATTTATAAATAGGTGCAAATAGCTTTAATATTACTTAATTAGTGTTAATTAAGCAATATCACCAAATAATAACAAGTAAACTAATACAAGGTAAAACAATGGAAGAATTTAGAAAATTAGGATTATCAGAAAAAACTATTAAAATTTTAGAGAAAAAAGGATACACACACCCAACAGCAATTCAAGCTAAAGCAATTCCACTACTTTTAGAAGGAAAAAAAGATGTGGTTGGTCAATCTCAAACAGGAACTGGAAAAACAGCAGTTTTTGCACTCCCAATTATTGAAAAAATTGATGAACGAAGCAGAACTGTTCAAGCAATTATTCTTACACCAACAAGAGAATTAGCTATCCAAGTTGCAAAAGAAATAGATTCATTAAAAGGAGATAAAAAAATCAATATTCTGTGCGTATATGGGGGTTCTTCAATTAATGATCAAAGAGCAAAACTAAAAAAAGGAATAGATATAGTAGTTGGAACTCCTGGACGAATAATGGATTTGCAAAGAAGAAACTCCTTAAAACTCGATAACATAAAATATGCAGTTTTAGACGAAGCTGATGAAATGCTTAACATGGGTTTTGTTGATGACATCAAAACAATTCTAGAAAATACTCCTGAAGAAAAAAAAATGCTTTTGTTTTCTGCAACAATGCCTAGACCAATTCTAAAAATTGCAAAAACATACATGAGAGATTATGAAATTTTTGAAGTTGAACAAGCTCAAATTATAACAGAAACTGTTGAACAGATTTATTATGATATAAATGCAAAAGACAGACTAGAAGGAATTAAACGAATAGTTGATTTTTATATTGATTTTTATGGAATTATATTTTGCAACACAAAAGCCACAGTTGATACTTTAACCCAACAATTAACAAAGTTAAATTATCATGCAGCAGCACTCCATGGAGATATTACTCAAGGTCAAAGAGAAAAAATTCTCCAGCAATTCAGAAACAAACACATCAAAATTTTGGTTGCAACAGATGTTGCAGCGAGAGGAATCGACGTAAATGACTTAACACACGTTATTAATTATTCTTTACCTCAAAGTCCAGAATCTTATGTTCACCGAATTGGTCGTACAGGAAGAGCTGGAAAAAAAGGAATATCTATTACATTAGTAATTCCTTCTGAAAAGAGAACATTAAAATTTGTTGAAAAAATTAATAAGTGTACAATTTTAAAACAAAAACTTCCTTCAGCAAAGGAAATTATTAAACATAAAGAAGCTCAAATTAAAACAATTATTAAAAATATTATCGCGGCAAATTCAGGTAAATCAAAAACATCAAAATATAATTTAATGGCAGAAGAACTTTTACAAGAAAATAGTCCTGAAGAAGTTATTTCTGCAGTTCTCAAATATAATTTCAAAAATGAGCTAGATGCTAGTAATTATAAAGATCTTTCTGAATATAAACCTGCAAAAAGTTCTGGTTCGGATAGAGGGAGACCTAGACGAGGATCAGGTAGAGACAGATCAAGTAGAGATAGATCTAATGGAAGAGGAAGAGATAAATCCGATAGCAGATCAGGACGAGGAAGATCCAACGACAGATCAAGAGGAAGATCCAGCGATAGATCAGAAAGATCTAGCAGAAGTAGATCTAGTGATAAACCAAGATCTGAAAGAAAACGATCTGATAGACCAAAGTCTACAGATTCAAGAAAAAGTTCAGATGGTCGAGGACGAAGTTCTGAAAAATCAAGATTTAGCAAAACACATAAAAGTTCTGATAGACGAGATAAACCAAGTAGTAGATCAGGACCTAGGTCTGATAAGCGAAGATCAAGATAAATCTAATATACGGGATATTCCAAAAAACTAATATAATTAGTATTCAAAAGTTCTTTAAAAAATTGCCAAGAAATAGATGTGCGCCCAACACAAATTAAAGTTTGATTTCTCATCATTCTCAACAACAACTTATTTAAACCACCCCCATTTTTAAGCAAATATGAACTTCCAAGATCTAGTAAAAGTTGAACGAGCAGATTGGTTTATAGATATAGCGTTTAAAACAGCAGGTAAAGTTAGCGACGATAAGAGATCTGATGTTACAAAAACCAAAGCAAGTAAGCTTAGTAAAAGTAGAACTTTAGAATTAATGAAAATTACAACCATTCAAAAAGTTTTAATTAAACATCTTAAAAATATAGTGGAAAAATTCCCTTCAATTGATGAACTACCTGACTTTTATCAAGAATTAATAAATTGCACTTTAGATAAAGATGAATTAAAAAAAAGTTTAGGAGGAGTTAGTTGGGCAATAACAAGAATAGGATTATTTTCTAAAAAATACTCTGGAAAAATTAAAGCAGGAAGAGAAATTATTACAATCAATAGTCAAAGAAAAGAATATTATGGTAGAATTTGTTCTGTTCTAAAGCAAATTGATAAATTTCTCGTCGTTATTGAAAAAAGCAGAAGAATTATGAAAAGTTATCCTTCGATTAAAACAAATATTCCCACAATTGCAATTTTTGGTTTTCCCAATATTGGAAAGACAACTCTTCTTTCTAAACTCACAGGTTCAACACCAGATATTCAACCTTATGCATTTACAACCAAAGGACTAAATATTGGTTACATAAAAAAAAGTTATAAAAAACTTCAAGTCATAGACACTCCAGGTTCATTAGATAGATTTGATAAACTTAACAATATTGAAAAACAAGCATATCTTGCATTAAAGCATTGCGCTCAAAAAGTAATTTATGTTTTTGATTTAACAGAACCATTTCCAATAGAAGATCAACTCGAATTATTTAAAAAATTAAAAAAGCAGCTAGCAAAAGAACAAGAAATTGTTGTTTATTTCAGCAAATCAGACATACTTGATAAACAAATAATTACTGAATTCATAAAGAATAGTAAACTCTCAAATGCCTATTTTAATGCAGAATTACTGTTAGATAAGCTAAAACACATTTATTTATAACTAAAATGTACAACTAAATTGAATAATAAATACAAAAGATTTCTCACTAATTAATAGTAAACTTTATAAAGAGTAGTTGTATAACTAACATATATAATTATTAAAAGAGGTCATATACGTAAAAACTAATAAATCAAAACGTATATATGTATATTTTAGTAAAGCATAATATTAGTTATTATTAATTGAGATCAGGAAACTAACAGCTTAACAACTAGTTAGAATATCAAAAAAATGTCTTCAGCAGAGAGAATTTTCAATTTAACAGATCTTTTGCTAGATGACATTATGCCACGGCCCAAACAATCTTCATCAAATATTCTAAATTTCCTAGGAAATTTGGTGTCTCAACCAAATAGTATTAGTACAACCAGCCCTACAAGCTCTAAGCTAAAAAATAACTCAAAAGATAACGGATCATCTAATGAAAAATTAAATGTTTTAATTTATGATCCTGAAATTCTACTAAATCCTCAAGTATATTTAGAAACCAACTCAGAGTTTAACCTAAGCATTCCAAAATCATTTGAAGAAATAATAAATGAATTAAAAAAAACAACTCAACCCGATTTATTATTAACATCCCTACCTAATTCTAAAGCAATTACAGATCTTAGACGAATAAATCATTATGATCCATTATTCCCTATAATTTTAATGGTTAATGAGTTTGATGACAAAAAATTTAGCAACAAAGAATTAAAAGATATTGAATCATACGCGCCATCTCAAATAATTATTCCAGATATTCTAAAAGATAAAGATCACAAGAACTTCCAAGAAAGTACACAAGACTTTGTAATTGATGTTAAAAGAAATTATTTCTTAAGATTGACAGATATTCAATTAGATATGCAAAAACAAAGTAGACTTGAAAAAACTATTGAAGCTACCTGGTTTAACTTAATAAGATATGAAGACGAAAAAGACAATCCTCAGTTTAAAAGATCTTCAATGGAACGAAGAGCAAAAGCATTTGAGTACACAAATTACATTTATGCAGTTAGACAAAAAAGCAATCCAGGACATGACATACTTTACAAAGTTCTCGACGAAGGATCCACAGAAGGAGGAGTAGGAAAAATTAGTTTAACTCTTGATGGACGAACATATGATCGAGAATGGACTCATTTTATAATTAAAAAATTAAGTAAAGAACGAGCAAGAAATGCAAAACGAGATTCAGACTATTTTAGTAAAACTGTTCCTGAATTAAAAATTGAAAAAATTAAACCAGATCTTTATACAGACGAAATTGATCGAGCGTATTTATGGAAAGAATTAGTTCCAGGTCCTGATCTTAATAATATTTTAATTTGGATTAATGAAGAAACAGATCCAGATAAAAAAAAATTAGGAAATCAATTAAAAAAAGAATGTTATGATTTTGTCAAAGATGCAGTCATTACTTGGCAAAAAAAAGCACAGCACATTCACAAATACAATAATCCAAAAACAGTTATTGACGCTTATAGATCTAATTTAATTCAAATTCTAGACGATTTTGAAAATTATACAGATATTAAATTTTCAACAAAGGAAAAATCATTATACCAAGAATGTGTCGAGGATTTACCTTTTGAAGAATTTATCACCCAAGATACTATAAAAAGAAATGCAGCAGCATCATTTAGAAATTACATATTAAAAATGAATGCAAAAAGTAGAGATGGTAAAGTAAAATCATTATCTGAAGTTTTAGAACAAATTACTAAAAATGGAAATATAGATAAAAACGCATTTAGAGATAAACTTATTTTAATTGATACACACATGAAATATTCATTTATTCTTGAAGACTGTTTTGAAATTGCAGATCACTATGAAGGTAAAATAGAAAAAAGGTTTAGAAAAGGTTTAATAAATTCAGTTAAAAACTCATATCCGGACGTAACAAATTTACTAACAAAAGGAGAAAATATAATTAGGTTCTATCGAGCAATAAGAAAAACTCATTTTTTTACTAAAACATATGGATCAAGAAATTTCTTCAAATATGAAAAAGGATTTAGAGATAAACAAACATTTGAAGAAAGATCTGATATTCACAAAGAAAACATAAAACATTATTTGAGTACTGCAATCAGCGCCATATATCAAGAAATAAACGCGATTAGTTCTAAGCAGGATATTGATAAATGCGAGTTAGAAATAAAACACGGATTATATGCAAAGCAACCGCAAATAACTACAGATAGACTGACTAAAAAGTATAAACAAAGTATTTCAAAATTAGAAAAAGTGATTAAAAGACAACCGCGCAATAAAAAAGCCATTGCTAAAAAAAGAATAATACAACTAAGTTATTTAGCCAACACATATCGAAAATTAATAAAATTTAGCGAGTTTGATTATACTATTGATCAAGCTAAAGAAAATATAGAGTTCTTTGATTAAAAAAAAAAAAAAATGACAGAAAATAACCTGCCCGAATTTGTAAAAGCAAACTTACATGTCCATACAAATATTAGTGATGGTAGTCAGACTCTTAATGAATACATATTAGAATCATTAATGTCTAGAATGGAATACATAGCACCAGTAGATCACGACACTTGTGATTCTTGGCTAAATCTCACTGAAAGTGCAGGTCCAATTTTTGAAATTAAAAAAAATAAAGGCTTTGTTAAAATTACTGCACTAGGAAATCTTAATCAAGAAATTAGAACTGAAAAAAATAGTCTTGAAGTCTTGCACGGCATTGAACTTACAACTCTTCTTGATGGTAAAAAAATACACTTAGTAGGATTAGGAATTGATGAACCAGCTGAAAATATTTTAATACGACTAAACAGCATTAACTCTACAAGAGAAGTTAGACTAAAAGAATTAGTTTCAGAAATTAATTATAGAACTGATGAAATTTATGCAGGACTTTATTTAGATTGGCCTGAAGTTAAGGCAGTAATGGGTCCTAGCAAAAGTCCCAGTAGACTCCATGTAGGAATCGCATTACAAATTAAATATCCATTTTTATTTAAAACTCCAAGAGCTGCCATGAGTGCTTGTGTAAATCACAACTTAGAAAGTTATGCATTTGGCGGAGATAAATTTTATTCTGCTAGAGACGGAATTAATCTTATAGAAAAAACTCTTCATGGAATTGCAATTATTCCCCATCCAGATAGAATTTTTGAAAATGGAGAAATAGGAAACCCCCATGACGTTATAAGAAAATTAGTAGAATATGGAGTATCAGGAATTGAAATTCAAAATCCTGAGTTTGAATATTGTTTAGAAGAATACCACTTACTTGCATCTATTGGCAGTGATTCACATGGCAAGTTCGATGGGCCTGGAAGAGCTAAAATGAGATATACAACAAAACTTGAAAGATCTCAATTAGAAAAAATAAAAGATAAAATTAATTCTAAAAAATAAAAATAATAACAAAAACATAAAGCATTACTGCCTTGGCACATTAATTTGAACATGTAAATGTTCAATTATTTCAAAGCAAAGCTTTGATGATTTCAGCAACGAGTGAAACGAGTTGTTGAGTTATTGCAGAAAATGGGCTGATTCATGCAAGGCCATTTTCGAGAAGTAAAATTCATAGAATTTTATGAACTGCCGCAGTAATGAAAATAAAGCATTACTGCCTTGGCATAATACACCACAATACAAAAAATTCTCACAACTTATAAATTAATATTGGACCAACAAGATTGAATATTTTTTGCATGATTACCAAAAGATGGTGTACAACTTTCAGTTCTCGTTTATCTGTAACTCCTTCAAATAAAGTGTGTGCTTTTTTTACAAATTGCTTTCTAGTATTTCCAATTTTAACTAATTTAGCTTTATCAAACTTATAAAAAATCTCATAAAATGTTCGCATTAATTTTCCTGTTTCTTCATATAGTTTAATAATTGAATTATTAAGAGGTTCTTGATTTTCATGTTGAGATAAATAATTTAACATATATTTATATTCATCAGCAAGGTTTTCTAAATCTTCAACCACATAATAAATAGGTCCTGTTTTACCATATTCTTTATGCCCTTTTTTATTTAGAAATCTTCGACAAGAAGTTGTAAATCTATTATTTGCTTCTTCTAAAAATGCAATATTCTTAAGTCGAGAAAACTCTCCTTTTTTTAGAGCAGATAGACTTTCATCAGCCATAGACATAAGTAAAAGTAGTGTTCGTCTAAGAACAGGATCAAAATCTTCAAACTCTCCTGAAACATGTTTAATTTTACAGTGGTTTTCTCCCTGATCAATAATTTCATAACCTACTGCTTCCTTCCCTATTGCTTTTTGTACAGATTCTATTAAACTAGGATCTTTAAATCTAACTTTAATTTCGTCAACACCTTTTTTGTAAAGTGCAATAATACATCGCAGCACCATAGGATCTAAATTAGTAATATCCAATTCACTTTTGATAACTTGATTTTCTGCATTTGTTGAAATAAGAATTGTATCGTTTTGTTCTTGCACATCTACTTCATCACCTTTAGTAACACCATACTTAACTGCCCATTTTTTTGGCAATGATACTAAAAAAGAACTACCTGCAATTTGAATTACTTTTCGTTTAATTTTTATTACCCCCAAAATACTGACACATATAATAATTTATTGACACACATAATAATTAATGCCAAATTAATATCACACATATCTAATTAACACCCTATATACCTACATAATATTCAATATAGTCTTTAAACTAACTCTTAAAAATTATATACATTATAAATAGCCCCTTTTAATGCTTTAAATAACCTAGTCATATATAAATTTTTCTGAAATATTTATAAAATTTATAAATCTGCCTTTTTTTATAAAATATATAGTTAAATATAAATATAGCAAGCCCTTTTTAGATAATATTACGGAAAAATGAGTTAAAAAATCATCAAAAAACAGTGATACAGTGTTGAGGGGCTTCACTTAATTAAAACTAATTAAAATGAATTTCAAAATACTAAAGCATAAACCAAGTATTATTGATGAAATTGAAGATGATCTGCTAAAAAATAACATTTCGACTGAAAAAGCTCCAAAAACAAATCAAAAAAAAATTTTAGAATCAATAATGTTTAGACAATCATAAAAAATCGTCACATACGAATTTTTAGGATGCCAAAAATTTCACCATAAATTATAGGACTTTAAACCCAACACAAAAATTCCTATTGAAATTTTTGTGCATAACAAAATCAATATCACTATCAAAAAATCGCACACACACGAGTATATATCGCAAAAAAAAGACGTATGACAAAAGAGAGGTAAAGACATCTAATGTTATGCTCTTCCTAAAAGATCTCAACACAGGATGCGGTGGCCTTCTCGCCCTTCTTCTGATTGGCCACCTCATCCGCTATATTCCTTAGCTTAAGCAATATTCTAATTAACCAAATTTAACTAAAAAATAAATAAGAATAATAATAGTAATAATAACAAATTCGTTTTAGTAAATAGAAAAAATTAAATCAAGAAAGAAAAAAAACAAAATTAATAATTTATTCTAATTCTTCTTCAATTGCACTCACTACATATTCAGTTAAGTCAAATTTATCTTTATACAATTCTTGTATTCCTCCAAATTGAACTAAACCATTTACTTCAAGCATTAAAGAAACATTTTCTTCTCCTCGAAGATTGCTTGGAACATAAACCGCGCCAGGATCATCTCGATAATAAGCCAAGTTGGTTCTAATAAAATCATACCCTATAAAAAATAAATTGAGGTGTTCTGAAAGTCGCTTAGAGAATTTTCGTTCTTGTTCATTTGCCCTTGTTGTTTGAACATCCCCATTCACAACTTTGTTTTTTGTTAGACTCAAATTGTTAATAGGAGATTCTGCAATTCGTTTCATGGCAACAAAAGATGATCCTCCAATATCTAAAACTCTAATACTTTCACTTTCATTTATAGTATTAAATTCATGAGTTGATTTAATATAAGGCTGTCCAATAAGTTCGTAACCAGACATATATTTTTTAAAAAGTTCTTTTAAATCATCAGTATTCAAAGTTTCATTTATGTATTTTGTTTCCACACCCTCTACACAACTTATGTCACAAATATACAAAGATCCTTGTTTTTTTGCTTTCAAAACTCCTTTTCCAAGTCCACCATATCTATCTTTTATGATTACTCCATTTGAAAAATCATCAGCAGTATCATTAACCCACTTTACTAGTTCTGAAGGTTTATTTTCTAAAGAATATGTTTTAATATATGGAATTCTTAATTGCCTAAACACACCGCACATTTTTAATTTGTCACGAAGTATAACCAACCCATCTATAGAATTTAATATTCTCAATTTTTCTTCTGCACGTCTAAGTTTTTTTACAACATCTTCAACTTCATAATTATCATAATTCTTAATAAGAGAATAAAATAAATTTCTAATCAAAAGAACTGAATTATCACATTCTTTAATTTTTTTTAATCGTCGAGGAAGCGATCTACGATTCCAAATTTCTGCTTCTAAACCTCTATCATTTAAAGAATTAAACAAATCTAATTCTTGACAATTATTTTTTTTGCTTCCAAAAATTATCACTTTCTTTTTTTTATTTATTTGCATTTTAGCCCTCCCAAAAAAGCATAAAAAATTTGCAACACATCAATTTAATTGTTCATTTATTTTATACACCTCAAACCCAATTCTTTAACAATATATTTGTCTAAAACATTGTGATTAATATTAATTCCAATTCCTTTCTCCACTGGTCGAGTCGCATAAGGAATTAATGGAGTGAATTTTAATTTTGGTTGAGTGGGATTTTCAACAAACGTTCCACTTCTAGGTTTTCCTGTTGTAAAATAATCAAGTTCAGGTAATGCAAATTCTATGTGCCTTGCAAAACCTGCAAAAATATCTGTAACTGTTGTTGCCCCACAATAAGTTTGTAATCCTGCAGCTTTTGCTTTTTTTATTTGTTTTTTTGTTTCTTCAAAACTTCCTAACTTCATTATTTTCAAATTGACAGCATCTGCACAACCCATATCAATAGTTTTATCTAAATCAGCACCTGTTTGTACAGACTCGTCAAGCATTATAGGAATATTAGTATATTCTTTTAATTTTCTATGGCCTTCATAATCACTAGCAATTAAGGGTTGTTCTAACATCATTATATTAAGATCTTTAAATTTTTCAACATATGTTTTTGCTTGTTCTAATGTCCACGCTTGATTTACATCAAGCCACAGTCCAAAATCATTTCCTAAAACTCGACGAACATAACTTATCCGCCCATATTCTTGATCAAAACTTAATTCTCCTGCTTTTATTCTAACTATATTAAATCCATTTTTTTTTGCTCGCTTTAAGCTGCGAATAAATTTTTCACCAGAAGCATCACTATTTGCAAATCCGCAATATGAAATTCGAGGTTTAGACTCAGTTATATCATACTTATTAGATAAAAAATCACAAAGAGGTAGCTGTTCTTGTTTGCTAATAAGATCTAAAAGCGCCATTTCCATTCCAAGATTTGCTGCAGGACTAAAACCTAAATGATTCAAAAGTTCCCACGCATATTTTGGTTCTTCTCCAATTATGTAATTAGAAATTAATTCCAATTCAGATAATGTCTGCTCAAGTGTTTCTCCAGTTATATGTTTTCTTGGTGCACTTTCTCCTGTTCCAATACTGACTCCAGGATCTTCGTTATCTAAACATAAATCAGAATTAACTATTTCTATAAAAATACCATTAGCAGAATTTTGTACAGCCCTACTTGTTTTGAATGGATATTTTCTAGGTATTTTTGCAGGATATAACCTGACCTCCCTTATTATCATTTGCGCCCTTCTCCTAAACTATCAAACCACAGACAAATTGCCCAGTAGCACATACATACATTCGACATATTTAAACTTAATTCGTCTAGAGTATACAAATTATACAACTTATAAAGTTTCAATTATAAATGACTAACAAAAATAATCCCTATTTCTAAACTAAAACATACAAATACACCCTTAGATTAACTACTGAATAAGGGTAAAAAAGCGAAACTTTTATAAATGCCGCACCTATTACTAGATATATTATAATTATAAAATCATAATAACACAGAAGAAGGGCGTTTAAATGAAAGGGAGTCAAGATCTAGTTGGAAAAATAGAATCAATAAAAAGAAGCGCAAATATGCGACAAGTGTTAGCTGATCTAGCAAACGCAGATCCTATGTATGCATTCAATGTACCTCCCAGAATGGTTATGGCTTATTCTGATAAACAATTAAAATCATATTTAGATGAAGTTTATTCTCAAGAATTTTTTGTGTTTGAAGATCCAAATGATATTGCAAAATACGCAAAACCTAATGACAGAGTTATTAAAAAAGGTGTTAAAGAATTATTTGAAACAGTATTAGCACACGATCAAGAAGGAAAAGTTACAGAACGAAATACAGATTCACAAAAAAAAGTTAGTGTAAATTTTGGTAATAAAACATATTTAATTCCAAGAGATAATCTAAGAATTCCAATAAAAAAAGGATTCATCAACACAAAAGTTATTGAACGAAAACCAATTCACCAAACAAATGCACTAAATCGTGGCGTTGTTGTTAGTTATGCAGGTAAAGAAATAAGAAAAACAACTTTATATGTTCCGCATAAATCAGAAGGAATAATAATGCATATTTCTACAAATACTAAAACAAACTCTCCCCTTATAGGTAGCATGTTTATTGCTTGGTTAGATACTGAAAATGTGATTCAACACATAAATGAAACAACCCACAGATCTGATTATGGACCTATTTTTAGCGGCATCGTACATTCATATTGGTTCAAACCTAACGAATTAAAACTGATTGTAAAAAATAAAGTTCCTTATCAACAAATTTATTCTACACAATTTGAAGACGGTGTTTAAATGACTACAAATAATACAACAGAATTAGGATCATTTGTAAAAAAAGAAGCTAGAAAACCAGGAGTGGTTAAACTTCTAGAAGCATTAAAAGAAAAAGATGAACTGTTTAATTATAATGTTCCTGCAACAATTTTAAATGAATATAACGATACAGATCTTATTTCTCACTTAGACAAAATTTATTCTAAACCTGAATTTGCTTTTGATGATCCAGAACTTATTTCAAGATTCATTAAAGTTGGTTCTAGAGTTGTAAAAAAAGGTGCACTTGAAAACAGAGTTACATTACTAGAAGTAAGAACTCAAGGAAGAATATTCGAAGAGGAATTTGGACGCGAACTTTATTTTGCAAAAGATTTCTACTCTCCTAGATTTAGACTAGATACTCCTAAAAACAGAAAAAAATACCTTAATTCAAATTTAATACATCCTGCTCAATTCACTGTTACCGGTAAAAAAGGAGCTTTCAGAACAAAAAAAATAGATCCAATTAAACTAAACGAGTATGGAGAAGTAGAAAAAAATTTGTTTGTTTTTTATACAGGAAAACCAGTAACTCAAGTAACAACAAGCATCCCTGATAAATCTAAAGGATTGGTAATGGGAATGTATAGACGAACTGATGAACATCAATTGTCTATAGTATGGGAAGAAAATCCTGGAGTGGTTAATGGAATAAATTCAAACACTCGCAATTACACTCTTAATTCATGCTCATCAAATACAAGATTACAACCCAAAGATATCCAACTCATCAAACCAAATAATACTAATTATGCACATCTAAAAAAAGAATGCTTAGGATTAGATCAATAAGGTGAATAAAAAATGACAAACACGGATTCAGATAACCTCGATACAATTGTAATCACGACTAAAAGAAAACCAGGAATAGTCAAACTTCTAGAAGCACTAAAAAAACAAGATGAAATATTTAATTATAACGTGCCTCCTGTAGCTCGAACAACATTTGATGACGATACACTTCTAAAACATTTAGAACAAATTTACTCAGAAGATAATTTCGTTGTTGAAGACCCTATTTTACTCTGGCAATATGCGAGAACAGGATTAATGGTTGAAGCAACTACAGACATAGAAGATAGCCAAGAACTTGTAAACACAAATGATCAGGGAAAAATATCTCATGTATATAGTAAAGAAACAGTTGTGATTAAAATAAACAAAAAAAACGTTCATGTTTCTAAAAAAGATATTGTAGTTCTATGCGAGCCTGGTTTCTTCACAAAGCCACATAACATTCCAAAAAAATCAGATGATGTTGAATTAAAAAAAGGACAAGAAGTTCAGTATAAAGGAAAACCAATAAAAGATATTAAAAGTTTAATCTGCAGAGGATCAAAAGGCGTTATTTCAGATAAAGTTAGAATAAACAGAGAAGACTGGTTTTTTGTTACTTGGCTAGATAATCCTGAAAATAAATTCAAAACAACTAGAAAAATAGGAGAATACGGTTATGTTGGAACTAGACCTTCAATATTTGCAAAAGCTGCCTATGTAAAACTTTTTGTTCCGAATAGAATTAATTATCATGAACTTTATCAACAGTGTGTAAGAGGTAAGTAAAATAAAATGAGCGATCCACATTTACTAAAAGAAGACAGAGAAAAAGAGTCAAAATCTCAAAAACCAAAAGTAAGAAAACCAGGACTAGAAAAACTAATTACAACACTAAAAGAAAAAGATAAATTATTCGAATTTAATGTTCCTTCACAATTATTAAAATTATACGACGACAAAGCACTTCTTGCACATTTAGAAACTGTTTATTCTCAAAAAGAATTTATTATTGATGATGCAGATAACGTAAAAAAATATGCACGTGCAGGAGACTTTGTTCTAAAAAAAGAACGATGGGAAACAACTAAAGTAATTGTAAAGACTTGCGAAACAGGAGTTGTAAAAAATAAAGACGGAAAATTTTATGTTCAATTTAAAAAAAGCAGTTATTGGATTGAAAGCGACGATAAACTAATAAATCAAAAAAACCTAAAAGTTATTTCTGAACCAAAAAGTTTAGGTCGTAAACAAAAATATGATTCAAAACCTACATTAAACACATTTGAACAAATTAAAAAAGGAATGATTGTTGAGTACAGTGGAAAACCCCTTGAAGAAGATAAAAAATATGTTAGTAATGGTGCACGAGGAGTTATAGTAATGATTGATAAAAATCTAAGCGATGAAAAAGGAAATCCTATAGGCGAACACGATCATCAAAAAAGAAATCCTATGTTCATAACATGGCTTGCAGGAGAAGATTGTAAACTAACAACATGGCAAGGTTATAATTCTGAAAAATTTTCATATTACCCAGACAAACTTTTTTATCCAAAAGATGTTCAACTTATCAAGAAAAATAATATTGACTATCAAGCACTTTACAAAACACACGTAATAAGGGAATAAAACAATGAAAAAATATCAATTAAACAAATACTATTAAAATGACAGAACTAGATTTTTTAGAAACAAAAGTGCAAGAACAAGTACCAAGAAAGAATACTCTAGAAGAATTGCTAAAAAAATTAAAACAAAAAGACAGATTATTTGACTATAATGTTCCTGAGACAATAATAAAGTTATACAATGACCATCAATTATTAGATCATTTAAAAATAGTATATGCTCAACCCGAATTTATTGTTGACGATCCTCGAGTTGTTAGAGATAACTCATCTAATAATGACATAGTTATTAAAAAAGGATACGTTGAAACAAAAAAAACAGTACTTACCAAAAACACAAACGGAACAATCAAAAGAGAGTGTGACAACTTATATGCTATTTTTAATGGAATTAAATTTTTAATTAGTGAAGGAGAAATCAAAGAAGGAGAAAGAAAGATTGCTAAAAACGACATTCAAATATATTCCAAAAAAAGAGCAATTGGATCTAAAAAATACAACCCTCCGATAAACGCTATGGAATATAAAGAAAAATTAACTGAAAAATCATCAATAAAATACATAGGACCAGAAAAAAAAGAAAGAGATCAATATGTAGATAATGGAACTAAAGGAATTATTGTTTTTAATAATTATAATACGAAAAATAATAGAGGAACGCATGGAGATAAATTATTCATTACTTGGATTGCAGGACAAGAAAAAAAATTCTCTACACACAATTACCTGCAAAATAAAAATGGTGACTTCAAATATTATCCCAAATTATTTTTTAAACCCGAAGATATTAAATTAGTCGTTAAAAACAATATCGATTTTGATAAATTATATGAACAAGTATTAAACAAACAACAACAATAAAAAAAAAAAAAAAAACTAATCAGACAAATACAATTAAAATGACAGATCCACAATTACTAACAGATGAATGCAAAGAAGCAAATCAACTTCATAGCGACGGGCTTAAGTCTTTATTAGAAAAATTAGAAAAAGAAGATACTTTATTTAAACATAATGTTCCTGAATCAATCATTTCGTTATATTCTGAAACTGAACTTATCCAATATCTAGATCGCGTTTATTCTCAACCAGAATTTATTGTTGAATCTGAGAAAACAATTAATGATCATGCCAAAGAAGGATGTAAAGTTATAGCAAAAAAAGATATAGAACTTAGTAAATTGCTTTCACCCATCAAAGGAGATACAGGATTTGTTGAAGAGAATACTAGTTGCGAAAGTGTTTACGTAAAGTTTAGAGATCTTAGCATAAATCGTAAAGACAAAGTTAGGTCAGTTCATAAAAGTGATCTTGTGGTTTATGGAAGAAAAATAATGGGAGTTTCTAAAACATTTAAAGAATCTAAACCTGCTACAGCATATAAAAAACTTAAAAAAAATATGTTAATGGAATATGTAGGAGAAAACAGAAAACACTTACTTAAATTTATTCCAAAAAATACAGAAGGAATAATAATGCGAAAAGGATATGGTTGGAATGTAGTAATTGCTTGGCGCAAAAATAAAACAGTTAAACTTCAATATAATTCACTAGCTGCATTACAACACGGAGACAAATATGCCGATTCATTTGACAATTTAAAACTTCTAATTAAAAACGAAGTTCCTTATCGAAAACTAAAACATACTTGTTTAACTGATAATAAACTAACTGCCTAAATAAAAAGAAAAAACAAAAAAAAACTATTCACTTTTTAACATGAACAGTTCTTGTCGGGAACGGTATCCCAATCTTTGCTTTGTTAAGCGCATCATATATCATACATGTTGCTTTTTCTTTAGTTTCATATCTTTCTGAAATATTTTTTACCCAAAACTTTGCTTCGAAAAGTAGTGCAGAATCACCCATTGATGTAAACACAACTACAGGTGCCGGATCATCAAGCATATTACTAATTTTTGCAACAGTATCTAAAACTAGTTTTTTAACTTTCTCGTGTTTTGTTCCATACTCAACACCAAAAGAAACCACAACTCTTGCAGATAATGTTGGTTGGTTATAATTTGTAACTCGGCCATTTGCTAG
The DNA here is from genome assembly GCA_018668595.1 of Candidatus Woesearchaeota archaeon. Taxonomy (GTDB): domain Archaea; phylum Nanobdellota; class Nanobdellia; order Woesearchaeales; family UBA11576; genus JABJCP01. The sequence continues at coordinate 38,363 of JABJCP010000026.1, forward strand.
TTGTCCATTCGGAATAATCATAAGTTCATTATTGAATGTTCTAACTCGCGTACTTCGAATTCCAATGTCATCAACAACTCCTTTTATTCCTGATTCAAGTTCTATCATATCACCTACTTGAAATGCTTTATCAAAAAGAAGAGATATTCCTCCAAAAATATTTGCAAGACTATCTTTTATTGCAAAGCCAATTGCAATTCCTGCAATTCCTACTCCTGCAAGTAAACCAGTAACATCTACATTCCATAATTTTAAAATCCAAATCACTGCAAATATTATAAATATTGCATTAATAATTTTTTTAGAAAGAGGCAATAAAGCATCGTCTATTGTTGATGCTGTTTTTTTAGCCCATCTATGGCCAAAGTGATCAATCACCACTCTAAAAACTCTCGAGACTATAACTACTGCCAATATTATTAATGCTGAATAAATTGCAGTGCCTACAATAAAATTAATTAATCCTCCTAATTGCAAATAATTAAATCCTAAAAATAAACCTATAACCATAATAAAATAAGTCAACGGTCCTCTTACTGCTTCTACAAGATTATCATCTAGTTTTGTTTTAGTTTTTTCAGCAAATCCGACAACAATTCTTTCTACCACAAAAACAAATAACTTCATCAATATAAAGAATGTCAAAAAAATAACAAATGCATAAAAATAGTTATTCTGCAAAGCAGGAATAGATATAAATAATTCATTTAGTGTTGTTGTAATATTCATATTATCACCCCATATTTAACAGTTAAAAAGTTATTTGTTTAAAAATTTTGTGTAGATAACTTTGAATAATTGGTTTTTGAAAATAAACAGTTAATTAAAATCATCAAATTCAAAGTTCTCTCTGAAAATTTTATCAAATTTAATTATTATATGTAAAATTATCTATAACATTGTAAAGTTAGTGCAAAAAATAAAGTGAAATTTATTCAAATATGACAAAATCACCACCAAAAATTATATAAATGACTACTTCAAAATAACACTTAAAGATAATAATCTAAATAAAAGAAGTGTTGAGATAAGTATAACTATCAATAATTAATTTTAAGAGGTAATTTTAATGCCCAGCATAGACCTATTAGTTGAACATGCACAAGTCCCTACAATATTTGCACAATACAGAATAGAAGTAATTGGTACTGGAAAGAATAAAACCGCACATTTGTACCACAGAGATACGATTTACAGAAAACACGATTCTGATGATGGGTTCCATAACCTTAATTCAGATAAAAAAATAGAGCTATTAAAAAAATATAGCGTTAGAGATTTTTACAAATTACTAAAAATTATGACTCGCTCTTATAATTTCACAGCAACAGGTCAACTTGAACATATGATGATTGTCGACGGAGATTTCACAGATTCTGATTTTAGATGGAACAAAGCAGAAAAAATCGTTAATCAATATGGTAATCAAAGTGAACATAGATTTAAATTATCCGCTTATGTTGATGCAAAAAAAGTTTATGATGAATTAACAGAATTACAAAAAAACGCAAAACTTGTTAAAAAAAAAGAAGGTTTTGATTTATACATTTCAGCATTAAAGCCAGTAATAAACGTGGGAAAAACGATTTTAGAAAACGAAAGATCAAAAAGAAAATTATATAGTCAAAGAAAAAAACTGCTTTTATAAAATTCTGATTTTACAAAATTCTTATACAATATTAAATGAATAATTCAAAGAATAAATATTAAACTTATGCAGCTGCTTGAGTTGATTCTACAACTTCTTCAGGTGCTACTTTTTCAACAGACTTTTCTTCAGACACTTTTTCATCTGCTACCAGCTCAGGTTTAGCTTCTAGTTCAGGAGTTGTTTCAGGTTCTGATTTAACTGCAGGTTCTACCTTAACTTCTTCTTGTTTCTCTTCTTTTTTAATTTCCTTCTTAGCTTCTGCAACAGGTTTTTCTTGATTTGGAAGAGGGTTTTCAAAAACTTCTAATGAGCATGGACAAGGAAGTTTTGATGCTGCTCGTTTCAATCCAATTTTTGAAGGTGCAACTCCTGCTTTTCCTAGATATACTTGAATTAAAGGTTGACCATATTTTATTTGTGCTGCAACTCCTATACATTTTCCAAAGCTACATTTCATCCCTGTACTCATACGATCTGCTCCAGCTCCACTAGCTAAAGGATTCTCTCTTAGAATATGATGTGGAAATACTCTTAGTTGAATTCTAAATTCACCCTTTCCAACTTTCTTAACTAAATATCTGTTTATAGTCTGCCTTGCAGCTTCGAGTGCATTGTCTCTAATCTGCAAATTAGCCTTTGATTTAAGAAGAACGCACATCGGGAAGTGCTTTCTAAGATTACCCATATCATAAAGAACTATTTTACTATTAGGCCTCGCTCTAACGTAGCTTTTGTTTCTAAACTTACTAACTCGTGTGTAAGGACGTTCAAGCCTTCTATATGCCGCAAATTTTCTTATTCTCGCCATTTTAACCTTTTTGAGTGTAATTTTTAAGTGTTTATAAATATAGTAGTTTTTGTATACATCAAATCATACCATCAACAATTCCAGTAAAAAATATAACTAAACTGAGCACTAAAACTACTGGTTAATAGTAACATTTATATATGGGTAACTTAATACTTTACATAATTGTAACATAATTATAATAATATTTTAATAATATCATAATATAACATCAAAACAATATAAATTCAAATAAAAAAGGGCGTGGGATAGTAAAATACTAATGTGTTGAGATTGTGTTAAGAATAAAACTAGCCAAACCCTAGTTAAATAACTGTTAAAATAACAAACAGCTAATTCTAAGCAGAATCTAAATTTAAAACCAATATAGAGTAGGGAGGAAAAAAAATGAGTTTGTTTAAATGGAAAAGAAAATCAACAGTAATAACACCAGAAAATAAATTAGGCGGTAAGCTAGAAGAATTAGCAGATGAAAATTTGCCAATTATTGCAAGTGGAAAAACAGGACTTGCTTCTGAAGATGAAGCAATTGTAATGAGAGTTCCTGCAGATTATAGTCAAAAAACTGTAAGAGACTGTATCAATTATGTTTTAGAACAACCTGCTAAGGATGCTGATCTTTCAATAATGAGCGGACTTAAAAAAGTAATGAATGCTAAAGGCCGTGTTGTTATGGTTAATGGAAGAAACGCAGATCTTGATGCTGATGTTATTAATTATTTAGTTAAAGCAGATCATGAACTTGAAGGCGGAGCTAAAAAAGTATATAGAAAATTTGAATTTGAAGTTTCATCTGTTCAAGAAGGCGGTTATAGAAACTAATTGTTTCTAAATCATAAAAATATTTTTTATTTCTTTTACTAAATTTTTAAAATTTAACAAAAAAATAATTCAATTAAAAAACTGACTCAATAAAAAAACTAACTTAATAAAAAAATAAACAGTGTTGCTAAAATGAGTACTAAATTAAAACAAGGTTTAGAAGTTCGAGCTTTAAGAAACTTAGGTCCGCAAAATAATCACGCAAATAACAACTATTATTATAAAGGAACAATTGAAAAAGTAGCACTCGGATCTGCAGGTAAAATAATTGACAATAACAATCCTTCTAGGATCCAAGTTAGATTAAATAATGGAATGGACTGGTGGTTTCATCCTGATGAACTTAGCATATTACGCTCCAGTATTGAACGAGAATTAAATTGTGTTTTACCTGATGCAAGAGGAATGGAACGACACCCCTTTGTTCAACTTGCTCAAACAAATCCTGTGTTCTTAGTTGATGGAAAAATATACGCAGCAGTAGATGGAAAACATAGTGGGTCTTATTTTGAACAAAAAAAATTTTTTGGAACAAAAAAAATGCGTGTTGAAGAAGTAGGTGATTTTGATTCTATAGATGATTTGTTTTTCAAACGAGCACACCTAAAAATTAAAGAAGCAGAAGTAAAATATACAAAAAAAATTATTCAAGATACAAAATTGGATCAATTAATTAAACCTGCAACAGATACTGCTAACCTAATCATAAAAACAATATATCCTAATTTAAAAAATGGAGTTCATGAAGAAAAACTTTCGGAATTATTATCTGATGACGAAGATGTCACTACTAGCGACCCTGTTTTTGTTAGACGAAGATTAACTCCTGAAGAATTTAGAGAAATTCAAGAAAAAAGAGAAAAAGTAAAAGCGAAATTAGAAGAAAATATAGAATATTTATTAGAACTTGCAGGAATATCTGAACTAAACAGAGAACATTCTGCAAATAAAACTGCATACGAATCAAGACTAGATACTATTTTTTTAAGTAAAGAAAATTGCGACGATGAATTTGAATCTCCTCTTAACTTAGCATTTAAAGATAGACCTATAGCAATTATAAACAATAAAGTTTATGATTTAGTAAGAACTGAATTAGATGAATGTAAACAAAGTTTGAATATAGAAGGAAGAAGATTTGCACTAAATAAAACAAAAAAAACATTAGAAATTGAAGAAAAAAATTATTATACTAAATTTATATCTTTATTAAGAGTCCATACTGTAATGACTCAGTTAGATGAAAATAAAATATTAAATGATCTTGATTCTTTTGAAAATGAACAAATAGATGCTGCATCACTAGACGAGCACAGAATAGAAAATTTCGGATTTATTAGATATGCGAGAGATTATTATGCGTTTTTAGAAGTTCCTGAATTTGCAATAAAAAGTCAGATGGATGGTAAACATTATTTATTTCGAAAAGCAAGAGTAGGTATTCGAGTTTGGAACAACGGTTCAAATTTAAAATATAGTGAACAAATAGTTATGATCGATAACAACAACCACCCATTCTTACATAATAAAAGAAGTAATTATGCAAAACTATGTTTAGGAAATCAAGCATTTCCAACAAGCGGTAAAGATACAGGAGATGTTGTTGCAAAACGACTTAGAAGATGTAAAGAAATGTTAATGTTCGGTTATACTCATAAAAAATATGCCGAATGTTATGAATTGAGAAAGTGTATACTTTGTAACTACAATCATTTCAGAGATAACTTAGTTGAAGAATCATATTTGAAAGAAAAACAAATTCCAATTATACGCGGAGGCCCAAGAAAATGAAATTATTAGATGAATTATTATCTCAAGATGAACCCACACAAAATTTTGTTCGAAATGCTATTAAACAAGAACTTGGACGAATAGACATTACAACAGAAGCATTTGAAAAAGCATACACTTATGCTAAACTTGTTAAAGAAATTTCAGGATTACCAAATATGGAATGTGGAGGATATTTGACAATTCCAAAAGATTGCACAGATAGAATTGCACGAGATGCTTTTCTTGCATCTGATCAAGATGTTAGAGAAGGATTATTTCAGATTCAAGCAAAAGATGTTATCAAAGCAGGTAAAGAAATAAGTGCTAAAGGCCATAGAGTTGTTGGTTGGTGGCACAGTCATGGAATGATGGATACATTTTTTTCAAACCTAGATGATCAAGGACAAGAAACAGTACTTAATGAAATTGCTGGATCAAACCACATAATAATATCCCAAGAAGAAGAAATTGCTGACCCTCAAGTTATTAGTGAAGGAAAAATTTTAGTTATTAGTGATCCTTCTAATCCTGGTCGAAGATATGAACTTGAATTTAATAGAAAACCTCTTTTTGTTCAAGGTACCCGGTTTAAATTAATTGAAGATAAAAAAATTAGTTTCTCATATGGATTGGTTGTTAATTGTCAACCTGGAAAACGAAAACCTTATGCAGAAATTGCTACGCAAGAGTATTGTGGTTTTTGTAAGCAATCAACTTATGACAGTCGTGTTGTTGGAGTTAGACTACATGATTCGGGTGCGTTTTATTTAGATGAAACTAAAATGAAAGAAGAAATAAAAAAGAAAGTTAAAATGCGAGGAATATTAAGCAAAATGTTGGGCGGCATATTTGGAAATGGCTTAGGTCAAAATAAGTTATTAGGTGATGAAGCGTTTGGAGATTCTGAAAATAAATCTGATTCACACGAATCCCTGCCTTATGCTATTAGAATTTCTAATGAACCCATCCCTCCTAAACAAAAAGAATAAGGGCATAAAAATATTCAAAAAAAAATAATAAGAAAAACAAATAAGAAAATAAAAACAAAAAAACTAATAAAACTAATAAAAATAAAAAACAAAATAAAAAATAAAACAAAATAAAAATGGTTGTTGACGACAGATTTAATAGACAAGAATTAATAAAAGGTTGGAATCAAAATAGTTTGAAGAAAACCAGAGTAGCTATAATAGGTTCAGGTCCGTTAGCAGAATCTACGTCCGCAGCATTAACTGCATTAGGAATCGGATGCATTGAAGTTTATGATAATAGAATTGTAGAAAAAAATAAGAAAGAAAATTTAGGGAGGGAAGGTTTTTTAACTTTTACCGCGAGAGAAAAAGATTCTAGAACAAAAAGTATTGAACATATTTTATCTAAGATTAATCCTACAGCTCAAATAACAGGAATTAATTTATCTTTGGAAAAAACTAATTTATTAAATATCCTAGGAACTCCTGATTTAATTATTGACACAACCAATTCTCCCAAATCTAAACAACAAGTTTTGGACTACAGTCAAACAAAAAGAATAAAAGTGATAAGTGCTTCTGCAAATAATCTTACAGGAAAGTTTTTCATAAACTGCGGAGAATCGTTCAAGAATGAATATTTACTTCAAGAATATTCAGATGATACTCAAGGTAATACTATTAGCGGAATTCTCGGAGGAATAATTACAGAAGAAGTGAGAAAAATTGTTATGCCTCTTGAACAAGATGCAAAATTAATAGACCAGTTAGAATATTCATTAGATTCTCCTAACCGATTTAACAGTTCAAAAAAGCAATCCGAAGAAAGTAAAAAAAGTAAAAAGAATAAAAAAAGCAAACAAAATAAAAAAAGCGAACAAAATAAAAAAAACAGAACATTGAACAATAATAATTACAGATCTAGCAATATTTCATTATTAAATAAAAAAGTTTTGATTATTGGTGCTGGTGCTCTTGGAAATTTTGCTGCTTTAAACATTGCACTCGAAGGAGTGGGCCATATTGATATTATGGATCATGACGATATTGAATCAACCAATCTTAATAGACAAATTTTATTTTATGATGCTGTTGGAAAAATGAAAGCAACTGCATTAGCTGAAAGAATTTCTGAAATAGTTAATCCTAAAAATATTTATGGAAAATATGAAAATAAAAATTTAATAAACATTGGAGGAATAATTGACAAACTTGATGAAGAGTCAACGTATTTTGAAGAAAATAAACCTGATTTAATTCTTGATTGTGTAGATAGTTTTGCAGTGAGAGCAATAATTAATTATTATGCAGTAAGGCATCAAATCCCATTAGTTAGTGGAGGTACTAATCCAAGATCTGGACAAGTTTCGATTTATGTCCCTGGTAAAAGTAGTTGTCTTGATTGTAAATTAGGTGTGGAAGAAGCTCTTGCAGAACAACGTGCTGCTGCAAGTTGTCGTTATGCTCCAGATCCTAGCGTTATTATGACTAATCAAATTGTAGGTAATATGATTGTTGGTGAAGCTGTTAAAATTTTAACTAATGATATTACTCATGCAGAAGATTATGTAAAAAAAATTCTAAAGTACGATTCAACTTCTGCTCAAAGAGGCGGTTTGATTGGATCAAAATATCCTTGTGATTGCACAAAACCCGAAGTAAATCAGTGGCTAAAAAATGTTGATAAAAAAGCACCTAAGAGAAAAAACACAGTTTCAAAAGATGCAAATGAATAATTGAATCAAAATCAATAATAACTAACAATTACCAACAATTGCCCACAATACTTCAAAAATTAAAAAAGTTTATATTCTAAAGAAATTATTACACAAACATAAAGAGTATAATTAAAAATTATTACATACTTATTAAACCTAGCAAACATAATAAGAAATAAAATAACAAGTAAAAAAATGAGGTGTTATCATGAAAAAAATAATTATCTTACTGAGTTTAGTTATTATTACATTATTGATCATTGGTTGTCAAACAAAACAAGAAATTTCTGATGAAGAATTAGAATCTAAATTAGATCAACTTTCAGATCAAGAATTAGAACAATTAAGTATGGATGCAGATTCATTAAATTATATTGAAGAAGGCAACATGGCAGGTCAAGCATTTAATAGTTTAGTCCGAAATAGAAGATCAACAATTCGAAAAGCAAACATTGCAAAAAAAATTATTCAAAGAAGATTGTCTCAAAAACAAATAACAAGAACTCAAGATATTAAATCTCAAGAATCTACTGTTACAGAAGAAAGTCAAGAACAAGATGACGCTGAAGAAACAACAGCTATACAAATACCTATTCCAAGTACTACCTGCGATGACACCTGTTCAAGTTTAATTAACTGTTATCAAACTGAAAATATATGTGGAGGAACTGTTTTAATTAGAGGACAAAATTGGGGTTTTATTCAAAAAAATATAATCAAGTCTGATAAGATATCAAATACGACATACTTTAATGGGGCCGAAGCTTGCATTAGAAGTTTTCAGGATACCTGTAAACAAATAGAAAAGTATGAAAATAATAATTGGGTTGTTATTTCTCAGGCAGACATTAGTTGCAATGATGAAATAAATTCAACAAAGTACGAAACAGGAAAAAGTTACAGAGCAGTTTGTAAAATGCAAATTAACATCCCTACAGAACCACCCACTAGTGGAAATAATGGAGGAGTATTAAATATTTAATTAATTTTTTTTATATTCATTTTATTTATTTTCTCTACATCTTACACAAAGTTTATAAATAAAAAGTATTATTATGCTTGTATAAAGTATATTTTATGTAATTCATATTAGATTTTAAAAACATTTAATTTTAAAAAGAGGTGATCAAATGAAAAAGAGAGGAAGTTTAAGTCTTTCTATTAATGCAATTGTTATTCTAGTTTTAGCTATAACAATGCTTGGACTTGGCCTGGGATTTACAAAAGGTATGTTTAGTAAGTTCCAAAGTAAATTAGAAGTTCCAGAACCTGACATTCCAGCAACAGCAGATGATCAAATTGCTCTACCTGGAGATACAATAAAAGTAATAAAAGGTAAAGCAGCAGTTTTTTCAGTTAATGTATACAACGATCAGTGGACAGGAGAAATAAGCCCCAGTTTATCATGTGTCGGCGATAATGCTCCAGTTGCACAAGAAGGAGTTAGTCAATCAATCGCCATGGGAAAGGATGCTATGTTTAAATTTGTTTTACCAAAATCTTCAACCAATACCAGAGGAACCTATATCTGTAAATTATCATTTACTGGCGAAGGTGGTTCTGATTTGTCAAAACAAATTGTGATCGAGATACAATAAACAGGTGATACTTAATGACTAAAAAACTTAAAAAAAGATTAACTCAACAACAAGAATTTGAAATCATGAAACTTGTGCTTGATAAGTTCTTGTGGGTTGCGATGGTTATCATCGGTTATGGTGTTTATCAAGGTGTTATCTTAGAAAACTGGGGCAATGGTATTGCTTGGGGAGTTGCAGGAATAATTATCCTTATTCTGTTCCTCGTGATGATTGTTCGAGAATACGAAATCATAAGATAAAAACTTAAAACAAAACAATAAACAAATTTTTCTTTTTTTTATTATTTTATTAAAAAATATAAATTAAAAATGATATCAATAAAAAAATTATTAAAAAATAAAAAGGCTATTCAACTTTCTATTAATTTTATAGTTATGCTCATACTCGCAGTTGCAATGTTTAGCGGCGGATTGATTTTCTTAAATAAATTTTTTAGTAAAACTACTGAAATGAAAGGTAATCTCGACGCACAAACAGAAAAGCAGATTGAAAAACTTCTTGATTCTGGAAGTCCTGTTGTATTGCCAATCCATACTAAAGAAGTTTATCGAGGAAAAACAGCAGTGTTTGGAATTGGCGTTCTTGCTGACAAAACTGCAGAATATACTATGAAACCTGATTTCAAAACAGCTTTTGATAGTGAAAAAAAAACTATTTGCGGTACTGGTATGGATGATTGTAGTTTAAACAGTTGGTTAACTTTAGGCAGCGGAAAAATGACAACTCCAGGAATTATTGGTGAAACTCAATCTCTTAAGAAAAATGAGAAGGGTAAGTTTTTGATTCTTGTCAGCGTTCCATCTACTGCTAAACGAGGAACTTATATTTTCAAAGTTGATGTAGATAAGACAGTGGAAGGTGCAGTTAGTACACCTTATGATGCTCCTCTTGAGATGATTGTGAAAGTGCCTTAGAAACATAGACTTAATATAAAATTAATGCCTTAAATTTTTTCTTTTTTTCAGTCTTTTTAACTTTGAAAAATCCTTTGCGTTTATTACGGATTTTTCATTAATTAGTTTTTTAAATAAAAATCACATTCTAAGTATATAATGGTTGCAACAAGCATCAAAAACGCAATCTAAGCACACATTGACACCACAAAGTAGTAACAAAATCGAAAGATTTATAAACAGGAGCGTATTACTAAATAAAAAAGAGTTGATTCTAAGAAAAAATAGCCAATATCATGCTATAATTAAGAAAATAAAACGAGATCATAATCAAAGATCTATTAGGAGGAAATTAAAATGGGAGAAGTATTAGATACAATTATAGGTGGATGCGGTAAAGTTAAAGATAAATATGTAGGATTAAATCCAACAGGAAAAGACGCTGTTAAAGGCGGAATTGGAGCAACTGTATTTATTTTAAGTTCAGGATTTTTTTTACCCCTTGCAGCAGGAGCAGCAACTATTTATTACGGCGGTAAACTTGCTAAGAAAGGATACGAAAAACTAAATGAAGATCCTAATCAAAAGTAATTATCTTTTGAGGATTTAAATTTTTTAAATTATTTTTCAAATTTCTATTATCTATAATATAATATACTCATATTAGAGTTAACTTTATAAAGAACTGGTTTTTCTAAAGTCTCAATGGCTAAGAAAGAAGAACCTAAGAAAACTAGTAAAGAAACTAAAAAGAAAGTTACTAAGTTTAACCAACCTGAAATTAATATAGGTTTAATTGGACATGTAGATCATGGTAAAACAACCCTTACAGAACGATTTTCTGGAAAATGGGCAGATACTCATTCTGAAGAAATTAAACGAGGAATCACAATCAGACTCGGTTATGCAGATGCTGAGTTCAGCATTTGTGAAAAATGCAAATTATATGTTGTGGGAGAAAAATGCCCTAAATGTGAAGGTAAAACAAAATTTCTAAGAAAAGTTAGTTTTGTTGATGCTCCTGGTCACGAAAGTTTAATGGCAACAATGCTTGCAGGTGCAACCATGATGGATGGTGCTATTTTATTAGTTTCTGCAGCAGAAGAATGTCCACAACCTCAAACACGCGAACACTTAATGGCTTTAGAAATTATGGGTGTAAAAAATGTTATTGTTGTTCAAAATAAAGTTGATATTGTAAAAGAAGATCAAGCCTTAAAAAATTATGAACAAATTAAAACATTCTTGAGTAAAACTAAATTTAAAGATGCTCCAATCATTCCAATTTCTGCTCAACATAATATCAATATTGATTTATTAATTCAAGCAATTGAAGAACACATTAAAACTCCAAAAAGAGATAATAGCAAATCACCTTTAATGTTTGTTGCGAGAAGTTTCGATATTAATAAACCAGGTCAACCACCTAAAAAACTCGTCGGAGGTATTTTAGGCGGTGCTCTAACTCAAGGAAAATTAAAAGTTGGAGATACTATTGAAATCAAACCTGGAAGAGAAGTTGAAAAAGATGGTCGTAAAAATTATATTCCAATTCAAACAGAAATTACAGGACTAAAAAGTGGAGGAGACAATACAGATGAACTTAGTCCCGGAGGAAGTATTGGTGTTTTAACACTACTTGATCCTGGAATTGTTAAGAGCGATAAACTTGCAGGAAGTGTTGTTGGACTTTCAGGTAAACTACCACCTGTATTAAGATCACTAAAACTTGAAACTCATTTACTTGATCGCGTCGTAGGTTCTAAAGAAGATATTGATGTAGATCCTATTAAACTTAAAGAGCCTCTTATGCTTAATGTTAATTCTGCAGCAACAGTAGGAGTTGTGACTGAAATTGGAAAAGATGAATTTGACTGTATTTTAAAACTTCCTGTTTGTGCCGATATTGGTGCGAGAGTTACAATTTCTCGCCGAGTTGGTGCTAGATTCAGATTAATTGGTTTTGGAATTATTAAAGAATAATTACTACAATCAAAAATTTAATTCATTACTTATTTTTATTATTTAATTTAAAATTTTTATTTATGTTCTAAAAAAAAGGTGAAATTTTATAGTTTAACTTATAATTAGTTTGCGGGGGCGCTAAACATGTTATACAAAATTAATGATCCGAATTTTATTAAACTTGTAGAAAAAGAAATTCCGTTAGATCGTCTTGAACAGAGACTTCGACCAAAACTAGGTCTAGAGGATAGTGATGCAGAATATAAAGCTCACGATAATTATAGAGATTTTTCAGGAGAAGGTTTTTTAGGAAAAGATGAATCTCTTCTCGAAGTCATTCATTCAGATTGGCAAATTCTTAGCAAATACAAAACAACTCATGCAGAAATTGCTAATGCTCTTGAAAAAGTTGTTGCAGGAGATTATGCACTTCATCCAGATTATGAATTTCGCGATGATGGAATGGCAAGTTTAGGAACTCAAGGATGTCCTTGGTATTGTGGAGTTAATGGACAAAATACAGGCGTTATTACTAAGAAAAATTTAACAGATGATGAAGAACAAGAAGCAATTTTTATCCAATTACCACTATTACTTGGCAAAAATTCTAAAGAAGACTATAAAGAAATAATTAAAATCAAACAAGATATTAAAAAAAGATTAAAATCAGGACCTACCATTTATGCTCCAATAACTGATCTTCTTCCGCATTTAATTAGAGATCATTATTTCTTTGAAGGAAAAGACGTTCCTTATCGTGCAGATCCTGAATTCCTAATTAAAGCTCTCAACCTTGGACTTTCAAGATTTGAAACTCCTATTTTTACAATTTATGATGAAGCAACTCAAACAACTCAATCACAGCTCACATCTGACGAAACTGAAGAAATAGTCTTAGAAGAATTAATACTAGAAAATCCATCTGAATTTTTAGAAGATACAAAAAAAGAAAAAAAACTAAGTAAAGATTCTAATGAACTCACTGAAGCTGAAATGAACGCAGCAAGAACTTGGGGAGCTAAAATAAAGTTTGGTTTCAAAAAACTATTTAGAAAATAACAACCCACCCAATTACTGCCTTGGCATATTAGTTGAACACAGGGTGTTCAATTATTTCAAAGCAAAGCTTTGATGATTTCAGTAACGATTGAAATGAGTTGCTGATATACTGCGTAAGAACTGCTGATTTATGCAAGCAGTTCGTCGATATGTCATACTTCATAGAAGATGATAACTTGCCGCAGTAATGAAAAAATAAATAACTAAATTACTGACTCGGCATATTAGCTAAACACGCCGCATTCTATAGTTCTCATCTAGAAAATAATTTATACACAATAATCACAATTGGAAATACTTCTAATCGTCCAAGAAACATCATTACAATCATTGTATACTTCCCTATTAGTGGAACACCAATTAACGACATTGATGAAAGTCCAACAGTGCACAATGATGAAATTATTTGATATACTGAATGAAAAAAGTCATATCCTAAAAACATAAATATTAATATTCCCATTAATGCAAATAAAATATACATAAAAAAGAATATTCCTGCAAGTGTTAGTTCTTCTATTTCTACAGCTTCGCCTTGAATCTTTAGTGGAATTACTGCGTTTGGAGGAGAGGTTAATTTTTTAAGTTTCCATGCTATAGATTTTAAAAGAAGTCCTACTCTATAAAGTTTAAATCCTCCTGCTGTTGATCCTGTTGAACCCCCAATAAACATTCCAAGTACGACCAACAACACAACAACTTGCGGAAGTAAATTCGTGTCAGTTATAGAAAATCCTGCAGTGGTTAATGCAGAAATAAGTTCAAATATTATTTCTTTATATTTGTCAGAAAAAAACATAGATATTACAAAAAACAGAATTAAAATATATGAAAAAAGTTTCATTTGCGATTTTTGAAAAATATTTTTTAATTTTAGTCTAAATACTTTATGATGGAATACAAACGAGGTTGCACCCAAAATCATGATAATACTTATCACTAATAATTGCCAAGCATTTGTATAAAATACGTTTGTAACTGAAAATCCTCCTGTTGATAATGCCGCAAAACATATAGTTATTGCTTCAAATAGTGGCAGTCCAGTTATGTAGAGAAATCCTATTCCAAGAAAAGTATAAAATAAGTATATCCAAAGTGTGGATTTTATTACTTCTCTTGGTGTTCCATCTGGAGAATTTACAGACGCTGTTGCGTGATATAATCTTCCAATTGATTGAACATGCATTTTTGTATCTTTTAGTGATTTTCTACTAGTCATTACAGATATCAAAAATAAGAATACAACAACTATTCCTATTCCTCCAATCCATTGAGTTTGTGCTCTCCAAAATAAAACGCTTTTAGGAACAATGCTCAAATCAGAAATCATAGAAAGTCCTGTTGTTGTAAATCCTGATACTGATTCAAAAAATGCATTATGAAAATTCCATTTGAATAAGGGTAAAAATGCTATTGATCCAATAAGCGAACTTACTAAAAAACAAAGCGCGGTTAGTATGAATGCTTTTGTTATTGTAAATTCATCTTTTTCTGGTTGGACTAATGAACATACAATACCTACTACAAGTGTTATTGTAAAAGAAATTAAATGAAGTTTTATAGATTCTCCATATATTAGTGCTACAATTAGAGGAATCAATCTTAAAACTGCAGAAATTAATAACAAATATCCTAAATATTTTAGAATAACTCTCATGTGCACTCCTTTTTATTAAATCAAACTATTAAATCAAACAAATAAACTATACTGATTTTAACAAGATTTTATTTTCCTGAAAATAGTTTTTTTACTTGAAGTAAATCTTTTGTTTTTACAGTTATGATTACTGAATCTCCTTTTTCAATTACAGTAGATTCTTTTGGAAATATTAAATCTCCTTTTCTATATATTGTTCCAATGATTGCAGATTGTATATCTGCTATTTTTAATCCTACTATTTTGCTTTCTTCTCCAACACTCATAATAAGTACTTGTACCTCTCCTTTTCCTAGTGTTAAAATTGTTTTTTCATCAGTAAGTGAGCTGATATTTCTTTTTATAGCAGAAACAATAGAAGATACTGAGGATACTGCAACTGCTCCAAGTCTAGTGAATAATTCTTCATTACCTACATTGTTTACTCTAGAAACTATTTGTTTAACTCCTGCATCTTTTGCAATTTCACAAGCCATAATATTTGTTTTATCATCGCCTGTACATGCAATAACTATCTCGCAGTCCTTAATACCTGCTTGTTTCATAATATCCATGCTTCCTGCATCACCGTGAATTACTAATGCTGTTGTTTCGTTAGCAATGTCTTTAGCAGTATCGGATTCATTTTCAACTAGAACTACATCATATTTTTCTGCGATCAGAACACTTGCAAGGGTATTTCCTATTTGTCCTGCTCCTGCAACAAGTATTTTCATTTTATCCCTCTTTTAGATCAATAAAAAAATAGATTTTAAAAAAAATTGGTTTGATCTATACACATCTACAAATAATTAATCCACAAATAATTTATATTTTTCTTTTTCTTCTAATTCCAAAACTAATCTTTTCAAAAGAATTTTTTCTGGATCTGGAATCAATTTAACACGACTCTTTAAATCCTCAAAATTTTTGAATGGATCACCTTTTCTTTCTTCGATAATTGCCCACATATGTTTTTTTCCAAGACCTGGAAGTAATTCTAATTGGTGCATTCTTGTAGTTAAAGGTCTAGCAGTATTAAAAAATTCAATAAAATCTAATTCTCGTTCTTTTATTAAATCTTTTAGAACATATTCTATTGATGATTTTGCAGTGGATGTTAATTTAGCATAAGCTAATTTTCCAAGTATGTGATGTATTTGATCTCTTTTTCCGTCTCCAATATATACTTCTTGATTGGGTTGTAAGAATACATCTTTTTTTGGAACAAGTTCTAGTAATGTAAATCTTTTTTTTCCTAATACTTGAACTATAGGTGTTTTTCTGTGAGAAGGTCTTGAATCAAAGGGATATCCATTTGGTAAAAAATCTAATACAACTACTTCTTCTTCTTTGGATTTTCTTTGTTGTTCCATTTTGGGCTCTTAAAATTTTTGCTTCATAAAAAATTAAATAAAAAAAATCAATTAAACAATTAATTAAAATATGAAATTAAAACATAAATTATAAACAACAAATTAAAAATAAAATTTAATAAATTTAATAATTTAAATAAAACAATTAATTAAAAAATTATTTCTTTTTTGAATCTTTCTCTTCAACAAATGCTACGAAAATATCTGCAATCTTTTTCATATTCTCTTTTGTAACAATTATAGGATATGCTTGAAGTACTGATGAAACTTCTTCTTGAGATATAGGAACTATATCAATCATTTTGATTATATGTTCAGGTTTAAGTCTTGGAACTTCTAATCCTTCAACTTGCTTGAACAAAGCTTTTGCTTCAGATGATTTCATAGATACAAACATATTTAGGAATTCTTCTGTTTTTTGTGCTCTGAAATTTAATTCATCATCTCGCTTTTTTATTTTTTTGAGTGATTCTTTTAACTCAACCATTGTTATTGATTGTTCTTCTAATATTTTTGGATTCATTTTTTGCACCTTAAGTCAAAGTAGAGTAAACAAATACGCACAGTTTGATTCAACTTATGCGATTTTTTTTAGGTGTACTGGATGTACTACTAATGTTTTCTCTTTGTTGATATCTTTAATCATTATTTCATAGCATTTACCACGCGTACATTTAACAACTCCAGTTTTACCATGGAATCTTCTAAAGTACATTCCTTTTTGATATGCAGTTTCTGCTAATAATTGAACTTTGTCCCCTTCTTCCATTTTTTGGAAAAATTTGGATATGCTAATTTTACCTTTTCGTCTTATGGGTTTCTTGAATTTATTTCTTGTTTTTCTTCTCGCTCCCCCAACTCTACTTACCATTTAAAACACTCTCCAATCGCTTTTTAACTTATTTTTGTACTTTCACACTCTTTTTACGCAACATGCGCATTTTAGCGCAATATACTCATTTACTTATTATTAACTTGTTATTATCCTGATTATTATTAAATTCCTGTCAGTCAATAAGCAGGAACAATTTCTAAATACTTTATAAATCTAAATATTTAAATCTATGCTTTTTTAAAAGGAATTTTAATGGGTATAAAAAGGTTTCGCACAAATCCCTGAATTTAACACTATTTAAGACAATTAACAAACTAACCCTATTAAAAGTGTTATGAATTTAGAGTGATACAAAAATTCTAGAAAATAGAAAAGTTTAAATATTAAGGTAAATTGTATTTTTGTTGATAAAAACGAGGTTTTTAATTTTCAATAAAGAAAAAGGGAGGGAGTATAAATGGGTTTTTTTGACAAACTTAAAGAAAAAATAGCAACACGTTCTGATGATTTTGAACCTGAAGAACATCAACCAGAGGACTATGTTGAAATCAGTCATGATTCACAAGGAGATAAACATTCTAGAATATTAGTAAGACCATTTGTTATTGAAGAATTTGGAGACATCAAACCAGTTCTTGATTGTTTAAGAGAAGGCTACACAATAGCATTAGTAAATATTCGTCCACTTAAAGATAAAGATCTTGTTGAACTTAAGCGTGCAATAAATAAACTTAAGAAAACTTGTGAAGCTATCGAGGGTGACATTGCAGGTTTTAGCGATGATTGGGTTGCAGTAACTCCAAGCTTTGCAAAGATTTATAGAGAAAAAACACCAAGAGTTAAAAGTCTTGAAGCAGATGAAGATTTCTAAATCATTTTAAATCAATTAATTTTTTCTTTTTTAATTATTAATTTCTCAAACTTTATTTTTTTATTTACTTTAATTTTCTGGTTTAAACTAGTCTTATTTTTTCTTTAGTCAATTTCTTTATAGTAAAATATTTAAACATAAAACAATTCTCTGTTTTGATATGAGTGAAGAAGAATCAAATCAAGAAAATTCAGAACAGCAAAGTGAAACTGCACCAGCAATTGATGGAGAGTTCAAAGCTGTAACTCCTGCAGATATTCTCGGCGGGGAAACTTGTCCAATTTGTAGCACTAAAAATTTGACATTAAGAGAAGAAGAATTAGAAATTCCTTTTTTTGGTAATGTTTATGTTTTTTCTATGAGTTGTTCAAATTGTAAATTTCACAAAGCAGATCTTGAGTGCAAAGACCAAAGAGGTCCTGCGAAATATACATTAGATATTGATTGTGAAGAAGATATGAAAATAAGAGTTATTAGAAGCTCTGAAGCAACTATTAAAATTCCTAGAATCAGCGATATAGAACCAGGTCCTGCAGCACAAGGATTTGTTACAAATGTTGAAGGAGTGTTTTCAAGAGTTAAACAAAGACTTGAACATTTAAAAGAAAGTGAAGAAGATAATGATGTCAAAAAGAAAATTCGCAATATGATCAAAAAAATTAATAGAATTACGTGGGGTCAGGATAAAGCTAAATTAATTATTGAAGATCCTAGCGGTAATAGTGCAATTATTTCAGAAAAAGTTAAGAAAGGTAAACTGTAAAAAAAAGTAAACAATTTTAATAAAAAAATAAGAATAATAGAAAAATATTACAATAATCAAAAATAGTAAATTTTCTTAGGGGTGGTTTGTTTGGTAAAAATTGGCATCATTGGTGGTTCAGGATTAGATGATCCTAAAATTCTTAAAGATTCTAAAGAAGTAGAAATTAAAACTCCTTATGGAGATCCAACATCTGTTTTGACAGAGGGTACAATAAACAATGTTAATGTTTTTTTGATTGCAAGACATGGGAAACAACATCAGCATTCTCCTACAAGTGTTAATTATAGAGCAAATATTTGGGCACTTAAAGAAGTTGGTTGTACTCATATTATTGCAACTACTGCTGTCGGTAGCTTGCGAAAAGAAATTGATCGAGGACATCTTGTTATCATGGATCAGTTTATTGATTTTACTCGACATAGAAAAGTTACTTTTCATGACACATTTGAAAAGGGTGCAATTCATACTCCTATGGCAAATCCATTCTCTGAAGATCTTAGAAACTTATTAGTCAGCGGATGCAAATCTTTAAATCTTGATCATCATGAAAAAGGAACAGTAATTACTATTGAAGGTCCTAGATTTTCAACTAAAGCAGAAAGTCGCATGTTTCGTGCTTGGGGTGCAGATATTATTAACATGTCTATTGCTCCTGAATGTATTCTTGCAAATGAAATTGGAATTCCTTATGCTGCTGTTGCTATGAGTACTGATTACGATTGTTGGAAAGAAGATGAAAAACCAGTTACTTGGGATGCAATACTTGAAATTTTTAAAGCAAATGTGGGCAAGGTTACAAAGTTATTATTCGAAGTTATTCCCAAAGTTAAGTAAACAACAACATTACTGCCTTGGCATATTAGTTGAACACAAAGTGTTCAATTAATTCAAAACAAAGTTTTGATGAATTCAGCGACGAGTAAACCGAGTTGCTGAGTTACGGCAGAAAATGGTCTGATTCATGCAAGACCATTTTCGTTAACTAAAATTCATAGAATTTTATAAACTGCCGCAGTAATGCACAAAAAAAAATTATTCAACAATAAATAAAAAGCACAATAAATAATAAAACAAACAAAACAGAGGTAAAATAAAATGTCAATCAAATCAAAAATTAGAACAATTCCAAATTATCCTAAAGAAGGAATTATGTTTCGAGATATTACAACACTTCTACAAGATGCTCAAGGTATGCGTCAAGTTATTGACGAGCTTGTTCAAAGATACATAGACACAAAAATTGATGTGATCTGCGGTATTGAAGCTAGAGGTTTTGTTATGGGTGGAGCTCTTGCTCATCAAATGAATAAAGGTTTTGTTCCTATTAGAAAAAAAGGTAAACTTCCTGCAGAAACTGTGAGTCAAGAATATGCTCTAGAGTATGGAACTGATACTATAGAAATGCATAAAGATTCTATTAAACCAGGAGATAATGTTCTTATTGTTGACGACCTACTTGCAACCGGCGGAACTGCTGGTGCTGCTGCAAAACTTGTTGAACAACTAGGTGGCAAAATTGTTGAGCTTTCTTTCATTGTCGACTTACCAGATATTGGCGGCAGAAAAAAACTTGAAGCTGCAGGTTACAAAATTTTTGCACTTTGCGAATTTGAAGGAGATTAGTTTTTTGTTTTATTCCTGCTAATATAAAACCCTTGTAATTTTGATGAACATCAAAAGTCTCTTTTCTATATTTCCCAGTTCTTCAATATTTTGAAACGTACTGATTTTTTTAAAAAATCAAAGAATATGCTTTAAGTTTCTCAAAGAATAAACGGAAAATGTTATTGTCACCATAACCCCCGTCTGCGTAAAGAATATTTAGTTTGTAATATCTACTAAGTTTTTTGATCATTAGCTTAACATCTTTTGTATTGTGCCGAGCTTTTTTTTTCAAATTGTACAGCAAAATAACATAACTTTCAATATCGACGAAAAACACCCAATATAATTTACAGTTTTCTTAGGAGAGTTTTATAATGGTCCTATTCAAAACAAAACACATAATTTAATTGCAAACAAAAATAAATTATAATTTGGCACTATGCACGCAGTGTAGATTTTTACTTAATGATAACAAAGAAGAGTTAATCCACTACTAAAACAAAAACCCTGTTTCCCAATATATTTTTTTAAATCATCTCTCGTTAACTAAAGCAATTACATTAATGTTATGAACATCTCTGTTTGTTATTTCTAAAAAAGAATATTTCCTATTTTCATTTTCAACAAAATCACCCCAAAATTATT
The DNA here is from genome assembly GCA_018668595.1 of Candidatus Woesearchaeota archaeon. Taxonomy (GTDB): domain Archaea; phylum Nanobdellota; class Nanobdellia; order Woesearchaeales; family UBA11576; genus JABJCP01. Next base: position 59,358 of record JABJCP010000026.1, read on the forward strand.
TACAAAAATCTAAAGATAAAAATTGCTAATTATCTGCCTCCACCCAATAGTCTTACTCAATACAACTAAAGAATATATAGTAATAACCCTTCCCACCATAAAGTAGTTAAATTTACCTAATTAAATAAAAATGAAAAAAAGAAAAAACATAGAAATTATTGTAAAATTAAATAATGCAAGTTCACATCACGTACAAGAATTTGCTATACAGGAATCACTGGGCAACAATCAAAAAGCATTAATAAAATTATCATATGCAACTTCTTACAAATTCTATGCTAATATGTTTGATAAACCACAACTTGAAGATGATCAAATAGTTGAAAAAACAATTAGAGACATTGTTTCCGAGGCAAATTTTTGGCAAAATGAAGGACTTGGAAAAACAATTATCCATTTAAATTCACCCAACACCGCATATAATTTGCTAAATAAAGTAGGTAACACAATAAAAGATTATCCATTTTGGAGCGGATATTTCTTTGCAGAACATTGGGATAATAAAAATGCACTAAAAGTATTTAATAATTTATCAAAAAATAATCCTGTCAATTTGCATTGGCAGGGAAATTTACTTACAAAAGTCGGACGCTTTAATGAAGCATTAATACCCCTAGTAGAAGTTGCAAAAATGGAACCAAACAGATATAATCATTTTTCACATCTGGGTAATGCATATCGTGGTCTAGGTATAAAATATGAAGCAAAAATAGCATATAAGAAAGCAATTTCATTAATATTAAACAAAGAAAATATTGGGAGAGTTGAACATATTCACCTTGTAAGAAGTTATCATGGTCTTTCTCGTTTGGGCTTTAATGAATACCGTTTAGCTGAAGATAAACAGCAAAAAGAAGCAATTCGAACTGGAACAGTTAGTAAACATGAACTCGAAAGAATCAAATTTTAATAGGCTAAAAAATGACAAAAAATGAAGAATTACTTAATAATACAATCAGAACCTGTAATACTGGCACTATCAGCATAACTGCTAAAGTGACAAAAAGATGCAATATCAGACCTGCTTGTGAATATTGTTATGATTTCGAGGCACAATCCGATAATAAGGAGTTCGATATGTCTACCCAGACACTTGACAATTTAATAAAAAAATCAGTAGGAAGCGGTGATTTTAATAGAGTTATTTTTGTATGGCACGGTGGTGAACCATTGGTTGTAGGGAAAAAGTTTTATCAAAAAGCACTTGAATTTCAGGATAAATACAATTCGGGAAAAGTTATTATCGAAAATCGATTGCAGACAAATGCTGTTGCAATGGATAGAGCATGGATTAATTTTTTAAAAACTCATAATTTCAAGATGGAATCCAGCTTTGATGCATTTGATAATGATAAATCAAGAGGGAAGTCTCAACAAGTATTAAGGAATCTTTTGCTTGCAAAAGACATGGATTATGCTCCAGGAAATGTTATGTTTATTGTAACAAAAAGAAATGTTAATAGACTTAAGGAAGCGTATGATTATTTCAATAAAAGGGAACTTAATTTCACACCTTCACCAATTATTTCGCTTGGTCAAGCATGTCAATATAAAGAATTATCTATCACTCCAGAAGAATATGGTCATTCTGTAGTTGACCTCATGGATTACATTTTAAAGCAGCCAAAACCAAAGATCAAAGTACGTTTTATCGACGCTGTACTTCGATCAGTTCTAGGTTTTGAACAGAATTTATGTAGTCACGGTTTTTGTGCGTATCAATTTATTGCCAGCGAGTCAAGTGGTGAAATTTATCCCTGTGCAAAAGTAGATCAACCTGAATGGAGCTTTGGAAATATTAATGAACTTGACAAATTGTCAGACATTTTTTCAACAGAAAAATATAGAAAATATGGAACTGCAGCCACTAATAGATTAACTGATTGCCTAACTGAAAATAGCGGCAAACCCTGCGAAGTTTTTCAACATTGTAAAGGAGGTTGTGCGAGTAACTCACTTGCCGCAGGTGGATACTCAAAAAGAGATTTTTATTGTACAGCCTATAGAATCGTATTTAATCACGCTCTTAATGTTAGAGCTGAGTTATTAAAACAATTAAATAACGGAGGATAAAAATGGAAAAAATAAAAAAAGATTTGGATAAAATAGTAAAAGAAGCTAAGAAAGATTCAGCAGTACTGGAAAAATTAAATTTACCCAAACACATCAAATCGATTATAACTGAAGAAGCAGGATACAACCCCGCAAAGATAGGCGGCTATAAATCAGAAGGTAAGTGTGATCACCAGTATCACAATTAATTTTTTTTACTTTTTTTTGAGGAATTCAATAAATGGAAATTATATATACTGCATCACCCTATGAAACATATCACGAAGAGATTAATAAAATGCCAAGTGTTTCTGGCATGCGATTAAATACCATATCTCAAATTAGTGAACCTTTAACTAATTTAATTTCTAGATTAGATTCTAAAATTGGAGAGAACAAACTTTGGATAGATCTTAAAGGGAGACAATTAAGAATCATTGATAAAAAAAGAACACCTTATCACATTGAACTGACATTAAACCACAAATTAACAGCAGATTTACCATTAAAAGTTGAGTTTAATACAGGAACATTAAAGGGTAGGATTACCCATGCATATGAGGATAAAGCAATATTGCTTGATTGTAAGTGGGATGATATTCGTGCAGGACAATCTTTAAATATTACTCACCCAAGTCTTAAAGTTGAAAAATACCTGAGCCCTAGTTGTGAATTGTATATAAAAGCCGCAAAGAAATGTGGTGTTCATAATTATATGTTATCATTTGCGGAAGAAGAATCAGATGTAAGTGATGTACTTGCTATTGATTCCGCAGCAAAGATATATGCAAAAATTGAAACAAAAAGAGGTGTTGATAATTTTGTTGAAAATGTATTCCCTAAATATAAAGATAGTATTCGGTTAATCGCTGCACGAGGAGATTTATTATTACATCTTAATTCAGCACATGATTTAGATGATACATTAACAAAAATCATCAAATTTGATTCTAATGCAATTTTAGCTTCACGTCTTCTTGCAACCTCAAAAGAAAAAATTAGTTCACAAGATATGTCCGATTTATTTTATATCCTGCGCGATCTTAAATATCAATCATTTCTTATTGGAGATGGAGTTAGTTTATTCAAACCCTCACTTATAAGAGCAATTAACGCTCTTAATACTGTAAATTCAAAGGTTAATGAAAAGTGAAAGCGAAATTACCTCAAATTAATTTATTGATGTCAGTTACAGGAAAGTGTAATCTTGCTTGCTCTTATTGTTACGTTAATAAAAAATCAGATGTTAATATGCCTGAAAATCTATTAGAAAATATTACAAAAAAAGCTTTGAATGAATTTAAAAAAGTGATTTTCATTTGGCATGGAACGGAACCAACTATGCGTGGCATTGACTTTTTCAAATCCGCAGTTGAATTTCAAAAAAAATATTCTTTCAACAATGAAATTGAAAATCAGATTCAAACTAACCTTACTCTTTTTGATAAAAACTGGATTAAGTTTGCAAAAGATTCTGGTTTTATGGTTAACTTTTCGTATGATGGTAAGAATGCAAATGAATTAACACGACCCGGATCAACTAAGCAAATATTTAATAATCTGTCTTTATTACAAGCTGAAGGAATTTTTCCTTCATGTAATGTCGTTATTAGTCAAACAAATATTAATAATTTAATTGACATCAATAATGAATTAACAAAAGAGCATAATGTTTCGTTTTATATGAATCCTGCATATAATTATCATAATAAGAAAACATCTATATTTATTCCAGCAGAAAAATATGCTGAAGCAGTGAATAATATGTTTAATTATTGGTTCAATGATCAAAATGCTTCTAACACTGCACAAAATAAATTATGTCAAAGTCTATTGACAAGCATACTTAGAATTAAAGGTGTAGAGAATGGAAAATATGTTGCACAACCCGCAAGCAGCTATAACAAATGTACATTTAATCATTGTTATGGCAAATTTTTAGGCGTGTTAGAAAATGGTTTGGTTTACCCCTGCGATAACTTTATTTCAGAAAAATCGTGCCTGGGTCATGTTTCTAGTGTTGAAAATTTGAGTGATTTTTTTAGAAAAGATGAGTTTAACAATTTAATTAGAAGTTACCATAAGACTAATGAAGAATGTATGCAGATATGTAAATGGTACCAGTTATGTAATTCAGGTTGCCCAAGTCACACTCGCGGTAAGAGAAAAGATCCATTGTGCAGGGCATATCAAAAAATATTTTCAAACGTTAAATCAATTGTTGACAATAAAATTTTTGGAAAATGAAATTAAATAAAATTGCTAAAGGATACAATCTTGGAAAAGTAATCTCTTCCAACGAAATAATTGGAGGATATAATAGTCGCAACTATGATCTTTTAACTTCAAAAGGACATTTTTTTATTAGAAAATTTGTTAGCCACAGACAAAAAGATCAAATCAAATTGGAACTAAATTTTTTAGATTATTTAAAAAATGAAAGGTTCCCCTGTGTTCCTGCATTAAGGACGACCGAGGGCGATCTTTATCTAAATACCCTCGAGGGTAATTTTGCTTTGTTTGAATGGCAAGCTTCAGAACCGTATGATAATCAATTAGAATCTACCGCGCTTTGCTTATCACAATTACATAAATTATCTACTAATTATAAAAGAATTGTTAGCGGTCGTGATTGCCTAGATAAATGTTTTGATAATGATATTGATTGTGCAAAAAAAATTCTTTCAGGGAATGATATTATCCACCAAAGCAATTTACCGATTTGTCATCCGCTAAAAAACAAAGAGCTATTTAAAATAAATGAAATAAATAAAATAAATATAAGGAGACTGTTTAAAGAATATTTTAACAATTTTATTGTACCAAAAGCAAATGAATATTCAAAAATTGTTTCTTTATTTGAGTATAGTAGTTTTAATAAACCAATTATACATGGCGATTTCATTGCAAGAAATATTTCATACAAAAATGAAGCTGTTTTTTGCGTGTATGATTTCGATTCCATGCGAGAAGACGTACTGGCAGCAGACTTAGCAATTTCCATATTTGATTTTTGTTTAGACACTAAAAAAAAAGAAACTGTATTCAATCAAAAAAAGCTTAGTGCTTTTATAGATGCATATAAATCTAAATTACCTATAACTAAAAAGGACATTAAATTAATGAAATTAACTTACCTCAATGGTGCTCTAAATTTATTTTTCTTTGGATTAAATCATTTTTTTTTAAAAAATGATAATCGCTATTTGAATCTCCTAAATGTATCAGAAAAATTAGCATCACTTTATTCTAATCCAGATACAGAAAATCAATTATGTGAGGCAACATTATGAAAAATCTCTATAATCCTAAAAACTTAAATTTACATGTAACAAGTTTATGTAACAATCTTTGTCCAGTCTGTTTTGTAAAAGCAAAACCTGCTTCAAGATCAATTGAACAAAGATTAACTACTGAAATAATGAAAAGAAGTATTAAAGAATTAAATATAATAAATAAACAAGAGGGAGTAGTAGTTTTTACAGGCGGAGAACCAACTGTTAGAACAATGGATGTAATTGAAGTATTAAATTATATGCAAGATAATACGCCAAACCTTAAATCTGAATTATTTACTAATGGCGGTATAATCGGCGCAACAGGCGATTATAAAAAGAGAAAACAAGATTTAATTGACATTGCAGGAACATCAAAGTATAATGCAAAAGCACTAGTTAGACTTTTCAAAGAAAAAGGAGTTTATAAATATAATATCAGCATAGATACAAACCATGCTCAATTAAATGAATCAGAGTTAAATAAAGTTCCACTCTATTGTCTTAAAAATTTGTTTGATGCACTTTTAGGTGAAGGATATGGCACAGATAAATTACCAATTAGAATTCTGGTTGGAAGTACACCTCTTGACAAAGAGAAATCAGAAGAAATTATAGAGGTATTAATGAATTACATAGGTTTTGAAAGACAGGATAACCATAGAATTAATAGCGTATATAATCGAGATGATCGTACAATAGTTCGTTACACCATAAAAAGTTTTTCTCCTATTGGAAGAATTAATAAAAAGATCGTTACTAATAAGGTCTCACTCGAGGATAAATTTAAATGGAGCTGTAAGAAATTAGGCAACAACCCCATAAATGAAGGCCAAATGTGCAGAAATTCATGGCATGGTCCAGATATTGACTTTTGTGGGAATCTATATTTTTGTGGAGCACAATCCTGGAAACTCGGCAATGTATATGAAGAAAAAATGACCGATATGATTATGAGATTAAATGAATGTGATTATAACCATCCTAAATATGGAAAAGCAATTTCAATTTTGCATATAATGAAAAAATTAGCTAGTAAATCAGAGAACAATCATTGTGTTGGAGATTTATTACGTATCATGTATGAAAAAGAACCTAAGTTTGTTGAATCACTTGTTAAGCGAACACAACCCTGCTGGTTGATAAGTAGAGATGAAAAATTGCAAGATTTAATTATTTCAAATTTTAATAATTTATTATATAGTTAAGAATAATCTGTTGAAGATCTTTATTTCTTCCAAGGTTCCAACAAAGACCTGCTGCATTATTAATAGTTTTTAAGAGGTCTGGTTCTTTTTGAATTAAAATATTTAATGTTTCTCCAATACAATTTCTTTTGTTTTGTTTTGTAAAGTTCGACATGAAATTAAGTATTTTGATGTTTGCACCATATTTTTCATTTATAGAGTGATTAGTATTTAATGCTAGAAAAATGTTTTGTAAATTATCTTCAAAAATGTTTCCAATTAGAAATGATTGACCATTGCAAAAATAAACATCGCCATTTGAATCTATATCTGGACCGTGTTCATAATTAAAACATAATGGTCCATAACCTTCTTTTTTTCCATTAAGTTTTTCACAAGTTAGATCCAGAGCATCTTCAAGTTTTAACTGTTCAACATTGGTTTCACCAACTCTACCAACTAATGTAAAACCAACCACCCCTCGACGAATAATTATTTGATTATCTTTTATATAATCATTACCTTTTTTTTTGAAATTAAGATGTGAAATTAAATTTTCTATAATCTCTTCTGATTTTTGCTTTTCTGCATCGGAATAACTCACATCAAGTATAAGCTCATTTTCTGCCGTTCCGTAGCCTTGATCAAGTAATTGATCAAATAATTCTTTTATACAATATAATGGAACTTGATGACATTTTAAATTATCATTAAAACTAGTATGGTTCGCATCTACGCTGACAGTAATTCCATTAAGACCTGCTTTTTTTAGTTCATTAACTGCACTTTTTGGCGTATGCTTATTAAGTCCAGAAAAATTTAACATATGTGAAATAACTTTATTTTTACGGTATTTACCTATCGCCCCAAGTAAGCCCCCATTGGTAAACATAACAGGAGAATAGTTAATGTGTGATTCTTGAATATATGACAAAGTGTTTAATATATCATTAAATTTTAAAGTGGGTTCGCCTCCAGTGAACACTATTTTTGCATTTGGATTTAATGAACATTTGCTAAATTCATTAATCGTTCGTATCATTATATTTGAATCTAAAAAAAATTCATTTTTGTCATGCTGTGTGGCACTGATATAACAAAATCTACAGTAATTATTACATTTATTTGTTACATGAAGATTTAAATGCCTTGGTTCATATCTCATTTGTTTCAAAGAAAGTTTAAAGAGTATTTAAATGTTCCCATTATGACTCCTGGAGAGTAGTAATTATAGTGGTTTCAAAATTAACTTTTTTTCTTTAAACTAATTCTGCAATAAAATATTCCTAAACCATCGTTTAAATTTAAAAAATCAGCAACTTGTTATACTCATTAGCAATTATCTTCATTTGTAATTCACCCAGTAGATAAAATAGGTTTTAGTCAACACTTTATCGACGAAAAACACCCAATATAATTTACAGTTTTCTTAGGAGAGTTTTATAATAGCAGTTTATTCCACTAATTTTATATAATCTAATTACATTACTTAATCTAATGGTACATAAATCAATTAAAAAATCTAACTTTGCTAAGTTTATATTTACCTTTTTTATAACAATATTAATTATTTCTTCATTGTTTATTCTCACATCTTGCAGTCCTGAAAAAAAGTTTCAAAAACAACTAGACAACGCAGTTAATGAAGAAATAACTTATTCAACCTATATTCATAATGATTTTTCTATTGATTATCCTTATTGGCCGTCGACAAATTCTAATTCAGATAATGAAAAAGAAAATAATGAAGACCTGACTGGTGCTGAGATTAGTGTTACAAAAGGATTTTGTACTGTTATGATTAATACTGAAACTATAAAAGCAGATCAATGGTATGATATGTTAAATAATGCTGTTAAAGATCAAGCACAGCATAAATTATTAATTGCTGATCCTAAAGATAATCGGTTAAAATATTCTGCTCCTTATCAAGATTTAAAATTATTGTCAGATAATAAATTCTATGAATGTGGAGGATTTACTCATCTTGTATCAATAGTTTGCATCGAGCAGGCAGATGATAATGCACAGCACATTCATAATTCTGTTTTTGGCTCTGCAATTTGTAATAGTGAAGAAGAAAAAGAAAAAAAAGAAGAACAAGAAGAAACAAACCTTAAAAAACAAAGTCACAAAGTTGTTGGAACTTTACAATCAGCAAAACAAATTGATGAAAGTAAGGAATCTGATGCTGTAAAAAAAATAGTATACACTCAATTTAAAGATTCTGATTTTTCTATTGATTACCCTAATTGGCCTGAAATAAAAAATGAAAATGAAGAAACTGAAAATAAAGAAGATGGTCAAAACCAAGAGCATCTCCTAGGAGTTAGTGTCGGCATATGTTCGGTATATGTAAATAAGCATAATGCATTACCTAATGATCTTGCGAATTGGATTGAAAAAACTGTTGATGAAAAAGATGATCATGAACTATTAATTTCTGAACAAGAAGGAAATATTAATTATATAGATTATAGATTTCCTTACAACGAACATTCTTTAACTGCTAGAACTAAGTTGCTTTATTGTAATTATGTTACTTATGCTGCTATCACTGTTTGCATTGACGACCTGACAACAAATGATTATGTGAATATGCAAAAAAAAGTTTTAGATAGTGCTGTTTGTGCAAAAGAATATGAAATTCCTACTACTAAAAAATTAGAAGAAAAAAAACAAGAAATTATTGAAGAAGAACCTGAAGTAGAAGAAGAGATAGAGAAAATTGAAGAAAAAATTGTGCAAACTAATATTGGAGATCTTATTGGAATTGATTCTAAACTTGTTGTTTTGTTCATAAACCGCAATGACTTCTTTAAAAAAGTTATGAAAGATTTCCCCGAGGCTAATTTGATTTTTGTCGATGAAGATAATGAACTTAGTACAAATAAAAATGAGTATAAAATTAAAGTGACTGTAAATGGAGATAGTGGAGAAATAATTCTCGTGGAAGATGGTGAATTTGAAGATCCTGATGTAACCTTGATTGTTCCAGTTAAAGATGCAATTAATATTCTTAGTAATGCACAGAACATAAATCCTATAACTTTGATTAGTTTTGCAATTAATGTAAAAACAGAACCTGCTAATATTAAAAATCAAGTTATTCAGAATGTTTTAAAAGGGAAATATAATTAAAAGAAGGAAAAAAAAGAAAATCAAATTAACTTCTTCAATTTTCCAAATCCGTAAACATTCTCAGAATTATCTGCAACAACATAAACATCAAAATTTCTCAAGTTTACTTCTTTTCCGTTCAATAATGGACTTAACAAACTTTCTTTTGTCACATCTGTTCCTTGAGATAATTGATTCATGCTAGGCATTGCAATTAAATTTATTTTTCTAAGATTAGATAATTTATATTTTCCAACTAAAAAACATTTATATGTTTCTTTTCGGGTTTCATCACCTATCAATACTGCAGTATGTTCATGACCCATAATCACTGTTTTTATTTTAACAAATTTAGAATCAACTTTGATTGAATTAGATTCAATTTTTTTAATTTTTTGTTTAATTGGTTTATCTCCATGAACAACTAAAATAGATTCAACTTCAGAAACATAATAATCAACCACATCAATTTTTCTTTTTTCTGCTATTGGTCCAAGTATTGTATCATGATTTCCTTTTATCAAAATTAGTTTTTCAGATTTTAAAGACAAATAATCAATCACTTTCAAAGTATTGCGCCATTCTTCATCACTTATCGTTCCAAATTCATGTTTAATATCTCCATTAACAACAATCAATTTAATTTTTTGTTTTAATTCAACTTGAATATAATTAATTATTTTCTCAAGTCTATCTGTCAGATCTTTGAAATGAAATTTTGGAATCAAAACTCCTTGTTTATTTAGTGCATCTTCAAGTCCTATATGCAAATCTGCAATAACCAAAGTGCGAGATTTTGGCAGCCATAACCCTAAATCAATTATTTGAATGGATTTATTTATCAACATCATTTTAAGAGTAACAAAATTATAAAAACAAAAAAGCAGTTCCAATATTTATAATTTATTCATAAATTCAATAAGATATATAAATAAAAAGAAGTTACATACTTAAAATAATACTAATAATTATTTAATTATACTAAAAAGGTGGTATCATGAATAAAAAAAGTTTAATGATTTCTTTAATATTAGTTCTTTTAATCTCAATTTTTGTTTTAGCTGAAGAATTAACAACAGAAGTTAGCAATTTTCAAGATTTATTTGATGATGGTAGTATAAACACAACTCTTTGGACTACTGCAGGAATAATAGGAGATATTAGTGTTACAGAAAGTAGCGGCGTAATTTCAATGTATGGTGATCCTGATGGTGCTTCAAATCAAGGTGCTTTACGTATTGTCGGACAGTATCTTAATTTTTCTAAGGATTTTGAAGCTACAATAAATCTAAGCATACCAACAGTTTCGATCGTTGGAAGTAATGTAACTGTCAGTTCTGTAAGAATAGTTAACAACGCAGACATTCTATTTTGGGGTTGTAATTATATTGCCCTTGACAGTAACTCCACAGATTTTAATATTCAAACTCAAGGCCCTCCTTTAATGAACGGAGATGATATTGGTCTTTCTGATGATCCTGCTACCTTTTCATTCAAATACGATGCGACAACAAAAGTATTAAACTGTACTATTACAAATGAATATGGATCAACATCAGTAAATACAACTCTACCAGATTATAGTTCTTGGGGTAATCTTACTTTAGGTATGTATTCTCAGGTTGTATTAAGCAATAATGATCCCGGCGATGGAGCTTTTAATGTACAATGGTATGATTTTAATATAACATCTACCGAAGTTTTTGGAGGAGAAGGAGAGGAAGACGAAGCAGGTGTTCCTGAATTCTCAGACTACGCAATAATGCTATTATTAGTATTGGCTGTTGGTGGATTTGTAGTAATGAGAAATCGCGAAGAGTGAATCTGAAATAGTTTGTTTATTTTTTTATAATATTACAAAAAAAGATTACCTCGCCTTTTAAGGCGAGTTTATGCTTTCTTTTTTGTAATGAATACCAAGAACTTTAGTCCTTGGTTTTTTATTTTTTTTATTTTATTCTACATATTCAAGTTAATAGGGTATATTAAATTTAATAATTAGAGCCTTAAAACCTACAATATTTAAATATTAGCACCCCTAAACTAAGCATTATGGGGGGTCAAAAACTTACTAAAAAGCTAGCTGAAAGCATAATAGAGCAAAAAAAACAGTTATTAGTAGATATAGGCATAAATGATCCTGATCAAATAGAAGATATTCTTACTGAAACTTATGAAGAATACCAACAACACAAAACAGTAAAAAGACTACGTAATAAAGGTTTAAGTTACCCAAAAATTGCAAATGAAGTTGGAATTGATAAATTCAAGGTTTTTAATTGGATTAAAAAACAAAGATTCCCTAATTTATTTGCTAATGAAAGATTTTTTTCTAAAAACTTATTAAAAATTAATGAAGAAACTCAAGAAGATGTTAACAAATTACTAGCTGTTTATTCTGCAGCAAAGATATCTCCTAATCAAACAAAGTTTAAAACAAAATTCAAAAATAGAACGAATTTAGAACTAGTTATGGACCCATTTTTTAATGTTTTTTCTACAGTTCCGGATATATTCTCTGATAAGCACGGAATTGAATTTGATTTTTGTTCAAAACCATTTTTAGAATATTACAATGAGCACACATTAAACAACACTGCAATTCCTTGGCAACTACTTAATTCATATGAAAAAAAAGTAGATTACTTCAAATATTTTTTTTTAAGAAAGGGGTTATTTAGATATAATAAATCTAAAACACAAAATAGAGGATCAATAGTTTTTAGTTTTCATAATAATCGAATGCTACTAGAAGAATTTGCATCACTTTTATTTGATATTAATTTAATTCCTCGAGTTAATAAGCTTAAAGTCGAAATTGTAGATTATGTTGATTTAAGAAAAATACTAGTTCATAATTGGTGTTTGTGCCCTGACAAAAAAAAGAAATTAAGAAAATTAGTATCTAAAATGCCTAAAGAATCAAAAGTACCTCTCGATTGCATTCTTGTTGCACTAAATATGCAAGAAGTTGAACAAGATAATGGAATTATTGCAGAATTTTCCAAATCAGATCTACAGCAATTAAACAAATACACTTGGGCATATGATAATATGATTAATAATAGGCTTAAAGCATATTTAAAACTTAAAAAACTCGAAGATGATTTTAATGGTTCAGTTGTTTCATATTTTTACCAAACCAGCAATAGCATTTCACACGCGCGTTCTATGGCAAGAGTATTATCTAAATACACTCTCGATAAACTCATTTTCGGATCAGAAATCATTTTTGAGAAAGAAAAATCTAAATTAGCTCAAGAATTTGATATTACTGCTTGGATAAATTATTCATATAGTGATGAAACTAAATTAGGAATAAATAATGCAAACAGAGAAAATGACAAAACAAAACAAAATCTTAAATCAATAATAAACAAACATGACAAAAAATATATTTTAGCAGATTATATTATTAATATGTACCTTCCTAAAAGAAGTTTGGATGATATCTCATCTATAAAAATAATGCAATTACAAATTTATCGAGTTCTAAGAACTAATCCAAGATTTTTTCAGTTTACAATTCTTGAAAATGAAGATTTTTACTTTGAGAAAAATAAAACAGATTTTGTTGAATCATTAATAGGATCTATGTACAGAAAAGAAAGAAGATTCAATGATTCTATTAATTTAACAAAAGAATTACGCCAGCAACAAAATCTACATTCAACAAATAATAAAATTCAAACTCACTAAACAATGAAAATCAAACTCACTAAACAATGAAAATCAAAATTAATAAAAAATGAAACCTAAACTTACAGATCAACTTGCAGATGAAATAATAAATAAAAAAAAGGATTTATTAGTTAGCATAGGCATAACAAGTGAACAAGAAATATTTCAACACCTAGAAGAAACTATAAAAGATTACAAACTTTACAAAAAAATTATTAAACTTAGATCTAAAGGTCTCACTACAACAAAAATCGGAGATATGGTTGGAGTCCATCCTGGAACTGTTAGTCATTGGGCAGATAAAGGAATTATTCCAGATCTTATTAGTAATGTTAGTTATTTTTCTAAAAAAGGAATGAATACTTCTCAATCAGTTGAAACTGATTTGATTAGATTATTAGGTTATTATTGTAGTTGTAAAAAATCTCTACAAAAATCTACATTTACAACATCAGATTATAAAAAAGAAACATTAGAACAAATTTTACCGTCTATGTTTAATGTATTCCACACAATTCCGTTAATTCGAGAATGTCATTATGGTTATGATTTTCATTTTAATTCTAATGATTTTTTAAATTATATAAAAAAAAATACTTTAGATATGACTATTCTTCCATGGCATATTCTCAGTACTAAAGAAAAAAAGGAAGAGTTTTTCAAATATTGGTTTATGAAGTCTGGCAAGGTTAGTTGGAAACAAGGAGAGTGTAAAAATCCAGATCCTAGAATTACATTTAGTTTTAAAATGCACCCAAATCTTCAACCTCATTTTGCAATGTTACTTTGCGATTTTAGTTTTGTTCCAAGATATAGCAAAACAAAAATTGATTTAGGAGATTACCTAGATTTAAATTCGCTTATTAGACGCGGTTTGTGCATAAATAGTTATAAAAAAAACCAGTTAAGTGTTGCACTAAAAAAAAGAAGAGAATACATTACTGAAAAAAGACCTACTTACAAAGACGGGTTTATTGTAGATATTAAAGAAAAGTATGAATCTAAACAAATTAGTCGTGAAAAATTTATTAAAGTGCTAGAAAGAAAAAAGTTTTCAGATAAGTACATTAAAAATTTATTATATTCTACAAGGATTCCTCCTCGTGAAAGAAGAATTAAAAAGTTAAGAGAAGTTAAAAAACTAGTAGGGGATAGAGATGTGTATGCACATTTATACAACAACTCTGATGAACCAATTGGACTAAACCAAATAAAAGATATTGCTCTTGTTGCAGATACTAATTTTATTAAAATATATGAAACCATTGAATCAATTGCATTAGAAATCAAATCACAAAATCTTACTCCCAAACAACCAGTATTCAGAACATTAACAAAAAATCTTGACGATAAACTTGCAGAAGAAATAATTGAAAAAAAGAAAAATCTATTAATAACATTAGGGTTTAATGAAACAGAAGTTAAAAAGGGATTAAAAAATACATTAAATTCATTAAAACTATATAATCAATCTCATGAATTGAGAGAAAAAGGTATTGAGCCAAAAGAAATTGGCGAGATTTTAAATATGGATTCTAATAAAGCAGAGGCGTGGACTACTGGCGGAATGATTCCAATATATTTTCACCACACTGGCGTGTTTGCAGAAAATTATTTTAATTATAAGGATAGAGATTCATTAGCATATCTCTTCGGCACTCTTTCTGCCACTAATTTTCCAAAAGATACTCACTTAAAAATTTCTTCATTTGATTTAAGCGTCATACAAAAAATTCAATGCTATCTTTATAGAGTTACTAAATCAATTCCTAATGCTCGCATTTACGAAAAAGGAGGATGGCGTTGTGAGTGGAAATCAAAAAAACTTGCAAGATTATTCAATAAACACACAAAAGACAATTCGTCTATTCCTTGGAAAATTCTCAAAACTGAAAAACAAATGCTTAATTATTTTAAGGCATATTCTGCAAAGTCTGGTTCTGTTGAAAATCGAATAATCAAAAATAAATCTCGACAAGGATTTGTTTTTAGTTTCCGTAACAGAAAACATTATGCTGAAGAATTTGAAAATTTCTTACAATTGATAGGATTTGAAAGTTCAAGAAATAATACTCAAGTGACTATTAGAAAAAAAGAAGATCTTATCCGAATTGTAACAAAAAAACTTTGTGATTCTGATGAAAAAAGAATATCGTTGTATAAAGCAATACATGAAATAGCTTATGAAGCTACAATGAACAGATTAGAAGAATTAATTGACAAATGTAAAAGAGTTAGTGCAGAAATAGATGATAATTGGCTAAAATCAATGAATAAAATTACATTTAATAGTAAATTAGCTAATATGATGCAAGCAGAATTCATAGATCCCAAAACAACTTACAAAAACATAGTTAAAAAGTATCATGAAATGCTCGACAGAAAATGGAATGGTAGAAGACCATTAGGATATGAAATTAAATCAATAGATCATACTAAAGGAAAAATAAAATTAAAACTATCACCCGATGAAGCAGTTGATGCAGAATCATCAGAAAATGATTTTAGATCCAATACAAATTACTGGGCGAAAAAACTAGAGATGAATCATGCCATTAATATATATTATAACAAGGAACAACATTCAATGATTTTCAGTACAGAAGATTTCGAATCAAAAGCGTTTTTGGAAGTATATAAGTTAGTTTTAGAAAGAGAACTTATGCAAAGATAAAACAACCTAACTAAATAAAAAAAACAAAAAAATAATCACAATAAATAAAAGTAACAAATAAAAACAATAAATAAAAACAATTGAAAATGATTACAATGAAACCCAAATTAACAGAAAGATTAGCATCCAAAATAATTCACGAGAAAACAAAGCTGTTGAGAAGTATTGGTTTTAATAAACAAGAAATACCTATACATCTTGCCAAAACAATTAAAGTATATGATGATTATAAACAGATTCATAAACTTCGTGCTACAGGATTGAGTCTGGATAAGATCGCTGCAATAGTTGGCTGCAACAGAGCTCAGGTTTATGAATGGACTACTGAAGAAAAATTTCCTCGACATTTTTTCTCAACAGGTTATTTTACTAAACCTAAGATGAAAACTGAGGCGGATACAGTATTGGATTTATTAACAATTGTGGGAATTCATTTTGCTGGAACAAAAAAGTCAGGAAGTAATAAATTTGATTTTGTTTCTGAAGAAAAGTCTGTTCTTGAAGAATCTATTAAATATTATTTTAATGTATTTTCTACAATTCCTAAAATTAATTTTTCTAATCAAAAAGGGTGGAGATATTCTTTTGTTTTTGCTGACTTTGCAAAGTATTTTAATGAGCACACTCAATGTAACACAGTTATTCCTTGGACAATTCTTGATAGTTTTGAAAAAAAAGCTGCTTTTTTTAATGGGTACCTAGCCAGAACTGGATCTATACGTGTTGAGACTCATAAACAATATAATTCTGGAAGAATACTATTTAATTTTAGAACAAATCAAAATATCATTAAAGAATTCGCAGTTTTACTTCTTGAATTAGGATTTTATCCCGGTGCTCACGCAAAACAGGTTGAACTTAGAGGAGCATACAATCTCCAGAGAATTGTCGATAATGATTGGTGTTTTAATTCTCAAAAGATAATCAAAATAAAAAATACCATTAGTGAAATTAGAAAAGAAACAACTCCTGAAGATCCTAAAAAAATTCTAGAAATAATCAACAATCATAAACTAAAAAAGATTACGCGTCAAGAAGTACATGATCAATTTTCAAAAATGAATATTGATACTCTTAAAATTGATGATTGGCTTTACACAAATAGTTATCCAAATCATGTTAAGAAATATGTGCGTGTTAAAAAGTTTGAAGAAGAACTACCAGATAGAGGCGTGCTTAATTATTTTCATAACCAATTTTGCTTGTCAGTATCTGCGTCTAGAGAATTGGCAAAAAAATATACTATAAACGATCTATCCAAACAAAAGTCTTTAGATATTATTAAACAAGATATTATATCTCTGGCAAAAAAAGATATTTCCATATTAAAAAATTGTTTGGATCATCCTGAATATGCAGACTTTTATAAAGAAATAATGCATAATTATGTTTTTTTTGAATCTGAAAAAGAGGAATTCTATACTACATATGATCTATTGGCGTGGAATAAGTTTATTTTACCAAGAATTAAAAAAATAAAATCTAAAACTAATAAAAACAAAAAAAATGAAAATAAAAAGAATAAATCTGAAATTCTAAAAACAGGTTTTGTATGTTTAGATGATATTTTTGATATGTACACAAATAAAAATTACAAAGGACCTACTAGATCTTCGCATCATTTAGGATTGTATAGACAATTTAGATCTAGTCCTAGATTTGCATCATGCATAACTATTAAAGATGATGAATTTTATGTTAATCCTCATTGTGTGGAACTTGCAGAAACAATAATAGGTTCTGTTTATCCAAAACAAAGAAGATTTGGTGAGAAAATCTAATCATGAAATAATATTTAATCTAATTTAAGTTTTTCTTCCATTACTTCTCGAGGAGACTTATTAAACCGATTTCTATATGAAACATCAAATACAGGTTTTAATTTTTCATAAAGATTTATTATTTGATCTACAACTAAAAATTTTTCATCTTCAGATCCATCAGTAGTTTGCAAACCAAGTTCTAAAAATTTATTCACACAATATTTTTCAGTTAAATAATCCCAATCATCAAAATGTTGTTTTTCTGATACTACACTGCTTGCACTCCCTCCCAATGCAGGATACTTGCAATCAATATTTTTCATAAAACAAATATTTGCATGACCATATGATCCTAGTTGAGCAAAAATATTATTCGCTTTAATATTTTCTGCATAAACTAATCCTACAGCTCCATCACTATTTGCCACCCCCATCAATGAACTATCAGTCGTTAAATTCCGACCAATAACTGCGCCAATAATTCCTTCTGAACCAAAATAATCAAGCAAATTATTTCCATTAAATTTTTGCACAATCAATAATTCAACCCTTCCACGTTTAGAACCAAGAAAGCTAAAATGATTATTTCCTTCACAATTATTTATAACAACTAATCCTACATTTGCACCTTGAGACCCCATTCTTACAAAGTTTGACCTGCCTTTAATATTATTTAAAACTAAAGATCTTAAATACCCATTTTTTGTTAAAGCCATCCCATAACCCATTCGAAACCCTGTAAAGTTTTCTAAACTTAAATCACCCACATTATCCGCATATTTAAACAAATAATCAAACTTTGCTCCTTGTCCATCAATACTAAACTTAAAACGTTTTTCAGGTTCTCCATTTATTGACCTTCGAACTCCCGCAGCATCACACAGATAAGAAAGTAGTGCTCCAGTAAACGTACCCAATAATTCTGGATCTTCAGATTCCTGATTTGCTCTTGCTAAAACATAATTTCTCAAATCATTATCGCAATAATAAAGTTGTTTATCCCTTGACAATCGTCGAATAAATTTTTTTATATTTAACATTCTCAAAAATCCTTCATCCTGCTTTAATAATTTAGATTGTTTAAACCGTTTCATGACCTCTACTTCAAGTTCAATCAAATTCTCTAAGTTAGTCTTTGATTTAACTTTAACTCCTTTAGGCTTAATGCCTTTCAGTTTTTTTAGTGATAATTCTACTTTCATTTTATTTTATATCCATTATCTCTTTTGATTTTTCATACAGTATAATGGTCTCTTGCAAATCATTAACTTTTTTTAAATTTTTCACGTCTAATATTTGTTTTATTTTGTGTTTATGATTTACATCTTTTACAAAACTAAGATCAGAACTAAAGTAATATTTTGCAATTTCTTCATCCGAAATTAGTTCATTAACACACATATTGTTTGAAGCAACTGATTCTTCTAAAACTGCATTGTTGCCATAGAACATTAAAGTATCAACACCCATCATTTGGTGACCTATAACATAGGGTTTTTTAGAATCTGTTCTAAATTCATCAAATGGAATAGAATTATTTGCAATCATTACAAAGTTTACTCCAGTGTCTCCACTAAAATATCTTGCAATAGAAGAATAACTCCCGCACAGCCCATATGCTAATCCAAAACCAAAATTGTGTGCAATCAATACTGAATTAATGTTTCTTGAATCAGTACCTAAATGAGTTGCGATTCTATTTCCTGAATTGTTTGCAATAATTAAAGAATCAACATTTCCAATTGCAGTTCCAATATTATTTCCTTCACAATTTGATATTTGTAAAGTATTAGCATTTCCTTTTTTACCACCTATGCAACTGCCAATGCAATTTCCTTTGAAATTTTCAATTATTAATTCATCTATGTTTTCTGCACAACTAAATAAAAAATCAAATCTTGTTCCGTCACCAGCAACATGTATCTTTGTAGATTCTCCTTTTTCTTTATTTTTTTCTGTTAATTTATCTAACAATATTGATGAATAAATTCCTAATGCAAAAACTCCTGGACTTGATTTACAATATTCTTCTAATTCAATAGACTCTTCGTCTAATTTGTCATACATATCAGAATCAGATAACAATTGAATTGTTTTATTCAAATCTTCTTCAGTATAATCAATGTCATCTAATGTTGGAGAATTTTGTTCATATAGTTTTACATAAATTTTTGATAAATTATTAGGACTTAGACTAAAAGGAGTGTTAAAAGTATGTGTTGATAAAAACTCATCTGCAAAACTATACGCTAATGCAACTAATAATGGAGCAATAGGGTCATTTTTCACCTTTACTCCTTTAGGTTTTATCCCTTTTAATTTTTTTAAGGAAAAAGCAGGTTGAATAGTTGATTGAATAGTTGTTCGTATTTCCATTTTATTTCGAATTATTTAGTTCTCTAGCTCGTTCATAAACTCTTAATGTTTCTTGTAAGTCTTTAATTCTATTTGAATTGATTTCTTCTAGTATTTGTTTTATTTTGTATCTATTTTTAATATTTTTTGCAGGATTAAATTTAGAATCAAAATAGTGTTTAGCAATATCTTCATCAGTTATGATTTCCTGAACCGAATCTCTTGCGGCTACTTGATCGTCGAGAACTGCATTATTCCCGTAGCAAAACAAAATGTCAATATATTGCATGTCCTGGCAAATTATATAATCTTGTTTAGAATTCTTCCTGTATTCATCATAAGGAATAGAATTATTAGCAACCATTACTAAGTTTGCTCCTAAACCCCCGCATAAACCTGAAAAATGATTTCCTTGAATCTGATATGCCATTCCAAATCCAAAATTATGTGCGATAAGTGCAGAATTAAGATTTCCTGTCTTACGACTTAAATTAGACGCAATCCTATTTCCAAAATTATTAATTATAATTAATGAATCTACACTACCAATTCCAGATCCAATATCATTTCCTTCGCAACCAGTAATAGTAATTTTATTAGCAAAATTAATAACATCACCAATATAAGCGCCAATGCAGTTTCCTTTAAAATTTTCAATAATTAGTTCATCTATGTTTCGAGCACAAGCAAATAAGAAATCAAATCTTTTTCCGCCTCCATTAATTCTTATTTTCGTGTTCTTGCCCTTTTCTCTATTTATTTCTGTTAGTTTATCTACTAAAAACGCTGTGTACATTCCATTACAGAAAGATTCTAAATTAGATTCAAAAAAATCCCTTAGATAATGCTTATCTTTTTCAACAGGATCGCATTTATTAATATTATGCAATATTTCAATTGCTTTACTAAGATCTTCTTGATTATATTCTATATCGCCAAAGAATTCATCTGTTTGATCATAAAACTCATTGTAAAAATTTTTCGAGTTAGTAAATGGAATGCCTTGCTCAATAATTGAGTTAGTAAAAGGGTTACGTCGCTTAATAACTAAATCTGAATTCATAAATTCAAACACTGCTTTTCCCCCTAATGTAGCTAAAAGAGAAGGAATATTATCTTCTTTAACCTTTACTCCTTTAGGTTTTATCCCTTTCAGTTTTTTTAAGGAAAA
>JABJCP010000008.1 GCA_018668595.1 Candidatus Woesearchaeota archaeon
AAAATTTTTTTTTTTTTTTTTTTTTTTTTTTTAGGGATTATGTTACTTAACAATTAACTCCCTTTTTTTTATTTTTTTTTTATTTTATCAACACATTTAAATATCATTTTTAATTATGATTTTGTTGATATATTATGAAAGCATTAATAGTTAATAATCATTCCAAGTTTGTACAGAATATTGTTAATATTCTGGACGAGTTTTCTGTATTTTCTGAAGTAATTGATTATGATAAATTTGAGTTCACAAAAAAAATAGAAAGCGATTTTGATTTTTTTATTCTTTCTGGTGGAGATATTCCTATAACCACAAATAATTTATTAGATCAAGAAAGAGAGCTAATAAAAAAAACAATCAAACCCTTATTTGGGATATGTTGTGGATTTGAAGTTATATCTCTTTTGCATGGTGTAGAACTAGTTGATCTTCCTAAGAAAATTAAAGGAGTTACTAAAATTCAAATTATTGATCCTGTTCAACTTAATCAAATAACTGAGTTTAATGAACTTGAAGTTTTTGAGTCTCATGACTGTGCAATTCAAAAAACTCCTCACAATTTTGTTGTTTTAGCAAAATCAAAAACAGGTATTGAAATCATTAAACATAAAACTCGTCCAATCATGGCAACTCAATTTCATCCAGAAGTATTAGAAAATAATAATGGTAAAATTATTTTAGAAGAATTCATTAAAAATATTATTGCTATGTAAATAAAACACCAACATATAAAAAATGAAAACCTACAAACAAACAACACGTTATACATCTGCTGCATCGTCGCTGATGATGACAATTCAGCATTTTAATCCAGATTTTCTACTAACTAAAGAAAATGAATTTTTGTTGTGGCAGCGTTCAGCAACCTTGCCGACAAGAGGGTCTTCTATTTATGCTCTGGCAATTCTTGCAAAAGAACAAGGAATTCCTTCAAAAATAATTGTTGAAGAACCTGATTATAAATTTCCTGGTTATAGATTTAAAGCATATAAAAAAGCAGAGATTGAAGTTGCAGCATATACATCAGAACTTTTCCATGATCGAGCAAAAGAATTAAACATTCCAATCGAAGAGTGTAATTTTAAATTAGATGAAGTAAAAAAATATCTTGAAGAAGGAAAACTTGTTATGCTTAGATTAATTGTGGGGATTATGAGAAATACTAAATCAAATCGCAGAAATCCTCATTATGTTTTAATAAAATCTGCAAAACTTAAAAATGACGCGTTAGTTTTTGAAATTCTAGATTCAAAGAAAGGAAAACTGTTAATAACTGAGCAGCGTCTAAAAGATTCCTTTGAAGCAGTTAAAGAATGCAAAAGAGATAATAGAATGATTGTGTTTGGTTAATTTAAAGTTTTTTTTAAAATCGAGTTTCATTCAAATCAAACTTCTCCCCATCTCAACAGGTTTTTTCACACCCATTAATTTCAAAATTGTTGGAGCAACATTTGCAATACTCTGATTTTTAAATTTCTTAATTTTGTTTTTAGTTTTCTTATTATTACTTTTCTCATCAGTACCAATCAAAACAAAAGGTACTTTATTTGTCGTGTGACTTGTTTTATGCACGCCATTCATTTCTTCTGCATTTCCATGATCTGCAGTTACAATAATATCATAACCTGCAGCTAACCCTCTTTCAACAACAGCACCAAGTGCTTTATCAGTTTCTTCTATTGCTTTTACTGCAGCACTTATTTTTCCAGTGTGGCCTATCATATCTGGATTTGAAAAATTTATTAGAACAAATTTATATTTTTTAGTTTTTATAGCAGAACACGCATTTTTGGATATTTCTTTTGCTCTCATCTCAGGAACAGTATCATACGTTCTAACTTTTTTACTTGGAATTACAAATCTTTTCTCTCCGACAAAAGCACTCTCTCTACCGCCATTAAAAAAGAATGTTACGTGCGCATATTTTTCTGTTTCTGCTATTCTAAATTGTTTCATATTTAATTTAGAAAAAACTTCTCCAAGAGTATTTTTAGGAACATGGGGTGGATATGCAACATCTGCTTTAATTTTCTTATCATATTGTGTTAAGCAAACAAATTTTAAATCCTTTATAATTTTCCGTTTAAATCCCCTAAATTTCTTGTCAACAAACGCGCGAGTGATTTCTCTTGCTCTATCTCCTCGAAAATTAAAAAATATTATTGAATCTCCTTGACAAACTCTACCTTCAGAACTAGTTATTGGAAGAATAAATTCATCAGTTGTTCCT
Organism: Candidatus Woesearchaeota archaeon; assembly: GCA_018668595.1. Taxonomy (GTDB): domain Archaea; phylum Nanobdellota; class Nanobdellia; order Woesearchaeales; family UBA11576; genus JABJCP01. The sequence goes on from JABJCP010000008.1 coordinate 2,228, forward strand.
TTATGATATTGTTTTTTTATTTCTTGAATTAGTTCAATGTTAGTTTCTGCTCTACATTTTGATCCTTTCACAAGCGCACTATATGCTTTGTGTTCTCTATGCCATCTTTTATCTCGATCCATCCCGTAGTATCGACCCATCGCAGTTACAATTTTTGCATTTACTTTTAATTTATTTATTTCTTTATTTAATAGTTCAATATATTTGAGTGCACTTTTTGGAGGAACATCTCGTCCATCAAGCATTACATGAATATATATTGTGTTTTTGATTTTGTTTAGTTTTGCAAGTTTTAAAAGTGCAAATAAATGATTTATGTGAGAATGCACGCCTCCATCGCTAAGCAATCCTAATAAATGAAGATTTGATTTATTTTTTTTAACGTGTGTTAATGCAGAATTTAATTTTTTATTAGAAAAAAACTTTTTACTTTTGATTTCTTTATTGAGTTTTGTTAATTCTTGTTCGAGTATGCGTCCAGCACCAATATGAGTGTGTCCAACTTCACTATTGCCTATAACTCCTTTTGGAAGTCCTACATATGTACTGCTTGCTTCTAAAAACGCATGAGAATTTTTTTTCCAATATTTATCAAAGTGTGGTGTGTGGGCAAGTTTAACTGCGTTATAATTATTGCTCTTTCTTTCACCAAAACCGTCGAGAATTACGAGTATTGCTCTCTTTTTTTCATCCATCTTTTTTGTACTATTTTGCTATTTATTGGGTTAATTAAATTGATTCAATTAAAAAATAAGTAATGATTAAATTAAATAATGCTGTTTAATTTAAATAATAATTAACAATAAAATATAATTAAATGAGTGAAGAAAACACTTCAAATTTTAGTTCTCTATAACTAATTAATGTATCATATTTTTTTAGTAACTCTTTAAATTCTTGTCTCATTTGTCGTATTGTATTATGGAATTCTTTTTGTTTTTGTGCAACAACATGGATCAATACATTGAAGTGTCCCATTGTTTTCATTGCTCTAACAATATGGGGGTGATTTTTAACTATTTCTTTTAGTTTCATTTCATCTTCCTTTGTAAGGTATTTCATTGTTAAGAATAATTCATAAAAATGATATCCTATTAGTGACCAATTGATGATTGTTGTGAATTGTTGAATTATTCCTTTTTCTATTAATTTTTTTATTCTATAGTTTATAGTATCTGCGCTTACTTTTAGTTCTTCTGCAAGACTATATAGTGATTCTCGTCCATTTTTTGCAAGTAGATTTAAGAGTTTTTTATCAGTGTCATCTATTTTTATTTTTTCTTTATCTACTGTTTTTTTTGCAGTTATTTGCTCCATTGGTTCATTTAATTTTACTTTTATAAAGTTTCGTGGTAATTGTACAAATGTATAATTTTTTACTACATCTATAATTTCTGTATTTTCAATCACATCAGGATTTTGTGTTAACATATCATTTAGAATTTCATCAAATTCTTGTAAGTCTTTTGCATAGACTACAACTTCTAGTTCCCACTTATCGCTATATTCTATTACATTTAGGATATTTTTATTATTTTTTAGATATTCAAAAAATTTCAGTTCTTTTTCTTTTTCATGTTCTGATATTTGCATATATATTCTAAATTGTCTAAAATCAAAACGTCTGTGTTCGGTTATTATTGTGAACTTTTGTATTATTCCCACTTCTTGCATTCTATTTATTCTATATCTAACTGCATCTCTTGATAACATCACTTTTTTTGCAATCTCAGAAAAAGTTAGTCTGCAATCATTAACTAATAATGCTAGAATTTTTTTATCTTTAAGGTCTAGTTTGGGAAGTTCTTCTATATCTTCTTTAATTCTGGATATTTGTATTTTTTCCATTTTACTGGTATTTTCACACTGTTATATTTAAAATTTACGTTTTTTAACGCGCATTATTCTTCGTAAGCCTTATTTTTTAGCTGTTTTCTAAGAATTTTAATGATTTAATTAGAAAAACATTATTAAATGAATGTATCTTTTTATCAGGTAGTCTTACAGGTAGTTTGTGCAAATTTATTGCGTTTAGCAGGATTATTAGTTGATTTGATGCATAATTCGATATAACAAAAATTCAACAGAAACCTTTATATATAACTGATGTTTTACTAGGGAGTAATAACCAATTTTTAGGTTTATTATTACTTATTAATTTTAAACATTAAGGGTTTCAAATTCCTTTAAGGCCAAAGGTTATTTAAATGGGGTGATGGGTGCTTATATTAGATTTTTATTAGAATTACTGCTAGTAAATTATCTTAAATCATATTTGCGCTATAGATCTATAGGAGGAAAACAAAAATGGATTGGAAAAAAATTGGAAGAACATTAGAGGCAGTGGGCGACGATATTGGAAGAAAAGCTGAAGATATAATGGACAGAGCAGGAAAAGGTCTGGACAGTTTAGCAACAAAAGTTGAAGAAAACGCTGCTAAAGTTGGAGATTTAGGTTCAGGTGCAAAGAAAAAAGCAAGTAAGTCATTTGATAGTCCTATCATGGCTGCTTATTTTGGTGCAGCTAAAGAAACTGCTAAGTATGGAAAAGATAAAACCATTGCTGCAGTAAAAGCAGTTGGTGTGCAGTATAATGATAAACTTGATAGTATGGTTAATGACAAACCTCATTGGGTAGGAGTTCATGACGGTGTTTATCAAGCTTTCACAAGTGAAGAAGTTAAGCGTTCTAAAAAACAAGAGTATCTTAAAGGAGTAGGTAAAGGAACAACTCTTGGTTATGGAGCTGCAGCTGTAGGATTTGTTTTTGGAAGTTTACCTGTTGCATTAGCATCATTAGTTCCGGTTGGTGTAAGAGTTGCACCTAAAGTTAAGGAATATGTTGGTGAGCGAGCACAAGAAGCTGATGCAAAATACGCAGCAGAACAAAAAGCTAAAGAAGAATAATTTAACTATTTTTTTTTAATTTTAAATTTTTTTTCACTCAATTTTTTTTATTACTATTATTAATGTTAAATAATTCTAAATAATTTTAAAATATAATTCAACTAATTAATAGACTATTTGATATTTAGAAACTAAAAAACTCGCAACTTAATATTTTGCTCTCTTTCCAAGACCTTCTTCTATTTGCAATAGTCTATTATATTTAGACATTCGTTCTCCTCTACATGGCGCTCCTGATTTTATTTGACCACAGCCTAGTCCAACAGCTAAATCAGAAATAAAATTGCTTGTTGTTTCTCCACTTCTATGAGATACCATTACTTTCCAATTTTTTCGCATTGCAAATTTTGCAGCAGCAATAGCTTCACTAACAGTTCCAACTTGATTCACTTTAAGAAGTAATGCATTGCACATTTTTTTCTCCATTGCCATCTTAACCCTATTTATGTTTGTAACAAGTAAGTCATCTCCTACAACTTGAACTTTCCTTTTTTTCATGAGCTTAGTAAATTCTGAAAAATTAGCATAATCATCTTGATCAAAAGGATCTTCTACAGATATTATAGGATAATTTTTAACTAAGTCGTCATAATAATTTAACAATTTTTCAGATTTAATTTTTTTCCCTTCCATAGTATATTTTTTTGTTTTACTATTGTAAAATTCAGATGCTGCAACATCCATTGCAATATTAACTTTTTTTCCATGCCCTAAATCTTCAATTGATTTCATTATAAGATCTAATGCATCTTTTGTTTTATTTAGATTTGGTGCAAATCCGCCTTCGTCACCAACATTTGCATTGATACTCCCATATTTGTTTATTATTGATTTTTTCAAATCATGATATATTTCAGATCCCATTCGCAACTGCTCAGAAAAACTTTTTGCTCGAGGAGCAATCATAAATTCTTGAATGCTTATTTTATTGGCTGCGTGTTTTCCACCATTAATTATGTTAAAATGAGGTGTGGGCATAATATTTTTCCCACCTAAAAGAGAATATAATTTTTTTCCTTGCACATATGCACTTAATCTGTGGCATGCAAGACTAACTCCAAGTATTGCATTTGCACCTAATTTAGATTTGTTATCAGTACCGTCAAGATCGACCATGGTTTTATCAATCATTGCAGGTTTTCTAAGATCCATTCCTTTTATTTTTCTAAATATTTTTGTATTAACATGCTTTACAGCTTTCAAGACTCCTTGGCCATTATATCTTTTCCCGCCATCTCTTAGTTCAAGTGCTTCGTGAATTCCTGTACTCGCACCACTAGGTACTTGTTCTCGTGCCATATGTGATTTTGTATAAACATCTACTTCTACAGTAGGATTCCCTCTAGAATCTAGAATTTCGCGTGCTTTTATTTTTTGAATTTTAGTATCTTTTTTTGAAACTCTGATGGAAATTATTTTTGTTGCCACAAATCACACCTCTTTTAAAAAAATTTATTGATAAGTTTAAAATAAAGCAAATTAACTATTTTATCCGATATAATTTGTTTCTTTCACAAGACGTTGTCTTATTTTTTTAAGACTTCCTTTTGTAACATTACTTAATTCTTGCAGGTCACCTGTAAGTTCTTTTTCGAGTTCGGTTATTTCGCGGTCTAGGTTTTTCATTTTTATTCCTAGTTTTAATTTTTTATCTAAAACTCGTATGAGTTCGCGAGCACCTTTAACTCCTAGATATGCTGGGTGTCCTAGAGTTTCTGCAAGAAGACAAACTCCTGGAATTCCTCTTCTTTGTGCAAGTCCAAGTAATAAACCACTAACTCCGATTATTGGACCAACTACTCCGAATATGTTGTCATTAATTTTAGTTACTTTTTGATAAGATTTAACTATTTCTTTGTTATTTCCTGTGCAGTAAATTTGAGGTTTTTTTGGTGCTTGTGTTAGTCCTATCCCTCCAAGAGTCACAACATCAGTACCGCCATGTTTTTCAAGTAAGTCAAGCACAGCATCACAAAATTCATAACAGCTTTTCCCATCTGTTGGTTGAAGATCTCCTGTGAGTATTAACACATCTCTTTTTGGTTTAGTTTTTTTTGATTTAGTAGATTGTCCATTATACTTTTTATAATAAACTTCAATAACAGGCATTTCAATTAAATTTTTTTCATTAATAAAAACTGAGTTTGGAAGGTCATATGAGAAAACATCATATAACTTTTTTGCTTTTATTTGATCTATAATAAAGTCTGCAGCAATCTTTCCTACATTTCCAATTCCTGGCATTCCTTCTATTATTATAGGATTGTTAAGCTTAGGAATTTTTTTTAATTGAGGTATGAATTGCCAGTTAGATCCTGGTCCATTAGAACTGTTAGTTTTTTCTTCAGTCATAATTTTCCCTCTTTTTCTAGAATTTCTCGTCGTGCTTTTCGCCTATAGGTTCCATAAGGATCTTCAGGACTATATTTGGGAGGTGCTGGGTTAGCTGCATTTCCGCCACAACTAGGACACAGTTCTTGCATAGTATACTTCTTACATTTTGTGCATTTTAGAATATGTTTTGCCATTGTTTAATTGAGTAAATATGCGTTTTATTAAAAATTTTGATCAGTCTTTCTTTTCTGCTCGAATAAATTCAGCAGTACCATCTTGTTTTTCAATTTCAGATAATACAAATTCAGTAATTAGTTTTAATTTTTTCTCTGCTTCTTTATAGTCTTCGTCTCGTACTTCAAGTCCATATCTTCCACCGCCAACATATTTTATTGAAGAGTCAGTTGTAATTGTGAGTGCATCTTCTAATACTTTTCTAATTATGTCAACACCATTAGGCGCATAACTTTGTATATTGAAATCTCCTGTGATAATTTTTATTGATGGTTTGATTCTTTGTTTAATAACTTCATCAAGTTCTTTCATGATTTCTTTTGAAAAGTTGTATTCAGTAAGAGCAGTTTCATCAGTTATATATTCTTCAAAACAAGGGTATATATTTTCATAATCTGGAATTATTTTAGATCCTAATATATCATATAATGCTTCAAATTTCATTTTAAGTTTGTTTGCTACAAACTCTACAATTTTTTCTGCTTTTTGTTCTTGTTTTATGGAATCTATTTTGTTTCTTTTCTGCATCTCAGTTACTCGTCTTAAACTAAGATCAATATGTCCTTTTTCTAAATCAAGTTTTAGAACTTTACAAACAATTTTTTTACCTTCTTTTACATAATCGTGAATATTTCTTATTCTTCCTGGAGAAATCTCGCTGATATGAATCATTCCACTTTTATTACTATAATCGTCAATATTTACAAATACGCAGTGAGGATATATTTTTGTAACACTACATAAAAGAACTTCGCCTTCTTCTGGTAATCCTTTTTTTGTTCTGTGCATTGTATTATTTGTAAACTGTTTTTTTTTTTTTTAAAATAAAACCTAAAAAATAGATTGTAGCGTTAGCTGTATTTTTTTAATTCGTTTTATTCTAGAACTTCAAGTATTCTTGCTTTTACTTTTGACTTTCCACCAGTACTTTCTGAAAGTGGTTTGTCGCATACTAAGCAGGTTACTCTTGTTGCTGTTTTTCCAAACATGATTTGTTCATTTTTACATTTAGGACATCTAACTTTTATGAATCTTGAGGTTGGTTCTTTTAGTGGACTTTTCATTTTAATTTCTCCTTACTTCAGTTCTACTTTTTTAGCACGAACACCTTTTTTTTGAGCATGACTTTTTTTACAGATTTTACATTCATATCTAAAGTCTGTTTTTTTACTGACTTTTTTCCCAGTCATTTTAAAACTACCAATAGCAGGTTTACTTCCATATTTTCCTAAATTTCCCATTCCTTTTCCGAAATTAGTTCTTGATTTTGCATTCTTACCTAATGGACGCGCACTATTTGGAGTTCTTCTTTTCGCTTGTGTTACTTTATGCTCAGTATGTTTTTTACAGTGTGGGCATAGTCTTTTCATAAGTTTTGGAACTTTCATTTTTACACCTTATAATTATAATTTTTTTATTTTTGTTTAATTTTCTTAACCTTTAGTTTTTTTTTATTTTTTAAATGCATTCCTTCTGATTGTTAAAAGTTATTCCTTAAATGGACTTTTAACACTAAAAATGCTAACTTATTGTACTTGCATTTTTTATTTAGGGCTTATTTATAAATATTGTGGTTTAGGTTCTTTTATATTGCTATATATTGCAATATTAGCCCTGAGCACGCAGTTTTGTAGAATAACTTCATTAAATAGTTTTTAGTGTGTATTTTTTTTATTTAAAGTCTTACTGCTTGAGATTTATTTATGAGCGCTTCTGCAAGCTCGGAGGGTATTTCTACTTCATTTCCAGAATCATAAGGGCCATATATTTCAAGGTCAGGTCCAACTATCTCCTCAAGTTGACTAAGAATTCTTATGCGAAGATTACCTTCTGTAGTGTTTGGTTGATCTTGATTTAATTCAGATCCCGATTCTGACTTACTGAATAAATTTGTTGGTTTTTCTTCTGTATCTTCTGAATTTTCAGAACTTGTTTGTTTTGCTTGGTTGGAATTTTGTTCTTCTTCATTTCCAGTTTCAGAAGCAGAAATAGGATCTGTGTTAGGAGTGATATTAGTATTAGTATTGTTATTATTGGTAGTATTATTATTTGTATTACCCTTATTATTTTCAGTATTATTATTGTTATTATTTGTTTGATTCTGATCTATATTGCTTGATTTTTCAGATATTTTTGTATTATTTTGTTTAGGTATTGCACCGTTGAGAACACAAAATAGTGTATTTTTTCTATGAGACAGCAGTGTAGAGTTTAGTTCATCATAGAAATCTTTCTCAATACTAAGCATATTTGAAGTATCTATTATATTGGTTCCTGTTCGTGCTTTGATTACAGACATATGAATAATTTTTTTCTCACGACGGTCATGTAGGTCTTTAAGAATTTTTTTAATATTTTCTAATTGGATTAATGTTTTTTGTTGTTCACTATGCACAAACAAATTTGTTTGATCATCTTTTTTATCAAGAACTGCTTTTTTTTGCTCTAAATAGCCTATAACTTGGTTAAAGAACTCAGGATCTAGTTTTTGAAGCTCTTCTTTGTTCTTTTCTATTCTAAGCAGATCAAATAGGCTCTCGTAAGTAATTATTACGTCGTTTTCACTCATTTCTTATTAACACCCCGTTTCACATAGTATTGTATTCATTTATTTACTTTTTCAATCTCTATCATCACTATTTGCAAATTAATATGATTTAACTTAGTTTTTCTCTAATTCATAATGCAATTTCATAACTTAATTCCAGAATAAAGTCCGTCTTTTGCTCTGATTATCTTTATCTTTACATATCCTGATTTTTTCATTTCGCCAGATGCGTATCCAGATATTGATTCTGTTAATATTGTTATCGATCTACTTGATCTACCTTCCAAAACTCCAATTAGTTCTCCGGGTTTTCTTCCTAAACATTTAATTTCTGCTTTGATAATATCCCCTTTTTTAACCACAGGTTCAAACTGAGCAGTTTTAACTAATTTATAATTTTTAATAAGGTCAATATCATATTTTGATTCCCATTTTTTTAATAAATCAAAAAAATCAGAAAATTCAACTTGCTTTATTTTTTTAGGAGTTCTACCTTGTTTATATTTTAGATAATTTTGAATTCCAACTTCACATTTAGTTTCTTTTGCAAACAGAATGATTTGTTCAATATCTTCTTGATTTAATCCATTCAATAAAACCGGCGCTAAAATAATTTTAATCTCGGGATGTTTTGTTTTTATTGAAGAAATAACTTCCTTTATTTTTCCAGTATCATAAGTGGTAGTTTCTGTAATTAGTTCAGAGTCTGTAATCAGTTTAGTTTCTGTATTCAGTGTAGTTTCTGTAATTAGTTTAGTTCCTGCAATCATTTTAGATTTTTTATCGTCAAGAGAACTTAGTGATATATTGAACTGTGTCAAACCTGATTCAATCAGTTCATCAGCAATAGAAGAAGTCAAAAGTGCTGCATTGGTCATGATTGAAATAGTCTCGACATTTTCAATTAGAGAAACTTTTTTAATTAGTTCTTTTAATTTTGGATAAAGTAGAGGTTCTCCAGCAGGATTAATGAATATCGAGAATTTAATTGGTTCTGAACTCTTTGTTTGGTTCTGAATTCTTTGATTTTTTTTGAATTCAATTAAATTATTCAGTTCTTCAGCTAAATAGTCTGGTTCAACAACATAATCTATTGTTTTTCTAGAACTAATTCCTTCGTCAACAGAGCAAAATATGCAATTCAGATTACAACCAGTATTTGGTCGCAGTTCTATCATGCTTGTTCCGCGATCAACAATTCCAAATCCTATGCACCCAAATAGTGGAATGCCTGAATTTCTGTGTATGTATTTGATTTCTTTTTCTTGGCCATTAATTTTCCAGTGTAAAGCGTCGAGCGCTCGAGATAAAATTAAATTAAATTTTCGTTCTGCAACATTTTCATTAACATCATAGAATGTAATTTTTTTATTGTCTTTGCTAATATCAAATTTAGCTATTTTTTCAAGTTCAGTTTTAGAAATGTTAGAATAATATGTTTTCATAAATTTTAAAACTATAACTTCAGAATCTTGTTCAGATTGATTAAATTCTATATCTTCAAATTCTAAAATTGCACCAGGCATTTCCGAATTTTCATCTATTTGAGTCATTAATTAATAGAGTCTTGAGCTGTTTTATTAATTTAACTTTTTATGTTGCATAAAACTAATTTTTCAAGAATTAATATCAAAAAATAATAAGAGAAAAAAAAGAAAAAATTAAATTTAGTTTTTACAAACTAATACACTTACTCTGCTGTTACAGGTGTTACAGTTACATCAGTTAAACTTGTTCCTGTAACTTTTACTTCTGTACCAACTAGTGTACCTGCAGTTTGGTATGCTTCGAAATCAGCTAGAACTCTTGTAGCTCTTGTGGTGTCTTCAGCTTCCCATCCAGCAACAACGATAGCAACAGTTTCTCCGCTCTCGTATAGCTTGATTACAGCTTCACCTTCAGCTAATCCACTAGCTTCTCCACAAGCAGGATAACTTAGTCCCATGATTTCTGCTGTTACTTTGTTAATACAGCTTCCACCAACTGAGATTATGTTAGCACTTGTTACGTCAGGAACCTGACTTGCAAGTACTGTAGCTCCTACTTCGATTTTTACAGGTACTTCGTATGTAACATCTCCAGATGCTGCACCAACTTCACTTTCAACAGCTCCACTTGTAACGAATACTTGTGCATACTGTTGTTCACTTGGCCACATGATGTCTACTGTTTTCGGGCTTGACGAAGGAGATCTATACTCTAGAACTGCTCCATACTTATTATATGCTGTCTGTAGGTCATCATCTTCTTCATGACTTTCTAAGTTATATTCTGTCGTATCTGCATCAAGTACTTGTAGTTCTACTTGAGGATCTGTCGTACTTTGATCACCATATACTCTGATGTCGAAAGCATAGTTGTCTGCTGCAGTGCCGGCTTCTAACATGTCATTGTCAACTGCATTAATTTCTAGTAGAACTTCTGATTTATCTGCTGCGTCATAAATCTGAGTTGAGTTCATTGCTTTTGTGTAGTCGTAGGGGGAAATGGTAGTATTTCCTGTAGCTGATGCATTATAATTTTTAATTAATATTTTAGCACCGTATTTTGTTACTATTGCACCGTCTTCAGTTGTTCCTGAACTTAATGTTATGTTGAAGTCATTACTGGATGAAGAAGTTGCGTCGTCAAATGTGTATGTTTCTCCGCCAACAGTAAGTTCGGAATTACCACTTGATCTGTAGAACGTTCTTTCAACAGTTTCTCCTGTAGCTAAGTTTTTGAACTTAAGTTTTCCGTTTTCAGTACTTGTGTTTTTGTCAGCTCCTTTATATTGGAAAACATATGTTTCATCACCTACGTCGTTTGCTCCGCCTGTTGTTAGGAAGAAATAGTCATCTTTGGTTATATTTCTCGCTGTATTATCTAGGTCGATTAGTAGTCTTTCATCATTCCACGTGTTATCTTTGTCTCCTAATTTGTAGTGGCTTCCGTTGTGGTGCCAGAAAGGTATGCTAACTTCTCCGTCTGCAACTTCAACTTTTAAGTTATATTCTTCATCTCCTACATTTGAGAGCTCGATAACTTCACTATCTTCTGCTGTAAGTCCTGCATAGTACATGTCCCAGTTTAGTAATCCTTCTGGTTCATCCATATACTCTGATAGCTTACCGCCTGCAGGGATAAATGTATTATCATCAACAGTAAAGTTGATTTTGAATCCATCCCAAGTTATAGACTCTGTAGCAAAGGAACCATCCATTTGAATTAAGGTGTCATCAATGTTTTCTTCATTTATTTCTAATGCATTAGCGTCTTTTAAAACAATCTTATCAGCTCCTAGATAGAATTCTACAATATCTCCGCCTGCTGTTTCTCCAGCTTCGTTTGCAAGAATTTCTCGGATTCCGATTTGTGTTCCATCAGATAACAGTTCGATTTCACCTTCGCTCATCTTGTCTGTTGTTTCTCCATTTACTTTGAACTTAGCACTTGTTGTTGTATCTGATATGATCAGAGCAGTAACTTCGTACTCAGTATCTCCAATGGTATATGTTTTGGTTTCACCTTCTTCCATAACATCTTGTACAGATCCAGCCATTAGGGTTAGTTGTATTGAGCTATTGTCTGTAGATACAATTGTAAATTCTTGTCCTAAAATGGTGATTTTTTCATTTGAGAAATCATCCCATTCATCATCTGCTGAGTCTGACTCTGCAGATTGCTTAAATATAAACTTATACTGTGCAAATGGTGTGGATGTTGTTCCGTCTGCAATGTATAAATAATCTGCTGTTACATCATCGTCTTCACTTACTGAATATCTTACATCAGGTGCGTTTGCTGCAAAAAACTCTAGTTGTTGTTCATAGTCGAATGAACCTTTGTTGTTTTTCAGAGTTCCAGATGCTAATGCATTTAGATCGCCATCATCTAATTTTGTTTTAATTGCAGTAAAATTTTCTCCGATTTCCCATAGCTTAGAACTTGTTTTAGCTTCCCATGAGTCTCCTTCTACTGTTGTAGCAGTACCTACTGTACCTGTGGAAACTGTTTTTGTTACAGTTGCACTAAATTGTAGTTCCATTGCAATGTCGGTAATACCAACAATATCTGCTGGTGCTGCATCATCTCCAACTACCATTAATCCGTTCCACTGTCCGTCTGCTACGAATGGTGCAGGATATTCTGCTAGTGTGTATGGTGTTGCCATAGCACCTAAAAGTGTAGCTCCCATCATTGTTGCTCCAACGCCGAGTGCTGCGATTTTTTTAACCGCTTTTTTAATTTCCATCAAAACACCTCCATGTGTTTTGTACTTTTTTTTTAGTTGTTTTAGTTGTTTTTAGGCGAATAAGAAGTAAATCACCTCTTTACTTCTTAATCAAAGTCATCTTAGTCGTCACTGAGTCTCTTCATAGTGTTTTCTTCGTTGTTCTAGTTAAGTCTAGTTATCTTAGAAAATTAAAATTTTGATTTATAAACTTTTCGCAAGAATTCAATAGTTTCTCGTCGTGATTTTTTCATTTGGCGTTCTTTTGTTGAAATTCTCTTTTTTTAGCTTGTCGTAACTTTAAAATAGATATTTTTTAATTAACACTTTACTTTATAAACAAATTAGAATAAAGTTAAGATATATTTAAATTCTTCATTTAATATTTTAATATTTACTATGAATTTATCTATAATTTATTATAACTTATTTATACAATTCTAATCTGGTCAACTCAAACCAACTCAAATCCATAACATTTAAATACATTTGCTTGTTTTTCGATGAAAAACCCTTTATTTATTATTTGAGGTGCAATAAACATGGCAGAAACGTCAAGACCTTTGGATGCATTAAACAATGCGCGTAACAAACGAGTTATTATTGAATTAAAGAATGGAAAACAATTTGTCGGTAATTTGAAAGCTTTCGACATTCACATCAATGCTGTTTTAGAAGAAGCTGAAGAGCGAGAGAATGGTGAACTTAAACGTAAGCTAGGTGTTATTTTTATCCGTGGAGATACAATAATTTTTATATCTCCTGCATAAATAAATAATCAGTAACATATTGAATATGTTGACATTTTTTTTTATTTTTTTTTTAATAATTTGAATTAATTAATTTCAGGTGATTTTAATATGAAAGGAACTCCAAGTATGGGTAGAAAGAGCGGTAAGAAGACTCATATTTACTGTCGTAGATGTGGTAATCATACATTTCATAAGAATAAGAAAGCTTGTTCTAGTTGTGGGTATGGTAATACTGCTAAGCTAAGATCGTATAGTTGGCAAAAAAAGTAAAAGTAAATATTTTTTTATTTAACTATTTCTTAATTTTTGCTATAGTCATTTCAAGATATTTTTGAGTAGAAGAATCTGTTGGGTTTAGTTCTAGTGCTTTTTTAAAAAATGTTGTTGCTTCTTTGTATTTTTGAAGTTGTCCAAACACGCAACCTATGTTTGTGTATGTTTGTGGTACTCGAGGATTAAGTCTGAGTGCCATGTCTAAATACTTGAGTGCAAGATCTGGTTTGTTTAGTTTAGAAAATAAAACACCTATGTTATGAACTAGATTTAAATTATTTTTCTCGATGCTAAGTGCACGTTTGTATATTTCGAGTGCAGATTCAGGCATATTTAATTTTTCATATGCAAGACCTAATTTCAAATAGGATAATAAATAATTAGGATTTAGTTTGATTGATTTTTTGAAATGTTCTGACGCTTTTTCAAATTCTTTTTTATGACTTAGTAAAATTATTCCCATATCGAAATGTGCTTTAAAATCTGCTCGTTCTTTTAGTATATTTTCACAGATTTTGAAATATTCTAATTGTTTTTGTTTTACAAATTCTTCTCCGCGCTCGTATTGAAAGTGGTGTATTGGAAGTTCTGTTACTTTGATTTTTCCTTTTTTTTCAAAAATGGATTCATCTACATTTTCATGTACTTTTCGTCGGAAAACAAATCCTTTATTATTTTTGAATAGTCTTGTTATGTGTACTGGATAATATCCTGTGAATTTTTCTTTTTTTAAGTATGATTCGTCATTTTGTTGCCATCCGACTATTTGTGAATTATCTGTATAATTTCTTTGTACGAGCATGAACCCGTCAGATTTATTGTTGACAATTAGTTTTTTTATTTTTTCAGCAGTATTTTTGTCAATACACTCGTCCGCATCCATAAATAATATCCAATCGCAACTAGCATAGCTTATAGAAAAATTTCTGGCAGAACTAAAATCATTAACCCATCCAAAGTTTAGAATTTTCAAAGAAGGAAATTCTTTTTTGAATTCTTCTGCTATTTCTTTTGTTTTATCTTTTGAACCTGTATCTATTATTACTATCTCATCTACTAATTCTTTGACTGAATTTAGGCATTGTAGTAGATACTCGTCTTCATTTTTTACAATCATGCATAAACTTATTGTTGGCATTTTTGTAGTTTCTTTTAAATTCTTTGAGCTCATTAATTTAGAGGGAATTTTTACAGATATTTAAAGTTTAATATAAAGTTTTTATTGTTAAAAGAAAAAGTAAATGGAAAATATTTTTAGAATTTGATTATTTATTCTGTAACTAAAATAGCATTGATTGTTCCGTGTTGTCCAGGTCTTGATGTTATTTTTGCTTTACCGTTATCAGTATCGATAATAGATCCTTTAGTCATTATATTTCGTCGTGTATAGTGCCGATTTGCTGGACTTTCTAGAATTGTTTTAATTTTTGATTTGATTGTTTTTCCTGTTTTTGGATCTGTTAGGTTAGCTTCATCCCATTGTAGCAAGCTCTTTTTGATGTTGTCTCCTAGTCTGTGTTTTATTCTTGCCTTCTTTTCTCCTAATTTGGTTAAACTAGGTGTATCTCCAAGCTCAGACTGCTTCTGCTTTCTTATTCGCTTATATTTGCCGCCACTGGACTTTTTTTTGCTTCTAAATTGGGATATTGCCATTTTTATCAGTTTTTAAGTTATTTTTAGTATTTTGTTGGTTATTTTTAAGTCTTTATAAAATATATTGTTTACGTTTGTGAATTGGATGAGGGGGTAGGGACTTTCATCAATATTTGCATTTTTTAATATGTTCTAATGCAAAAAATTGTTTTGAACCCTAGTAGGCACTAAGCCAATAGGTGTCTTAAAGTCGTAACTTATATCTCGCGCAAAAATGCTTGAGAGTTACACCCAAACTTACCTAAGCCTATCCCGTCAAGTCTATCGAGTCACAAACACTCTTGGTGATTACTTTGTGGCTGGATTATTGACCGCTCCGGCACCCCCTCATAAAATAGGGTTTTTAATGAGGTTTTACAGGAGGTATAAAAACTTTTGGGTTTAAATAGGATATGATTTATACATTAATTAATAGAATTAAATATGATAAAAATATGAGTAGAATAATGGAATTAAATTATAAAAAAAAATTTAAAATAATTTCAATCTAATCTTTAGATTCGAGTCTTATGGACATTCTATTAATAGTGCTTCTGTTTTACCAGGCACTTGAATACTTAATCTGTTTATTCCTTCAATATTTCCATAAGTTTTTGAATCAAATCCTATTTTTGTACAAACTGTAGATTCTCCAGGTGTTAGTTCTTCTTGTTCACATCCAGGATCTTGATCAACAATTCCTCTTACTAAAAAATATGTGTTGTAATCTTTGTGTACTCCGACATGACTGATTTTGAATGTTTCTTCAAATACATTAGTCAGTGTTAGACGTATATACTTCAGTTCTGATTCCTCGTCGAATGAACACACAACATTATCTATTAATCTAGTATTTTCTGTTACATCTATTGCTAATGCTTGGTCTTCTAGTTCTTGTAGTTTTTCTTCACTCATAGTCGTTCCTGTTTTTATTGGTTCTTTTTCCACTTCAGGTTCGTCAACTACTGGTTCATCTAAGTCAGCATCAGGTTCTACTACGGGAATTTCTGGTTCTTCTAAAATATCCGGAATCTCTGCAGGTAGTGATTTGTGTCTTATGTAGAATAAGATTATTAACAGAATTACAAAACCAATTACCCATTTTAATGTTTGTGTCTGTTTATTTTTATTTGGTCTTTTTTTCGATTTAGCTTTTTTCTTACTAGCCATTGTATTGCCTCGTTTTAAATCTTTTTTTTAAGGATATTTATTATTCACTTTGTTAGTTATTTAACATTATGTTAATTTAAATTTAACATTATGTTGATTTAAGTTAATGTCAATTCTTTATTATATTTATAATTTTTCCCTCCTAAATTGTCCTGTTTTTGGGACTAAATTGGGTAATTTTGATGTTTTACCTTACCAACACAAAAAATAACTACTGGATAGTGGCTAAAAACGAAAGATTTATATATTATAAGAAAACTGAAATTAATATGGCTTATATTCCCTTAGAAAATAGATTATCTGAGTTAGAACGAGTTGAGCAAAATACATCTGAATTAATATCTGCTCTAGATTCTCGTAACTTCTCGCGTTCAAAAACTGGGGGGAAATTCGAGCGAAATCAAAGGGGCAATTTCAAAGACTTGTTGACTGCTGAAATTGAGCAAGAATTAGACAAATATTTGCCAAAGACACCGTCTAATTTTAGAAATAAACTCTATAACTTGTTTCAAGCTTCTGAATTAATGTGCGTTTATGCAGGCATTCAGTGTTTTACAGACTCTCTTCCAGATAAATTAATGAGCAAACTTACTGCGTGGGAAAGAGTAACTTTTTTCGCAGGTGTTTTATTCGATCAATCAGTTGATTCAATTAATTATTCTAATTCTGCCTGTGGTTTGAATAAGTTAGTTTCGCATTATATTAAAACTGGTTATGATAAACTCCATCAGAGACACATGATTAAGTATAATAGGGGAACATACAAAAAAGCACTTAAAATTCCTGAGTCTCAGTATTTTAGAAAAAAGAAAAAAGCAGAAGAGAAAAAAACAAAAGATGTAACTCCTGTTGTCAAAAAAGATAAATCTGTAAATCGTTCTTCTAAATCAGTTCAACGAGAATTAGATTTTACAGGAACTAGGCTTAAATCAAACGATCCAAAAAAATCATATGAATCTCCCTTAGTTTATCGATCTACGTCTCAGGCAGATAAGTCTGTTGCAGATTTACCTTTGTTTAGATTTAGACATTAAAGTTGGAGTTAATACGCTTATTTTTTAGAAATTACAGCTCTTTTTTAGAAATTCACATTCTCTTTTCAAAACACAACATTCACAATCAGGTTTCACTTTACAATTTCTTTTTGCATGTTCTACAATTAATGCATGATATTCATTAAACAGTTCACTTTTATTTTTATTTTCTTCTTCATAGATATTTTCAAAAACATTGTGAAATATTTTTTGAAATTCATCATAACTCAAATCAGCATTAATTAATCCTATTCGCGAAAATATTCGTTTTGTATAAGCATCAATCACAAACACTGGTACATGATATCCGTAAAGTAAAATCGAGTCTGCAGTTTCAGGTCCAACACCCCATACGTCGAGCAATCCTTCTCTTGTTGGAACTCGATCATTCAGTTCAATAAAAAACTGAGAAAACAGTTTTAACTTTCTAGCTTTTTGATTAAAGTATCCTGCAGGTTTTATTGCAGTCTTTAAAGTTTCATCAGTAACATTAATAATTTTATTAGGATCTATAAGTTTTAACTTTTCAAGATTTTGTAATGCTTTCTCGACTTGAACCCATCCTGTATTTTGAGTTAAGATTGCACCTATGCAAATTTCAAATCTTTCCAAATCTGTTTGAGGGTAAGAATAATCTTTAGGATGATATCCTTTAACACTTCCAGTTTTAGTTGGATTATTCCCTTTACAGTTTAGTATCGGCCACCAACCTTGATAACCATATGCAGTTAAAAGAAGTTGATAGATTTTTTTTATTTTGCGCATGTTTAAAATCAGTCTCAAGCTTCTTTAAATAATTTTTTGTTATTTAATTAGTTTTGTCATTTAATCAAGTTAGTCATTTAATTAGGTTTATTATTTAATTAGTTTAGATCATAACTAATTTTATATACCTCTATTGAATTCTTATAATTTATGGTGGGCAAGAGAAAAAGGAGTAAAAAACTAAAGAAACATGCTAATTTTATGCCTGTCAAATTTATTTCTAGTAAATTCAATTCATTAAAAGAAAAAATAATTTCTATTTTTTCAATTCATAAACATATTCCTTTGAGAACTAAAAAAGTTCATTTTGCTTATGGTAAAAAAGAGATTCTTCGTAATTTAAATTTATCTGTGAGAACAAGTCAAATTATTGCAGTTGTTGGTAAGTCTGGGTCTGGAAAATCTACATTTCTTAATTTAATTTCAGGGGTTTTAACATCTAATTTTGATGGATCAATTTCTATTTTGGGTCATGATCGTTTGTTATCAAAAAAAGATATTGGTTTTGTTCCTCAGGAAATCGCATTAATTCCTGATCTTTCTATACTTGAAAATATTATTTTTTTTGGTTCGTTAAATGGTCTTTCAAAAACTGTCGCATTAACTGCAGGTAAAAACCTGCTGAGTATTTTAAAATTGAATATTTCTTTAACAAGATTGCCTAGTGAACTTTCAGGAGGTCAGAAGGTCAGATTGAATATTCTTGTATCTTTACTTCATAATCCTAAAATGTTAATACTTGATGAGCCATTTGTTGGTCTTGATTATTATAATCGTAAAATGCTTTGGCACTTTTTAGCTTACCAAAAAAACAGGCGCAGGACGGTTATTATTACGACTCATTTACTCGTCGAGGCAGAGCATCATTCCGATCGTCTTGTTTTATTGAATGATGGTAAGATTTTTGCTAAAGGGAAACTCAAAGACATTAGGAATAAATTAAAAATAAAATATGTTGTTGAAGTAAAATTGGATTATATTAACAAATCTCAATTCAAATCTTTAGAAAAATATTGCAAGGATCGAAACATTGCATTAATGGATCGTTTTAATAGTTATGTTATGTTTGCAGTTCATAGTGAAGGTCAGAGAAATTATTTGTTTAAATTTATAGAAAAGTTAGGTGTTGGGTTTGAAGAATTAAGTTTTAGAGAGCCGAACCTTGATGAAGTGTTTTTGAAAGTAGGTAATGATGAAATAAAATGATTTTAGAAAAACTTAAACGATATTTAGTTTTTATTTTATTAGTTCCACTTAGTATAGCTGGTTTTCTTAGAAAAGAATTTTCATTAGTTCTTAAAAAACGTAAATATCTTTATCTTTCAATAGCACTTCCTTTAATTTTGGGTTTGATTTATATTCTTACTTTAACAGATTCTACGTCGAGCATTGGAGTGTTTGTTTGTGATTTTGACAACACACAACTAACAGAATCTGCATTTTTAAGTATTGATGGTTTTTATGTTTTTAGAAGCTCTGATCCTGATTGTATGACTGATTTAAATCAAAACATTATTGATCGTAATTTTTTATTTGGTTTACAAATACAAAATGGATTCACAAAAAAAATTAATAATTTAGAGCAAGCAGGAATTACTGTTTTTTATGACGATAGCGATCCTTCTGTTTCAAGTCTTGCATCGTGGAAGGTTGATGTAGCTCTAGGGCCATTTAAGCGCCAGCTTGTTAAATCTTTTGCAGAAGAGATTAAGTCAGAAGGAACTAAAGCTCGAGATAAAACTCAGTTAGCTTTAGAGTTATACGATTCAATTGATTTTTCAGTTTATGATTCAGTAGGTTTAAATTCACAAAATCAAAAACTTCATAAAACTATTAAACAAAATGTACAGTCTGCAGATGACAGTCTCAAAAGAATTGAAAGTTTAGATCCTAATTTTTTATCAGATCCTATTGTCACAACTCCTGTTGGAGTTCATGGAGATTTGGAAATTGTTGATGTGGGAATCGCACCGTTGTTTGCAGTTCTTAGTATTTTTTTGTTGTTAATGCTTTGTTCAACCGGAGTTATTTATGATCGTAAATGTTTACTTTTTGCAAGAATTCGTGCGAGTAATAGTTCTATGTTTAGTTATGTTATTTCAAAACTTATTTTCTTTTTTTCGATTTCTTTAGTTCAGTTTTTTATTGTTGTTTTGATTTTTCTAGCATTCGGTGCGCGTTATTCTGTTTCAATTTCTCTTTTGATTAAGTCTTTAATTTTCATTTCGTTTGTTAACACTCTAATTGGTTTTTTGATTGGTCTTGTAAGCGATACTGAGGGAGTTTCAGTTTTGATTTCTTTAGTTATAACTTTACCTTTACTTTTTTTATCAGGTATGTTTTATCCATTAGAAATCATGCCTAAATTTATCCAGTGGTTGGCAAATATTATGCCGCTTAATTTAGAGATTTTGTTATTAAAAAAATCATTATTATTTGGTGGTTTGTTTAATCCTGTCTATTGGTTAATTCCTATTGGTTTGTTTATTATTTGTCTTTTTTTATTGCGTGATGTTAAGTAGATGGTGCGTAGTGTGGTTTTTTTCCGGCTAATATGAAATCCTTTTTCTAAATAGAATGTTTTAAATATGAGCTCTCGTCGATAGATTAGTAGTTTAGTCCAACTTATCGACGAGGTGAGCTCATAATGAAGATTGTTCAAAACAAG
>JABJCP010000027.1 GCA_018668595.1 Candidatus Woesearchaeota archaeon
TATAGCAATAAATAACATAATAATAGCATAAATATAGTCTTATTTAATTATATTTTAGCAAATAATCATTTAAAAAAGAAAGCTTTAAAAAGGGGTAAAAAATCTCACAAATATCATGAATAAACCTTTCTATGGCAAAAAAAGACTCATCAAGACTTTATTTTAATCATAGAAAGAACTCCGTCGGTTTCGGACGGAATCATGCCTTGGTAGTGTAGCTAGGTCTATCATGAAGCCCTGTCGAGGCTTCGACCCGGGTTCGAAAACGTTTAAGGTTTGAAAAGACATTTAAGCGATCGAAAGTCCCGGCCAGGGCGTTTTAACCATAAAATAGGCTGGTAGCTCAGTTCGGAGATAAGCATTCATGCTTTTCGGACAATAGAGCACTCGACTTTTAGAAAACTGCTTTTAACAAAGCGTGTTTTACAGAAATCGAGTGGTCGCGGGTTCAAATCCCGTCCAGCCTACTTACATTTTAACAGAAATTCATAAAAAATTTTTAACCACCAACCCACAGGAGGGGCATATAATATGGCAAAAAAGGATCCTATCACCCACACCCTCATACCAAAACATAAAAAACTCTCTGAAAAAGACAAAAAAGCTTTACTAGAGAAGTATAAAATTACTGAAAAAGAATTACCTTCTATTCACAAATCAGATCCTGCATTAAGAGGAACAGATATGGAAGTTGGAACTGTTATAAAGATTGAGCGAGACAGTCTTACAGCAGGAAACACAGTATATTATAGATGTGTTGTTGAGTAATCATTGCAATCAATTAGTTAATAGATCAAATAGGTAAATATATCAGTACAGGCTTTAAAAATGGATAATAATAAAAAAGATAAACGGACCATTCTTTTAAAAAAATATTTTGAAGAAAACAGTTTAGTAGAATCAAACATTGCTTCTTTTAAAAATTTTATTGATTTTGAACTTCAAAAAATTGTTGATGCTAACAAAGTCATCGAACCAACAATTATTCCTCATAATGTGGAAGAATTTAAGATTAAATTCGATAAGATCTGGGTTACAAAACCTGAAATGACTGAAGCAGACGGTAGTAAACGTAATGTTTTTCCAGTGGAATGTCGTCTAAGAAAAATTAGTTACAGTGCACCTATTTTTATGGAAGTTAGCGCGCACATTAATGGAGTTCAAAGAGAAAGTTTTGTTACTCAAATTGGCCAGATGCCAATCATGCTAAAATCTAAATACTGCCATCTTAATAAGATGACTAGAGATGAACTTATTCAAATCGGAGAAGATCCTGACGATTATGGAGGATACTTTATTGTTAACGGAACTGAAAAAGTAATCATTGGAGTCGAGGATTTAGCATCTAATCGGCTAATGGTTGAAAAACAAAAAATAGGTATTAGTGAATACATTGGTAAAATTTTCTCTGAAGGAACATCATTTAAGATTCCTCACACAATTGAAAAATTAAAAGATGGAATTTTCTATTTGAGTTTTACTCGTGTTAAAAGAATCCCTATCATTGTTATTGTCAAAGCACTTGGTCTAACAAAAGATGAAGATATTATGAACTTTGTAAACAAGAATAAGAATTTTGATAGTCTTCTTGTTAATCTTTATGAATTTGTCGACATAAAAAATGAAGAAGATGCTCTTGATTATATTGCAAAGAAAACAGGAATCACTCAATCTAAAGAAGTCAGAATTGAAAGAATGCGTGAAATTATGGACAAATACTTACTTTCACACGTGGGTTCAAATCCTAGAGACAGAGTTCTTAAAGCATATAATATTTGTAAACTTCTAAATAAGTTTGTTCTTACAACAGAAGGTGAAATTATTAAAGATGATAAAGACCATTATGCAAATAAGCGTATTAAACTTGCAGGTGATTTATTATCTGATTTATTCACTGTAAATCTTAAAGTTCTTATCAACGATCTACTTTACAATTTCCAAAGAATTGTTAAGCGTGGTAAGTTCCCCTCTATTAAAGTTATTATTCGTGACAAACTTTTAACTCAGAGAATATATAGTTCTATGGCTACTGGTTCATGGGTTGGAGGAAGAAAAGGTATTAGTCAGAGAATCCAAAGACATAATTTCCTTGATGCAACATCTCATCTTCAAAGAATTGTATCTCCACTTTCTGCGTCACAAGAAAATTTTCAGGCGAGAGAATTACATCCTACTCACTGCGGTAGACTTTGCTCGATGGAAACTCCAGAAGGTACAAACATTGGTTTAAGAAAAAATTTAGCAGTTCTTGCAAAAATTTCTCTTGATTCCAACGAAGAAGAACTTATTAAGTCTCTAAAAGGACTTGGATTAAAAACAGTTTAATTTTTTTATTTTCCTTTGATCTATTTTGATCATTTAATGTTTAAAAAAACAGATTAACAATTTATGTTAACGATTTTCAAAAAAAAACTCAAAAGGTCTGACAAAATGGCGGAAGTATTCATAAACAATAAATTCATGGGAGAAGTTGAGGATCCTAAACAGTTCATTGCAAGAATTGTTGAAGAAAGAAGAAAAGGTAATTTACATTTTACTGTTAATGTTACTTATGAAAAGGATCTTGATAGTATTTATGTCGAAGCTAACAAAGGGCGTATTAATCGACCATTGATAGTTGTCAAAGATGGTAAAAGTATGTTTACTGACAAACATGCTGAGCAACTTACAAAGGGAGAAATCAATTGGGATGATTTAGTCAAACAAGGTGTTATTGAATATCTTGATGCAATGGAAGAAGAAAATACTTTAGTTTCATTTTTTGAAGAAGATCTTACTCCAGATCATACTCATCTTGAAGTTCACCCGACAAGCATTATCGGTGTTGCAACTGCACTTGTTCCTTTCAGTAATTTTTCGCCAGGTCCGAGAGTTTTAATCGGAGGAAAAAATCAAAAGCAAGGACTAGGTCTTTATGCTGCTAATTTTTCTGTTAGAATGGATATGGATGTTAACTTACTTCATACGCCTCAAAAACCAATGGTTTCAACTTTAATGTATGAACTTTCAGGTTATGATAAACACCCGCAAGGACAAAATATTGTTGTTGCAGTTATGAGTTTTAAAGGTTATAACATGGAGGACGCAAGTGTTATCAATAAAGGTAGTATTGATTGTGGTCTTGGTCGTTCGACTTATTTTCGTCCATGTATTTCTGAAGAACTTAGATATGCAGGTGGTTTAACTGATGAAATTTGTATTCCTGATAAAGATATTAAAGGATTTAGATCTGAACATGATTATCGTTATTTAGAAGATGATGGAATTATTTATCCAGAAGCTGCAGTAAGCGAAGGGGATGTTGTTATTGGTAAAACTTCTCCTCCTAGATTTTTGAGTTCAATGGATGAATATAATCTTGCAATTGACAAGCGTCGTGAAAGTGGCGTTGCATTACAACACGGAGAAATCGGTACAGTTGATTTTGTTTTAGTTACTGAAAATGGCGAAGGTAATAAACTTATTCAAGTTAGATTAAGAGAACAACGTATTCCAGAAATTGGAGATAAGTTTACTTCTCGTCACGGTCAGAAAGGAGTTATTGGTTTAATTGTTCCTCATTCTGATATGCCATTTACATCATCAGGTATTGTTCCTGATTTGATTTTCAGTCCTCACGGTATTCCGTCGAGAATGACAATTTCTCATCTTATTGAAATTGTTGGTGCAAAGGTTGGTGCTCTTGGAGGGCATTATGTTGATGGTACTACTTTTGTTTCAGATAAAGAAGACGATTTAAGAGCTGAACTTTTAACTTTAGGTTTTAGAGAAGATGGTATGGAAGCTATGTATGATGGTGAAACTGGTGAACAAATTCTTGCTAAAATCTTTGTTGGAAATATGTACTATCTAAAACTAAGACACATGGTTGCAAATAAAATTCACTCTCGTGCTAGAGGTCCGGTTCAACTTTTAACAAGACAGCCTACTGAAGGTCGTGCAAAAGAAGGAGGACTTCGACTAGGAGAGATGGAGAAAGATACTTTTGTTGCACACGGTGCAAGTTTATTATTAAAAGAACGTTTTGATGCTGATCGTACGGTTGTTCCTGTATGTGAAGAGTGCGGAATGATAGCAATCTATAATGTTTACAAAAATAAAGCATATTGTTCTATTTGTGGAGAAAACGTAGAGATTAATGCAATTGAACTTTCATATGCTTTCAAATTAATGCTTGAAGAGTTTAAGAGTTTAGGAATTTATCCAAAACTTACACTTGAAGATAAATATTAGATTTCAATTAAATAATAAAAATATATAATTAATCAGATAATAAAAATAATTAAAAAATAATACAATATTAATTCAAATTTGTCGAGGTTTTGAAAAATGATCGAGGATAGTGGTTTACCACAACACCCACATAAAAAAGTTAGAAGTATTATTTTTGGAATTCTTAGTCCAAAAATGGTTAAGCAAATGGCGTCGGCAAAAGTTGTTACACCTGAGCTTTATGATAAAGAAGGATATCCTGTAGACGGAGGTCTTATGGATACTCGTTTAGGAGTTATTGATCCAGGACTTAGATGTAGAACTTGTGGTGCTAAATTAAAAGAATGTCCTGGACATTTCGGATATATTGAACTTGCAAGACCTGCAATCCATATTCATTTTGTTGGTTTAATTCTTACAATTCTTAAGTGCAGTTGTAGAGAATGTGGTAAAGTTTTAATTCCAAATGCTCAACGTGAAAAAGTAAAAAAGAAAATAGAAGAAATGAGTACAATTGAAAGCTTAGAAGTTCGTCGTAAGTATATTGCTGAAACAATAAAATCTCTTAAGACAATCAATAAATGTCCTCATTGTAAATCACGTCAGCAAAAGATCACTTTAGAAAAACCATCTACATTTCTTGAAGCAGATAAACGTATTTCGCCAATTGAAATTAGAACACGACTTGAAAAAATTAATGATGATGATGTAGAATTTTTTGGTTTTGAACCTAAAAAGATGAGACCTGAATGGTTAGTTTTAACAGTTCTTACAATTCCTCCAGTTACTATGCGTCCGTCAATTACTCTTGAAAGTGGAGAGCGTAGCGAGGATGATATTACTCACAAACTAGGTGATATCGTTAGAATTAATCAGCGTCTTTTCGAAAATATTAATGCAGGAGCTCCAGAAATTATTATTGAAGATTTATGGGACTTACTTCAGTATCACGTTACTACATTTTTTAACAATGAAGTACCTCAACTTCCGCCTGCAAGACATAGATCTGGTCAGCCTCTTAAAACTCTTTCTGAGAGAATTAAAAGTAAAGAAGGAAGAATCCGTCATAACTTAGCAGGTAAAAGAACTAACTTTAGTGCGCGTACAGTTATTAGTCCAGATCCTATGATTAGTTTAAATGAAGTCGGTGTTCCAATGATTATTGCATCTAAACTTACTGTTCCAGAAAGAGTTACTGACTGGAATTTAGAATATTTGAAAAAATTTATTGAACGTGGACCTAAAAAATATCCTGGTGCTAATTATGTTGTTAGACCTGATGGAAAAAAGAAAAAAATTACTGATGATATGAAAGAGGCAATTATTGAAGAAATGCAACCAGGTTATATGGTTGAGCGTCATTTAATGGACGGAGATATTGCAATTTTTAATAGACAGCCTTCACTTCACAGAATGAGTATGATGTGTCACAAGATCAAGGTTCTTCCTGGAAAAACTTTCCGCCTTAATCCAACTGTTTGTAATCCTTACAACGCTGATTTCGACGGTGACGAGATGAACTTACACATTCCTCAAACAGAAGAAGCTCGTGCAGAAGCCGAAACTTTAATGATGGTTCAAACTCAGTTAATTTCTCCTGGTTATGGTCTTAGTGTAATTGGTTGTATTCAAGACGCAGTTTCAGGTAACTATGTATTGACTAAACTTGAAAAAATACCTAAAGAAAAAGCAGTTGATTTGTTAATCAATGCAGGTATTGAAGATTTTTCAAAATTACCTAATAAAGATATATTATCTGGAAATGAAGTTTTTAGTGTTTTACTTCCTGAAAGTTTAAATTTTGTTGGAAAAACTTCTGAAAGAACTGAACTAATAATTAAAAATGGAAAAATTTTGACAGGTCATATGGATAGAAATAGTCTTGGAGAATCTAAGGGTTTATTGTTAAGACAGATTCATAAAAAGTTTGGCGCTGCATTTACTGCAGATATGATTGCAAAGATTCAAAAATTAGGAGTTCAAAGTTTAAAGTATGCTGGTTTTACAACGTCTGTTTCAGATACTGATCTTCCTAAAATTGCTCAGAAAAAAATTCAAGAAGTTTTAGATAATTCTTATCTTGCTGTTGAAGAATTAATTGAACAGTATAAACGTGATGAACTCGAAACATTCCCTGGTAAGAGCATGGAAGAAACTCTTGAAATTAGAATATTAGAAAGATTAAATAAAGCAAGAAATTCTTGTGGAGAAATTGTTAATGAATATTGTATTCGTGAAACAGGAACTATTATGATGGCACGAAGTGGTGCTCGAGGTAAACCTCTTAATTTAGCTCAGATGGCTGCATGTGTAGGTCAGCAAGCTATGCGTGGTGGACGTATTGGAAAAGGTTATCGTGATAGAACTTTATCTTGTTTTAAGGCAGATGATTTTGGTCCTATGGCTCGTGGATTTATTAGAGGTGGATTCAAACAAGGTCTCAAACCTGCAGAGTTTTTCTTTATGGGTATGACTGGACGAGATTCACTGATGGATACTGCGCTTCGTACTCCTAAATCCGGTTATCTTTATAGAAGACTTGCAAATGCAATGCAGGATGTAAAAGTAGAGTATGATTTTACTATTCGTGATGCTAATAAAAAAATTATTCAATTTATGTATGGTGAAGACGGAATCGATGTTAGTCGTTCTATTGCAGGTAAACTCGATATTAAAGGAATTATTGCTGATGTTGTCGGCGAGAAATAGAATAGTTGGTGATTATTATGAATGAAATATTCAAAGAATATGAAGACAAACTTACTCCAAAAATTTTGGAAGAAGTCAAAGAAAATCTCCCGCCTAAAGCTAGTAAGTCTGTTGTGAAAAAGATTTTAGAAGCAGTTTATGCTGAATATTTAGAATCTCGTGCAGATCCTGGAGAAAGTGTCGGTTTAGTTGCATCTGAATCAATTGGAGAGCAGGGTACTCAGATGACATTGAATACATTCCACCTAGCAGGAGTTGCAGAAATGAACGTAACTGTTGGTCTTCCTAGAATTATTGAGATTCTTGATGCTCGTAAAACTATTGCAACACCAATGATGGAAGTTTATCTTAAGAGTCCATTCAATAAAGGTAAAGATATTCGTAAGATTGCAATGCAAGTTAAAGATACTAAATTAGCAGATGTTACTGACGAGTTTTCTATTAACATTCGTGATATGCTTGTCGATGTTATTCTTGATCCTAAAAAAATTGATGATTTAGGTTTTACTGTTGCAAAAGTTCAAAAGCTTATTGAGAAATCTTTAAAGGATATGAATGTTAAAGCAAAAGGTAATGTTGTTACTATTAAACTTTCTGGAAAAGATGTAGGTATTAATGATGTTTACAAATTAAAGGAAAAAATCAAAAATGCTCATGTTGCAGGTGTTAAAGGTGTAACTCAAGTTCTTCCTGTTAGAAGAAAAGATGAATTTGTTATTATTACTGCAGGTTCAAATCTTAAAGATGTTTTTGGTCTTGAATTTGTTGATATAACTCGTACAACGTCTAATGATGTTTTAGCAGTTGCAACCTTTTTAGGTATTGAAGCTGCTCGTGAAACTATTATTAGAGAAGTTTTGAAAGTTATTGAAAGTCAAGGTTTGAATATTGACAAAAGACATATTATTTTAGTTGCAGATCTTATGTGTGCATCAGGTAATGTTCAAGGTATTACTAGATATGGTATTATCCGCGATAAAGCTTCAGTACTTGCTAGAGCTTCATTCGAAACTCCTATTAAACATTTAATCACTGCAGCACTTGCAGGAGAAGAAGATTTACTTACTAGTGTTGTAGAAAATGTTATGCTTAATCAGGCAATTCCTATTGGTACTGGTTTGCCAGGTTTATTAAGTAAACCAAAGAAAGCTAAGTAATAAACTAAGCAATAAAACAAGAAAATTTAAATAATAAACTAGCAAAAACTAAATAACCAGATTTATGCTACTAAAAAATAATTAATAATATAAACAAGTAAAAAAAACTAAGTAAAAACGACGTATAACGTGCGATAAATTACTAAAATTAATAACAGGTGTTTTATATGAGTGATGCGATAACAGAAATCAAAAAATTACTAAAAGAAGAAAAATTAGTATTTGGTGCTGACCGAACATTGAAGGGTCTTAGAACAGGAGGCATTGCTAAGGTTTTTTTAGCTGCTAACTGTGACATAGATACTCTTGCAGACTTTAAACATTGTTGTAAACTTGGCAATGTTGAATGTATTGAATTAGAGTATACCAACGAAGAACTGGGGGATATTTGTAAAAGACCTCACAATATTAAGGTTCTTGGTATGAGCAAATAATTAATATTTTAATTATTAATTAACTAATTGCTAAATAATGGTTAAATAATTGTAATCAATTGGATGTTTCATGACAAAAATAATTTATGATCAACAAACTATTCAGCAGTTTTCTCTATTTGAAACAATTACTCATGCTAAATGTAAAGATTGTTTCTTTGATGAAGTTCAAAATAGACTTGTTTTTATTGTTGACGGCGGTCATTTATGGAAAGCTTTAGGCAAGAAGAGTGAGAATGTTAAAAAGCTTGAAGATAAGTTTGGTAAAAAGATTAAGATTGTGGAGTATTCAAATAATCTTCTAACTTTTATTAAAAATATGGTTCAACCATTGAGAATTAATAAACTTGAAGAAGAAGAGGGGATCATTACAATCACTGAGGAAAATATGCAAACTAAGGGTCTTTTGATTGGGCGTAATGCTAAGAACTTAAGAAATCTTGAAACTAATATCCGTAGATTCTTTGATATTAAAGAAATTAAAGTTGTTTGATTAAATTAATCAATTGAATTCTAAGTTCTAATTTTGATCAAAGAAATTTCTTTTAAATACCTTCCCATTCTAAATGGAAAGTTATAGCCAAAAGTTCCGATTATCGCTGGAAACCTTTATAAAGAAAATAAAGTTTGGTTTATAATATGTTTTAAATTGACAGTTATTCAAAAATAATCAGTTTCCCCTTACAAACATAAAAATCAAATGTAAGGGGAAAATAAAAATCAACCTAAACTAACTATCCACAATCCTCAACATTAATAATCCGTGCATACTTATTATACATTTGCACTAATTCATTTTTCATGTGTTCTAATTTTGGTGTGTGGGCAAAAACAATATATGTTGGGCACTCATCTCCCATTAAAAGATCTTTTTTTTCTTTTTTAGAATTTTCATTATTAAGCAACATTCTATTAAGCTTTTTTCCAGACTCAATAATATACATTCTTAATTGTTCTACTGGTTTTTTTGAATAATCTATTAATTCTATTGCTCCAGTTATATTGGTATCTTCTAGAATTTTTATTCTTTCTTGAGATTGTACAGGGAGATTTGTTTTACTTTTATCAAATGGAACATATAATTTTATAGGTGAGAAAAAATAATTTTCTCCAATAGAATATCTATCAACTACGTTTTCTTCATAATCTTCTTCATTAATGCGCACTACAGTTCTATTACAGTCCATAGCTAGTGTTGATTTTTTGTAGGGAATTGATTTGTCAATTGCACAATAAAGATGATACATAAGTCCTGCAAAATCAATAGAATATTTTTTATTTTTTTTATCAACTTCTTTGCCTATATTCTCACAAATTTCCTCTAGTTTTTCAATAGTGGGATGTTCAAAACAAGTTACTCCAATAATATCTGTAACTAGTGGTTCTGGATGCATTGAGGAATAGTTTAAT
Source organism: Candidatus Woesearchaeota archaeon (assembly GCA_018668595.1). Taxonomy (GTDB): domain Archaea; phylum Nanobdellota; class Nanobdellia; order Woesearchaeales; family UBA11576; genus JABJCP01. The sequence continues at coordinate 9,923 of JABJCP010000027.1, forward strand.
TTATTATTATCAACATTATCAGTACTCTTTTTCATTTTGCTTGATAATTTATTTTTCACAGAATTTACTATATTTACTGTAACTTCAGGTATAATTGAAGTAAGTACTAACTTAGTGCATAGCATTATTTGTTTTAAAGAAAATGGTCCGGAGATTATCTCCAAATCATCTGCTAATTTTTTTGAATTTTGTTTTTGTGTAGAATATGCCATTTTAAATTATATTTTATGAATCCTATTTTATGAATTATTTTTTATAAATTATTTTTTATAAATTATTTTTTTAATTAA
>JABJCP010000028.1 GCA_018668595.1 Candidatus Woesearchaeota archaeon
GAAAAACAGTAATTCTGATATTCATCAGAATTACAAGGATTTCATATTAGCCGTATTCAAGATAATATTTATATACCACTACTTGATTTCTTTCGATTACCCTTGTGGGGGTAGCAAAGTCTGGTCAAATGCGCTGGACTCAAGATAACTTGAGTGATGAGCTTATGCAATGAATAAGCTTTGACCATCCTATTATGAGGAATCCAGTCCTTCAGTAGGTTCAGGGGTTCGAAAACAAATCATTCATTAGAATTATTTGACGAAACTCCCCTCCCCCACATTTTTTTATTCTAGAATTTAGTTATGTGCTGTATGCATATTATTGTCGAGGATATTTCTTTATGAATTCATTTAATATTTTTTGATTTACAGGGGTTAATATTTTATATTTCAGTCCTAGTTTTACTATTAATCCGTTTAATAAGTCAATTTCTGTTTTTCTTCCAGAAACTGCATCTTGATATGTAGACGAGTAATGTTTCATAGGGCTTATGATTTGGTAAAAAAGCGTTCTTAATTTTTCTTTTGGTTTTAATTCATATTCTTCACTTAAAATTTTGTAAGATTCATCAAATATTTTATCCATTAATTTTTTGGTTTCAAAATTATTATATAATTCATAAAATGTTTTTTTCTTAATTGCAGATAAAATATTCACGCAACAGTTCATAATGGTTTTTTCTGCTTTTAGGGAATCTAATTTTTTATCAGTAGTGCATTTTATCCCTGCATTTTGAAGTAATTTAGACACTTCTTTACCTGCAATCGAATCATCAGTTTTCCATCCTGATTTAGATTGATTTACAATCAATTGATTCTCTAAAAGTCGAAATCCTTCAAAAACAGAAATAGATGTAAAATTTGTTTTTTTAATGTATTTATCATAAATTTTGTTTTCTACAATTCCATTTTGAATACTTATTAAATATTTCGTTTTTATGTTATGTTTGTTGATTTTTTTAAGATTATTTTGTAAGTCATAAATTTTTGAGGTTATAAACACAAAATCATATGCTGAGTTTTTAGGTAATGAATAAATTCTTTTAGGCATAGGATAAAAAACATCGTCTATAAGGATTGTATCGTGTAGTTTCTTTAATTTTTTTCGTCCTAGAAGAATAATATTATGTTTTTTGTTATTAAGTAGTGTCCCTAAATAAACGCCTACAGAACCTGCACCGACAATTAAAATATTCATATAACTGTGTATAAACTAGTTATTTAAAAACTTTATTGTTGAATTACAATATTTGATTTATATCAGAATTTAATAACTTGTTTTTTTACCGTTTCAATCCACTTAACTTTCCTTCGATTGATTGTAAGTCTTGTTCTAATTTTAATAAGTCTTCACTTTTTCCAGTTTTAGAAATAGTTCTTTTTCTATGAACGCCACTAACTGCAGGCTTTAGTCTTTTACTTTCTATTTTTAATTGTATTCGAAGATTTGTTTCTGGCAATTCTCTTTCTAATTTTTGCAGGATTACTTGTATTTCATTGTTTACATTTTTTAGTCTGCTCATTAGTTCTTGTTTTTGTATTCTTTTATCTTTAAAGTATTCATATCTTCGTAAAACTGTAATTATTTGTTTGCTATTTTCTAGCAATGCACGTCTTATTTCTGTGCTGTCTGGTATTTGTACGAAAAATTCTCCTTCTGCCATTTTTTTAGTATGTTTTTTTTATTTCTATTTTGTTCAGTTTTATTGTGTAAATATCAACTTAAAGATTTTCTGGTTCAAATAATGTTTTATCCATGTAGTCTATTTTTTTTTCTACATCTAAAATTTCTGCGTGCCAAGTTTCTAGTTCTGCATCTTCTTGATTTTTTATTTCATTGATTTGTTCAATTAAATGTTTTGCTTCGAGAAGTTTATTTTTAACTAGATCAACTATGTCAAGTACATCTTTATACTCGTCGATTTTTACAAATACTGGTGTAGTTTTTTCCATTTTATCCCTCAAATACAGTTTTGTCTATGAATAATAATTTTCTTTGTATATCTTCAGTAGTTTGTCTGAATTTTTCTAATAATTTTTCTTTTTTATTTTTAATTTGATTTAAGGTATTATATCTATTCTCATCTTCTTTAAGAACAATTTTAATTTGAGTGAGATCATCAATAACTTTTTTATATTTATCTGATCTTATAAACAATGGTCCTTGAGCTAAGCGAGGTCTGATCTCGTCAGTAGCAATCTCTTGATAAACTTGAGGATATCCTTCTAATGAAGGTACTCTTTTAGGAATAGCAAACTCATCTCTTTCAGTTTCATTAATTTCATTAGATTTATTAGTGGACATAATTGGTGGTGCAGGTATTTCTGCGTCAGGTAATTCATCTAAATCAGGAATGCTAGGCATTTGATTTTGTTTTATTGGTTCTGGTTTTACAACAGGATCTTCTTTTGGAGCAGAATTTTTTATGTTTGTCATATTAGGTAGATCTAGTGGTGGAACATCGTCAATATTCTCGTCACTGTTTGATTGAGTTGGAAATTCTATTTTTTCTGGTAATGGTGGCAGTCCTGTTTCGCCCATTTCATTTAGATTATTCATATTGGGTGGTGGTGGAATATTTTGATATCCTTGAGAATTCTCAGACGTGTCCAGTTCATTTTCTGTGGGTAGTGGTGGAACTTCTAGTTCTGAGCCTTTCGGCATAGAATTATCTCTTTTTTTATGTAACATCTCTAAAAATGTCATCTTTCCCCCCAACTGTTAAATTTAATTGTTTAAATTACTACTTTTTCTACGAAATAATCTTTAAATTATTCACTTCTAGAGAATTAAACCACAGTTAGTATTAAAAGTTTGTTGAGCATTAAAAAATAGTAACAGTTAATTTGTTGAAAATCCCTCCGACGACATTGGAGGGTTTTCTAATATTCTTGAAAATTCATTTGTTTTTTCTCGACAAGACATTTAAACCAGATTCATCATAATCGATTTCATGAAAAAAAATTCAGTTTTCACAAGAACAATCAGTTTGTTTTTTTTAGTTTGTATGGGTATATTGTTCATATTCGTAATATCGATTCATCCAGCTCAAGCAACAGCTAAAATTCAAAAAATAAATTTTTCATTGGTGATTAACATGACTTCAAATAATACAAACAATTCAAATAACCAAAACAATTCAGACAGTTCAAATGATTCAAATAGTTCAAATAATTCCCCTAGTTCAAATAGTACAAACAGTTCAAATCAAGATTCCTTGCCCTCAGAGCAATGTATATTTTGCATTAATGCAACAGAGGTATTATTCCAGCACTCATCAATCATAAGTTCTATATACATAACTAAAATAAAAAAAGGAAAATCAATTATTGATTCAAATATAGATTCAAAACTAAATAATGTGTCAATATCTTTTTTATTTTACAAAGGAGATACTCGAAAAACAACTCTTTATTTCCAATTAGTTAATCAAAAAAACAAAAAATTATCAAACCAAGAAAAGAAAAAGTTCAACACTAAATTTTCCAACTATTCCGAAAATATTTCAATGAATTTAAATCAAGATTGTATTTCAATTAATGATTCTATTTTTCTTGACATTTCAGGTTTTGATCTCGACGTAAAAACCCGATTAGATAATGAAAAATTAAATATTTTTCCAGTATGTAATTCAAATTTAAATAATGATTTAAATTCAGAAGAAAACAATGGTTTAATTCAGAATAAAAACAACACAATTCAAAAAGATTCTACAAAAACAGTAATTTCAAATAAAATCAATTTTAAACTAATAGACTTTCCGTCGTCAATAAATTTAAACAATTCATTTACAATTAGGCTAATTGCATCAAATCCAACAGACACAGACCATTCATTTTCTGTTCATGCATATATTCAAAAAGGTTCACAACATTATTCTTATGGAGAACGAAATCAAAATCAAAAAGATCTTTTATTACCTCTTAAATCTAATGTTTCATTTGATCTTAATATTACACCTACAAAATTAGGTTTATTCAATATTAGAATAGTGATTAATTGTTCAAATCGCAAAACGCCTTATATTATTTCAGAAAAAATTACAATATTAGATCCCAATTCATCAAACTCAAACAATGATAATTTAACAGCCAGTACAAAGTCAGGTGCAAAACTTTCAAATACTAATAATGATCTTAATAAAGCATTGGACAATTTAAGAGAAAATAGTAAAAATTCAAAAAAGTTAAATCAGTCAATATCAAATAATATTATTTACAAATCATCTAGTGCAAAAGCAAGGTCTTTATCAATTTATTTTCTTTTGTTTTTATTTGTAATTTTAATACTAATATTGGTTTTTAAGCAGATATAGCTTTATTGTGAAAAATATCAGCTAGTCAAACAGTTATAAATTCGCGTCTAATTAATTGTTATTTGGCAGTACAAAGCCTAAAACCTTTAATTTCAATAATTTAAATCACAGAAAGATATATAAATATCCGTTTTTTTTGTATAAGCTAATTGAGGGATTAAATGGTTGATTATTATGGTAAATAAAACTAAAGCAAAAAATATTGAAGAAAAAACACAGAAAATAAAGAAAAAGTCTAAACTTAGAGGCGAATCTGGTGAAGAACTAAGTTTTGATCAACATATTGCAAAAGGCCATTTCCTAGTTAAGGCTATTATTGAGATAATGGGTGCTCCAAAAGAGCATATAGAAAAAACAATGGAAGCCGTTGTAGATAAAGTTACAGAACAGGATTATTTGGAACTTTCTTTTGAAGAAATTTTTGAAGCTAAACCTGCTAAAGATAAAGAAACACTTTTTACAACATTCACTGAGTTAGAATTTTGGGTAGCATCTACTAATGATATGATTAGTTTTGTGTTTGATTTTACGCCATCATCCATTGAGATTCTTGAACCTACTGATATTAAGATTTCATCAAAGAGTTTATCTGATTTTTTACTTGATTTAATCGCTAAAATCCATATTGCAGACTCGCATGTTAAAGAAGCAGGTACGCGATTAAAACTTATTGATAAAAATACAGTTCACTTACTGAGAAACTTTTTATTATTTCTCTTAAAAGATGAACCTGCAAAAGTTGATTTATTATCAAAAAAAGTAGGAATTAAAGAAGAGAACTTATTGCCTTTTTTAGACCGGTTAATTGAAGAAGGTGTTGTTGAGAAAAAAGACGATTTATTTCATTTAACAAAAAAATAACTTTTAATAATTTTTTTCAAATTTTTTAAAAACGCAAGAGGTGTGTTTAATTAATGTCTGAAATACCTGATTTAAAAAAAGAGATTGAAGCCATTTTATTTTCTGCAGGAAGAGTTATTTTACTTTCTGAATTCATTCATCTTTTAGGTGTAGATGAAAACAGTGTTAAAGAAAATGTCGAACAGTTAAGACAAGAGCACATTGATCGTGATTCTCCAATTCTTTTAATTCATGAAGGCGAGGGCTGGAAACTTACAATTAGAGAAAAGTATTTAGGGTTAGTTCATAGTATCAATCCGCATACTGAAATGTCTAAAGCAATTCTTGAAACTCTTGCAATCATTGCTTGGAAACAACCTATTTTACAATCAGAGATTGTTAGAATTAGATCAAATAAAGCTTATGAGCATATCAAAGAACTCGTAGAGCAGGGTTTTATTTCTAAAGATCGTCAAGGTAGATCTTATTTAGTAAAAACAACTCAGAAGTTTCTGGATTATTTTGATCTTCCTCATAAAAAAGCAATTAATGAGGTATTCCAAGATTTTGAGGATTTAAAAAATGTTTTACCTCAAAAAAAAGTAGATGATTTTGAACAAAAAGGAGATTCAAAAATGAATTCTAGCAATTCAAAAATCAATTCAGAAGATAAATCTAAAAATAGTTCAGAAAACATTTCCAACAGTGATTTAGGATCAGATCAAGAAAATGATTCTGAAAAAATAGGGGATTTAGATGTATATGATTCTGAACCTGTTCTAGAAACATTAGAAACAATAGATGAATTAAACACAAAAACAGATGATGAAAAGCCAGAGGAGAAACTTGGAGATTTAGATGTTGTTGATGTTCCTGAAGAATCTGTTAATGAAACTGAGCAAAGTGTTGACAACAATAATTCAGACGAATCTGAAGACGATGTTGTAGATTCTGATCAAGAACCTGTCGATTCTAATAATATTGTTGATGCGGAGGGTGATGATTTAGAAGGCGCAGATAAAGCAAAGCAACTGGCGCAACAAATTTTAGAAGAACACAAAGACCCTGAAGAACTAGCCCTAACCAATCATACAACTCACGAAGAGGATATTCCTGACAAAAGAGACCTTCACCCAGAACTTGAAGAGTTTGTCGCAGGAGAAAAAATAGAATCTGAATCGCTTCCAGAACAATCAGTTCCTGATTCACACGTTCCTTTAGATGAACAAGATATCGAAGACCAAAAGCAAACGCAGTCAGATGAAGATTCAAGTGATGATGAAAAAATAGATGATGACTCAGAAGAAATTCCTCAGGATGCAATGCCTATTAAACATGATGAGAATCACAATGAAGATTCCGACGAGACTGATCAATCATCAAAATGAATAAGTTCTATTTTCTTTTAATGTGTCCCAACTGTGGCAATAAAATGAAATATCACACAACAACAATAATTCTAAGCGGTAAAAACAAACGTTGTGTTTATTGTGGTAAGTCTTTTTCTATTAAGGATAGAGTAGTAAAACAACTACTCGGACCTTAAAAAACAAAAACCTTTTATATATTAATTTTATTTATATTTATTAATCTCAGGGTGGGATAAAAAAGATGGTGAATTGGTTAAGTATTGTTACTTCCGAATATGTGCAGTTTGTTCTAATTTTAGTTTCAGGTCTTTTCTTAACTTACTTAGTTTCTAAACTTTTTTCAGGTTATTTAAAAAAACTCGTCGAGGCAACAGAAAGTGATACTGATGATAAATTAGTGGACGCGATCAAAGATCCATTATGTAATTTACTTTTAGTAATGAGTTTTTATTTTGCTCTACGCAAACTTTCAGTTCTTTATTCTGTTCACCTCTGGTTGGATAAAGTTTTTTTTGTAATTTTTATTGCAGTTATGGCAATTTTAAGTTCAAGAATTTTTTCCATTCTCGTGGATAAATGGTTAGAAGTTCATAAACGTTTCAAAAAAACACCTCAATTATTAAACAAAATCTTTGCAGTAACTATTTATCTCGTCGCATTACTTATGATTTTGGGGTATTTTGATGTTGAAGTAACTCCTTTAATAGCAACGTTAGGTATTGGAGGTCTGGCTGTGGGTTTAGCACTCCAAAAAACTCTTTCAGATTTTTTCGCAGGAATCCATATTATTTCTGAACGTCAAATTAATGTTGGTGATCATATTGAACTAAAAGGAGAGAAAATTAAAGGGTTTGTTGAGGATATTGGTTGGCGTTCTACTAAGATTAAAACATTAACCAATAATGTTATTATTATGCCCAACTCTAGACTAGCAGATAGTACTATTACTAATAACCGGCTTCCTAAAAATGAAATGACTATTAAGATTGACTGTGGTGTCGCTTATGATTCTGATTTAAAAAAAGTAGAAAAAATTGCAGTTGATGTCGCAAAAAAGATCCAAAAAAAAGTTCAGGGGGCAAAACAAGAATTCGAACCTTGGATCAGATTTCATAATTTTGGAGAATCTAATATTGAATTCAAAACATTTTTACGAGTCGAAACTTTTGTAGATCAATATTTAGTAAAGCATGAGTTTATCAAAGAGTTAAAAAGTAGGTTTGACAAAGAACATATTGAAATTTCTTGGCCTGTAAGAAAAATTTATTCAGGAGATAAGCCTAAATATCAAACAAAGTCAAAGTCAAAGCTAAAATCCAAGCCAAAATCAAGAACAAAAAGAGTGTCAAGAAAGTAGATTGTAAGCATGTTCTAACTATTATTTCGAATTTATTTTGCGAATACCACCACATTTATGTGGTGGACGAGCTTAAATTTGAAACGTCAGAATTCAAAGAATTCTGATCGTGATCAAGAACTTTGTTCTTGACATGCAGAAAATCGAGCGTTTAAGATACTGCGCATTTTAGTGCGCAGAGTAGCTCTATTTTTTTCATTTTTCTGATTTTCCCGTCGAGAAAACAAACGCGTTGAATTCAATAGATACAGCCTGTCTAACGTCATTCTGCAACCAAAACATTTAAAAACATCCTCGTTTTTTTCTTAATTAATTAAAATATAATATATTAAATAAAATGGACGAACAAAATTCTAATGAAAACGGTGAACTTCCTGAGGAGACTAAAACTCCTGTTGAGAATGAATTAGATAATTTACCTGATAAATCTGAGTCTGAAGAAGAGATTCAAGCAGATCAAGCAGATCAAGAAGATCAACCAGATCCTGAGGAGCACATTTATTCATCTAGTTCTGAAAATCCAAAACAACCAGATGACTTTTCTGGTGGAAAAATAGTTAAGAATCTAATAGAAGACGAGATGAAACGTTCTTATATTGATTATGCTATGTCTGTAATTGTAGGAAGAGCTCTTCCTGACGTAAGAGATGGTTTAAAACCAGTTCATAGGAGAATCTTATTTGCTATGGGCGACTTGGGAATGACTTTCAATAAGCCGTTTAAGAAGTCTGCAAGAATTGTTGGAGAAGTTATTGGTAAGTATCATCCTCACGGAGATACTGCAATTTACGATTCTATGGTTCGTATGGCTCAGGATTTTTCATTAAGAAATCCATTAATTGATGGACAGGGTAATTTTGGAAGTATTGATGGTGATCGTGCAGCTGCTATGAGGTATACTGAAGCACGTCTTTCAAAAATTGCAGATGAGCTTTTAGCAGATATAAATAAAGATACTGTTGACTTTTTTCAAAACTTTTCTGGAGAATTCCAAGAACCTGAAGTTCTTCCTGCAAAATTTCCTAATCTATTAGTTAATGGTAGTAGTGGGATTGCAGTTGGTATGGCGACTAATATTCCTCCTCACAATCTTAAAGAGGTTTGCGGAGCAACAATTGAGTTGATTGATAATCCCGATGCTAGTGTTGATGAACTTATGCAACATATGAAAGGTCCTGATTTTCCTACAGGGGGAATTATTTGCGGCACATTAGGAATAAAACACGCATTTACTTATGGTAGGGGTAAAGTTATTGTTCGTGCTCGTGCAGAGATTCAAGAACATAAAAAAGCACATAGAATTTTCATAGATGAAATTCCTTACATGGTTAATAAAAGCCAATTGTTAGAACACATTGCTAGTTTAGCATCACAAAAAACTATTCAAGGCATTTCTAATATTAAAGATTTATCTGATAAAAGCGGGATGCGAGTATTTATTGAGCTCAAATCTGATGCTAATCCATCTGTTATTTTAAATCAGCTTTTTAAACATAGTAGACTTCAAACAACATTTGGTATTATTAATCTTAGCATTGTGAACGGAGTTCCTAAAGTTTTAACTCTTAAGGATACTATTCAACATTTCATTGACTATAGAGAGTTAGTTGTTCGACGTAAAACAGAGTTTGATTTGAAAAAAGCTAAAGAAAGAGCACACATTTTAGAAGGTTTAATTATTGCATTGGATGATATTGATAATGTTATTCAAAAGATTAAGAAAAGTAAAAATGCAGATGATGCAAAAGAAGTTTTAATTACAGATTACTCTTTAACAGAACCACAAGCAAAGGCAATTCTTGAGATGCGTCTTCAAAAGCTTGCGTCTTTAGAACAGGAAAAAATTAGACGAGAGCATGATGATATCATGAAAATAATTGAAGATCTTAAAGCCATTCTTGCATCACGCGAAAAAATTTTGGATATAATTAAGTATGAATTATCTGAAATCAGAAATAAATATGGTGATGATCGTCGCACAGAAATTTCTTTTGATGAAACCACCTCAGATATCGAAGTTGAAGATTTAATTGAGGAAGCAGATATGGTTGTAACTATGAGCCATAGTGGATATATCAAGAGATTAAATGTTGATACTTACAAAAGTCAGAGTCGTGGTGGTAGAGGCGTTATTGGTTCAGGAACTAAGGATGATGATTTTTTAGAACACTTGTTTATCGCTTCAACTCACTCAACAGTTTTATTCTTTACAGATAAAGGGAAAGTTTATTGGTTAAAGGTTTATGAAATTCCTGAATCTTCTCGTCAAGCTAAAGGAAAAGCAATTATAAATCTATTAAATTTAGATAATGATGAAAATATTTCTGCATTCATTCCAGTTTCACAATTTGATGATTCTCATTTTGTAGTTTTTTCAACAAAGAGGGGGTCTGTTAAAAAAACAGAGTTATTAGATTTTTCTCGTCCTAGAAAAGGAGGAATTAGAGCAATTAATTTACGTGAAGATGATTCTCTTACAGATGTTGTGTTAACAGATGGAACTTTTAATTTGATTATTGCAACCAAAAAGGGTATGGCTGCTAGATTTAGTGAATCTCAAGTAAGGCCTATGGGAAGAACAGCTTCAGGTGTTAGAGGCATAAAACTAAAAGATGGCGATGAAGTAATTGGGATGGTTAAAGCAGAAGATGAAAAAACTCTGTTTACTATTACTGAAAATGGATTTGGTAAACGAACTGCAGTTGGCGAATATCGTCTTATTGGTAGAGGTGGAATTGGAGTAAAAAACATTATTTGCAGTGAGCGTAATGGATGCGCAGTTACAATTAAAAATGTTGACGAAGAAGATGAGTTAATGTTTATTTCTCAAAGTGGTATTATAATAAGAACTGCTGTTAAAGGAATTTCTAGTATTGGAAGAAATACTCAAGGTGTTAGATTGATGCGTCTTGGAGCGGGTGATAAAGTTATTGGTGCTGCTAAGATTCTAAAGGAAGATAATGGAGATATTGAATCTGATAAATTAGGGGATTCAGATCTTGGTAAAGAATTGTTATCTGATGAATTGTCAGATGAAACCAAATCTAATTTAAATGAAATTTCTAATTCAGATGATACTTCTGTTGACGAGTCTTCTGACAATTCTACTGAAAATTCTGGCGAGTCTACTGAACCTTCCGATAATTCTGAAAAAACTTCTACTGAAAATCCATCTGATTCTACTCAATTAGATGAGACTAATTAAAAATGAAAGCTTTTGCATTAACACATCCGGGTAACGAACAAATTGCAAATCTAGAAGTAACTGAACTTCTAAATGTTTCTTCAAAAGCTCAAGAAGGAGGCCTTGTTATTTTTGATTTTAAAAAGTTTGAAGAGCTTTTTTCACTTTGTTATAAATCTAGATCTTTAATTTCAGTATCTCTTTTGTTTCAACAATTTAAATTTAGCAATATTAAAGAAATTGAAAACTTGATTTCTTTTGATAATTTTGACACTTCTTTTTTTTCAAAAAAATCTTTTGCAGTTTCATGTATTAGACTAGGAGATCATGATTTTAATTCTCAAGAAGTTGAAGTAATTGTGGGAGATTTTATAGGAAAAAAATTAAAAGAACATAATATTGAGTTTTCTGTTAATCTTTCTTCTCCAGATATTCCTGTTTTTGTTTACATCTATGAGAATAATTTTTTTATGGGGGTTGATTTTGCAGGGTTTGATATGTCTAAGCGTTCTTATCGCATGTTTCACCATACAGATTCTGTTAAAGGTTCAATTGCATATTCATTAATTAGATTTTCAGATTTTAATTTTAATTCTATTCCTAAAAGTAAGCGGATTATTCTCGATCCATTCGGAGGTTCAGGCACTTTAGCAATAGAAGCTGCATGTTTTGTAAATAACAAATCTATTAATTTTTTTAATAAAGATGAATTTGCTTTTCATAAGTTTCCTCAGTTTGATGATTTTGATTTTGATAATTATTTAGAAGAATTAGATAAAGCACCTATAGAATCTAAAAAAGATGGCAATGAAAAAACAGATAAAAAAAATATTGTTAAAACAGATATAGTTTGTATTGATTTTAATCAACGTAATTTAAAAGCTGCAGAGAAAAATGCAAAGCTTGCACATATTAATAAATTTATTAATTTTTCTAGGACTGAAGTTGAATGGTTGGATACTAAGTTTGAGGAAAATTCAGTCGACATTATTATTTCAAATCCTCCTAAACCAAATAAGCATAATGATCAAAAAGAAATCGATAAAATGTTTAAAGAATTGTTTTATGTTGCAGACTTTATTCTTAAAAAAGGAGGGAAGGTAGCAATCATTATGAAAACTTTTGAATTCTTAAAACCCTTTGCTAAAAAATATGGTTTTGAAATCAAGAAAACTCAATCTATTTTTCAAGGTAAAGAAGAATTAAATTTTGTTTTATTTGAAAAAGTATAAAATAAAAAGTATAAAATATAAATAACATTAGAAAATTTAAGTTCTATTGTTTTAATTTTCCATCATCTTTAACCATTTTCTCTGTTTTATCATCTACTTTATTTTCGTCTGTTTTATTTTTATCTGTTTTATTTTCTCGATCTCTTCGAATTGGTTTTGGGAGCATGGTTTCTGACACGCCATATTCTTTTGGATCTGCTTTATATATTTTACACATTCTTAATTTTAACAAATCACACATTCTTTCTGCATGAAGACATTCTTCAAAAAGATAAGGGTGGAATTTTTTTATTGTTCCTTGAGTATTTGCTAAGTTTTGATCTTTTACTTTTTCAGTAGCTTTTTGAGCGCAGAGTCGTACTATGTTTTCTGCTGCAATTCGCGCATCACCATATTCTTCAGAAATTCTCAATGCACTAGATAATTGTTGATCATAAACTGTTTTTTCTTGAGGTAATTTAATAGGTATTCCTGTTACATTTTCAAATATGACAGGTTGGTCATAGCTAGTATGTCTAGTTATTTTTCCGCAGCTTCCAGTTCTAAAATGTTTTTCTTCTTTAGGACAATTTGTTCTAATTACCCAACTTCCCTTTTTCTTATTGTTTTGTTGGCATTTAACAACAATATCTTGTTCTACACCTTTAATATATTTTTCAAAGTCGTCAACTACACGTTCAATAACACTGTCCAGATCTTCTTCAAGCTTGAGCACATCAGGGAGTTTATATTCGCTCACATCAGGTTTTATTGCTGCAATATTTCCTCCTTGAAATTGTAACATTCTCTCTAATTCAGGAATTATTTTTTCAGGTTCTGGATTTTTCCGTTCAAAAATAGCATACATTCTTTTCAATACATCAACATATACTTCTTTTTCTCTTTCAAACAAAGTTAACCAGTCTTCTAGATCTAAGGATTCTTGCATTGCTTGTTCGTATAATTCAATATCGATTTCAGCATTTGCAGAAAGTTCACTAAATCTATCAAGTACTTCTTTGTATGCATCAGATAAATCGCGTTCAAGATTTTCTAATTTATTTAGTATTCCTGTTCCAAATTGAGTTCTTACGAAATTTACCCATTTAATATTGTTATTATATACGCTTGTTAAAAGAGGTTTTTTACTTAATATGTTTTCTCCATTAAATCGAGACGCAACTTCACTTCCAATTCTGTTTTTTAGAATATTATAATCAAGATCGCGACTTGCTTCAACAGAAAGTAAGTATCTGTCTTCACGTTCATATTCTGTAGCTTGGTTAACAACTTTATTTTTTCTATCTTGTTTTTCTTTTTCTTCTTTCTTTTTTTCTTTTTCTATTTTACGTTGTTGATATTTAGTTCTAAGATTGAACATATTTGTGGCTACAGATACTTGGTCTATGATTTCATCTTCAAGTTGTTCTATTTGTTCAGACGTAAGTTCTTTTTGGGTCGCAGTTCGTAGTGTTCTATTAATATTTTGAACATAATTACTTAGCTTATCTTCAAATTCGTCGCCCCAAATATTTAATTTGGTAGATGTTATGTGGAATTTTTGTTCTAGTGTTTTGTTATACCCTCCAACAAAACCATCGTCGAATAGAATTTGCACATTTAGTGTGCCAGTATATTTCTGCTTCCAAAATTTCTTAGTTTCATAGTACTCTATTTTGACAAAGCTCTCTTCATGTCCAGGAACTTTCACTTCAACTATTGTTTCTAATAAATTTATTTTCATTTATATCTCATCTCAACACAGGATACAGCAGTATGCGGTGCTATTTGGTTCTGAGAAGTTGGTTTCAGTTTATAAATCTTTTGGTTTATAACTACTAATAAGTAAGAAATAATTTATGATAAAAATGTAGGTTTGGTGTAAGCCATCTTCTGTCAAACCCAAACCTCAAACAATGTTGAGGCGATAGTTTGTCTTGACATTCTACTTAGCGTCTACGACTTGCACCAGCCAGGATTCACCGTTTCATCCATTCCTCAAAGCAGTCTGGGGGTTATCTAAGTTTTGTTACCAAAACCGTCGCACCCGTCATCCCTTAAGCAAAGAGGTGGTTTCGTTTCTGAGCCATTGCCAACCATTTCTAATTCTTACTTTCATAAGTGGCACTTAAGGTGGATGGACTTTACTCAGCACTTTGCATTAAGCATTGCACCGTGAGTCAAGTACCAAACCTACAATACATTAAGAATTAGTATTTTATTAAAAACATTTCGAATTAATTAGTATTTATTGGGGGGTATTTATGTTTAGTATTTATTTTTACTTAATACCTATTACTATAAATTCCTGATTGAATTATTGTTTTATTCTGAGAAACTTCTTTTTTAGGTTTTTCATACTTCTTACTTGGTTTACTTAAATCTTTAATTTTGTAAATAAAATAAGGCAATGAAAATGCAATAACATAAACTACTGAAATTAAAATAGGATTTTGAATAACGTTTATATCTATTAATTTACTAAAATTATTTGCAATAGATACCATTACAAATACAGTTATCGCAGCAATAGCAGGAATAAAAATACCCGCCATAACATGATGTTGGTAATCTATTTTCTCAATATCTTTCAACAGAACATTAAACATTGCTCCAAATATTAAACCAGATACGCCAAACATTATCATTAATTGATTCTGGTTTAACATCATCATAAATGGGATAAAAATAAATGCTAAAATAAAATTTCCTATTATTGCAACAATCAATACAGCCCAATAAATAATTGGATTCAAATGGTGTTGATGATGAGAATGTTTTTGAACTTTTTCAGGATCGTATAATTTAGACATGGTTCCATCTATTTCTTCTTGATTCCATCCTTTTTCAGCCATTCGTTCATGCATCATTTGAGGTATTTTTTATCACCGTCCTAATAATGAAACTGCAATTCTTCTAAATGAAGTTGCGGATTTTGATTCGGGGTGTGAAAAAACAACAGGGTGTTTTAACTGTCTTGCTTGTCTTACAGATTCATCATATGGGATGACTCCTAAAACAGGAATTCCAAGTTTTGTTTCTATCTCTTGCAAGCTCACATCAAATTCATCGCCTATGTGCTTATTGATTATAATTCCATTAACATT
Source organism: Candidatus Woesearchaeota archaeon (assembly GCA_018668595.1). GTDB lineage: Archaea > Nanobdellota > Nanobdellia > Woesearchaeales > UBA11576 > JABJCP01. Next base: position 15,386 of record JABJCP010000028.1, read on the forward strand.
TGACCCAAACGATTTTACTCGTTCAATTAATTTTTGAGTGTTGTGCACAGAAATATTGCTTGGAGTACATACTGCAATAACATGATCTGCAAAATTAATTGTGTGGAATTGATGGTAAGGATCTTCTGCAGAGTCTAAAATTACTAAGTTAGTTTTTTGTTTTAAAATGTTAATGTGCAAACCTAAATTCGATACTAATAAATTATTGTAGTCTTGGTTTCTAGTCGAGGTAGGAATAAATTTAACTCCTGAATTGTGTTTGAATGTACAATCTAATACATTGAATTTTCCACTTATTGCAGAATTTAATGTTTTAGCTAAATTTGGAAATCCTAAATGGAGTGCAACGCATGGATTGAGAAAGTCTGCATCAACAATTATTGATTCAATACCATAATATCTTAAAGAAGATGCAAGATTTATTGCAAAAGTCGTTTTTCCAACTCCTCCTTTTGCAGAAATTAAACATACTGATTCTGACATACAACACCCCTTTTTCAAATTTTTACTTGTTGTTAATTTTTTTAATATTTTTTTATGTTATTTTTTTTTGTTTTTTAAAATTATTTTAGATTAGTCTTCTTCGGGCATAACATATTTTGACCAGATATATTCAAAAAAATGTTTTGTTTCTTTAAAATATTCGGTTATAAGGTCTATGTCTAGTTTCATAATTTCATCATCAACTAAATGAGCAGTCATAGTTACGTGTCTTCGAAATTCTGAGGATCTTTCAAATTTTGCTCTGTTTATTTTTCTTAAAAGCAGTAAAAAGTCTACCATATCAGGAATATGGTCATCATCTTCAAATTGTTCTTTAATTAACTTACATTTAGGAAGTATTGCTGCAGGGATTTCTTCTATTTTTCCATTCTCGACAAGTTCATCAAGCAAACCAGTAAATGCAAAGTCAATACAATTTATTAGTCTCTCGACAATGTGTTTTATTACATCCACAGTTCTAGTATATTTCAAACTAACGAATATTAAATGATCTGCTCTTTTTAGTTCTTCTCTAGATTCTTCAAAGTGTTCGTTTATTTCTTCAGGCATTCCTATTCACTCCAAACATTATTTTTTTATCTATAAGATGATTTTTTGTATCTTTCTTAGTTTTTATTCTTGTTTTACTATTATATATTCTATTTTTTTTAAAAAAAGATTAGCATTCTTAATATATTTTTTCATTTGTTCCACACTTATTGCTTCCATTTTGTAATCTTCTGAACATATCACAAATTTTCCGTCACGAGAAAATTCCATAGGACTTTTTTTATGAAATTCAACTAGTTTTTTCACATCCATTATTAAATTGATTTCATCAGTACTAAAATCAAATTTTTTTGCTAAATGCAGTTTAAATGTGTTGTATTTAGATTCAAATGATTCGTGAAATGGAACTATTAATTTTCTTTCTCTCATAAAATACATTAGCGCATCAAGTGAATTAGATAGTGATAAACGAACATTTTCCATGACTGCAAGAAGTAGTTTAGGATCTTTTATAAGAGGATAAGTCTGGGTTAGCATATGATCTGCTATTTTTATGTTTTTATGAGAGTCTTTTAAACATGTAGAGTATGATTTCATTTGTTACAGCTAAGTATTATTTGTTTATATAAGTTGTCATTCATATGTCTGCATAATTTATATTAAATAGAACATAACAGTTTTTATTCATCTTCTGTTTCTGATTGTTTTTCTTCTTGTATATCCATGATTGCTTGTGCTAGATCGCCTTTTGCAGTTTCTAATGCTTGTTTAGCATCTGTTTCACTAACTCCTGTTTGATCCATTACAGTGGATATATCTTCAGAATTAATGTCAGGTTCTGTACTCAAGCTACGTTCATGAACCTCTCCAGAAATCTGAAAGTTTTCTTGACCCATCATTTTTACACGAGAAACTTGAGGATTTGTAACTACAAGCTCAGAATTTGGCGTGCGTATTATGACCTCTGTCGCATCAACTTCGACTTGGTTTATGCCCATTTTACGCATCATTTGTTGCATTTTTCGTGGATTCATTCCAGGAAGCATAAAAACACCTCATTATAGTTATTGTATTAATTAGTTATATTCTATTGTTAATATAGTTATTATGTTATATAAGCATCAACAAATTTAAGCTCATATTAATTTATTTAGGCTCCGCCCATTGCATGCAGTAAAATTATTATTATTATTACTATTATACATAGAATTATTACATGTCCTGGTTTGAATTGTATTTTTGATTTATAATCATCAAAATATCTTGTCAAACCACCCATTCCAGTGGGCATTGATATTTTTCCAGGTTTTGCCATGTGGCTTAGAAATTCGGAGTTGTATTTAAACCTTTTGAAAAGTTATAATGGAAGGGTAGTTTTCTATAATTATTTACAATCAATTAATTTTCTCGTCGAGAAAAATAGGTTGATTTTTTCCAGTAGTATACCTTGTGAAACTATTGCATAAACTAAAAAATAAAAAAGAAAAAAAAACCGAAATGTTAATCATTACATTTTGGCCTAAAAAACAACTAATAATTATGATATTTTTTCTTCCTTATAAATTTATCGGGTAAGCTTTATAAATCATCTATTCATTTATTCAGAAGTAAAAAAGCCCGAGTTCAGAAGGTGTTTGAGCGCTTATAGGGTTTATCCAAGTTAAAATGGATAAATGCTTCGTTCTAAATCTTCTTTACAAAATTAGAGCTTTTTTAAGGTGTTTTAAATATGTCAGAAGAAAAATCAAACTATAAACACATTGTGCGCGTTGCTAATGCTGATTTAGCAGGTAATAAACCTATTGGACATGCTTTAAAAAAAATTAAAGGCATAGGATTCATTCTTGCTAATGCTGTTTGCTATTTTGCAAAAGTTGATTGGACTAAGAAAGCAGGTAATTTATCAACAGAGGAATTAGAGCGACTTAATGATGTTCTTAAAAATCCTGCTAAATATAATATGCCAACTTGGATGCTTAATAGACGAGCGGATCCAGAAACTGGTGAATCATTTCACTTGTTAGGTGCTAATTTAAAGTATCAAACAGATAATGATATCAAGCTTATGCGTATGATCAAATGTTACAAAGGTTTTAGACACACTGCAGGTTTACCTGTGCGTGGACAAAGTACTAAATCTAATTTCCGTAATAAAAAAGGAAAAACAAGTTTAGGCGTTAAAAGAAAAGCTAAATAATAAAATAATATTCAATGAGTGATTAATTATGGGAGATCCTAAGAAACATCGGAAAAAGTATGAAACTCCAAGACATCCTTGGAACAAAGCTAGAATTGAAGAAGAAAAAGAATTAATTAAAGAATTTGGTTTAGCAAATAAAAAAGAAATTTACAAAATGAATTCATTATTAAGATCGTTTTTCCTTCAAGCTAAACAGCTTATTACAAAAACTGGTGAACAGGCAGAAAAAGAACGAGCTCAACTATTAGGTCGTCTTCAAAGATCAGGATTATTAAGTTCTGAGGCAGGTTTACCCGAAGTTTTAGGTATTTCTCTTAAAGACTTATTAGAACGACGTCTTCAAACTATGGTATACAAAAAGATGTTGGCAAATTCTGTAAAACAAGCTAGACAATTTATTACGCATAAACATATAATGATTAATGAAAAGATTATCACTGCACCATCTTATTTAGTTTCATTAAATGAAGAATTAGTTATTTCATTTATTGCAGGTAGTGCATTAAGTAATCCAGATCATCCTGAGCGTGCAGCAGTTCAGAAAAAGAACGAAGCTGAAAATGTTGAACTTCCTGAAAAAAAATCAAAGAAAAAGGAAGATAAAAAAGTAGAAAAAAAGGAAGGAAAGAAAACAGAAAAGAAAGACAAGAAGCCTAAAAAAGAAGAAAAAGTAAAAGAAAGTGATGCAAAAGGCGATGCAAAAAATAAAAAATCAGAATCTAAACCCGATCCAAAAAAATCAGAATAAATCTTATTCAAATAATATTATTCAAATGTTTCACGAGCTGATTTCAAAATGACTGAAGAAAAACAAAAAATCGAAGCTAAACCTGAAGCTAAACCTGAAGCTAAACCTGAAGCTAAACCTGAAGCTAAACCTGAAGCTAAACCTGAAGCTAAACCTGCTGAAGTTAAAAAATCAGAGGTCAAAAAAGAGTTTAGGCCAGCTATGTCTAGACCAGTAGAACGAAAACCATTTAGACGTGATGGACGACCACCTCAAAGATCAGATTCCAGACCGCAATTTAGAAGACCACCTGTTAAATGGGGTCTTTGTCATATTTATTCATCATATAATAATACTATAATTCACATAACTGATGTAACAGGTAATGAAAGTATTGCTAGAACATCTGGCGGTCAAGTAGTTAAAGCAGATAGACTAGAGTCCAGTCCTACTGCAGCAATGGTCGCAGCAAAAAAGGCTGCAGAGATTGCTAAAGATAAGGGAATTTCTGGAATTCATGTTCGTATTAGAGCACCAGGAGGTCATAACGGACCTACAAATCCAGGACCAGGAGCACAAGCAGCAGTAAGAGCGCTTTCAAGAATGGGTTTGAGAATTGGTGTTATTGAAGATGTTACACCTATACCTCATGATGGTTGTAGGAAAAAAGGCGGGCGTAGAGGAAGGCGCGTATAATTGGAGGATACTATGGAAGTTCACTTATTAGACAATAATAAGAAAGAAGGCAAAGTTTCATTTTTGATAGAAGGATCAAATCCTGCTTTTGCTAGTTTAATTCGTAAAACTATCCTTGATGAAGTTCCAACTATGGCAATAGAGGATGTTGAGTTTAGAAAGAATAGTTCAATTTTATATGATGAGATTCTTGCTCATAGATTAGGATTAATTCCTCTAAAAACAGATCTTAAATCATATGATCTTCCAGAAAATTGTAAATGTGAAGGTGCGGGTTGTGCAAAGTGCACACTTAAATTAACACTAAAAGCAAAAGGCCCTGGAATTGTTTATGCTTCAGAAATAGAATCTCAAGATCCTAAAGTAGTTCCTGTTTTTCCAAAGTTACCTATTGTTAAGCTTATGAAAGGACAAAGTTTAGAATTTGAAGCAACTGCAGTTTTAGGAAAAGGTAAGACTCATGCTAAGTGGAGTCCAGGTCATTGTTTTTTCAAATACAAACCAAAAATTGAAGTAGGCAAAAAAGTTGAGAATCCTGAAGATGTAGCAAAAGTTTGTCCTATTAATGTATTTGATGTTAAAAATAATTCAATTTCAATAAATAAAGATAATTTACTAAAATGCCATTTATGTGGTGCTTGCACAGAAGTTTCATCAGATATAAAGCTTAATGAAAGTGAAGATGATTTCGTATTTTTTATTGAAAGTTGGGGTCAACTTTCTCCAAAAGATATGGTTTGTACAGCATTAGATATTATTAAAATAAAAATTGATAATTTATCAAAAGAACTTAAATGATTTGATAATAACACCGCGCCCTCACAAGCGGGGGTGCCGGAGTGGTCAAACGGGCACGGTTGAGGGCCGTGTGGCTTAGTGCCTGCGCGAGTTCAAATGTTAAACTGTTTTTTATGAATTCAGTTTTGCTGAATGCCTCGTCCCCCGCATCATATTACACTTATTAAAATTATTAAAATCAAAATAAAAAATTGAAGAAAAATGACATTTAAATCAAAAACAACAAACACTCTTTTGAAAGCTCTTGTTCAAGAGCTCAAGAAGACGTCTATAGTAGAAGAAGCTAGTATTTGGAAACGGATAGCTTCCGATTTAGAAAAATCTAATCGTAATAGGCGGGTTGTTAATTTATCTAGGCTTAATAGATTTACAAAAGCTAATGAAACAGTAATTGTTCCAGGAAAAGTTCTTGGTTCAGGAATTATTAGTCACTCTGTTACTGTCGCAGCTTTTTCATTTTCAGATTCTGCAATTGAACAACTTAAACAAAATAAATGTACAGTAGTTTCAATTGAAGATTTAATGAAAAAAAATCCTAAAGGAAAGGATATAAGAATAATTGGTTAAATTAGAAATTTAAAATATATTAATTAATATTTTAAAATAGTAGGTTAAAAAAATGATTATAGATGCAACGAATCTAATTGCGGGAAGACTAGCGTCTTTCACTGCAAAAAAAGCAATTTTAGGAGAAACTATTGATATTGTTAATTGTGAAAGTGCAATTTTAACAGGTAATAAAGGTCAAATTTTTGCAAGATTTAAGCAAAAAAGAGATATGGGTGCGCCTCTTATGGGTCCTTATTTTCCTAAACAAGCAGATAGAATTTTGCGTAGAATGATAAGGGGAATGTTACCTTACAAACAAGCTAAGGGTGTTGATGCTTTTAAAAGAATTATGTGCTGGAAAGGAGTTCCAGAAAAATTTCAATCAGGAAAATTAGAATCAATTGATGCTTGTAATGTTTCAAAGATTCCTAATTTAAAATACATAACTATTGGAGATGTTGCAAAGTTTTTAGGTGGTAAACTTGAGTAAGAAAAAGGATTCAAACATAATCACATCAGGTACTCGTAAACGTTCAGTTGCTAGAGTAACTCTTAAAGAAGGTAAAGGAATGATTAGAATGAATGGTCAAGCTATTGATTCTTTTGGTACTGATCTTCTAAGAATGAAAATAAAAGAGCCTTTAATTTTATTAGGTGATCTGGCAAATAAAGTTCACATTGATATTAATGTCTGTGGTGGAGGAGTTATGAGTCAAGCTGAAGCAGCAAGACTTGCTATGTGTAGAGCACTGGCAGAGTTTGGCGGAGAAAAAGTTCGTAAAATCCTTTATGATTATGACAGATCTTTTTTAGTTGCAGATATTAGACGTAAAGAAGTGTGTAAACCTAATGATTCTAAAGCACGGGCAAAACGTCAGAAGTCATATCGTTAAATCACATTCAATATTCAATTAATTATACCTTAATTATATATTAATAAGACTGAGATGATAAAAAATGATTATACCAATTCGTTGTTGGAGCTGTGGAAAACCGATTGCTCACTTATGGGATGAATTTAAAGAGCGATCTGAGAAAGGAGATGATGCAAAGAAAATTCTTGATTCTTTTGATCTTGAACGTTATTGTTGTCGACAGCAATTAATGGCACATGTAGATCTTATTGATACTGTTGCTCAGTTCAAGAAGGTTTAATTTTTTTATTCTATTATTTTATTATTTTCTATATTTTTATTATTTTTTAACGTCTATTTGTAGTTCTTTTTTCTTAGTTCATAGTTAGTTCAGTTCGAACCGAACTAACTCCAATTAGATTGAATTAGGCCATTACAGCGCGTTTAAAGCAAGTTCGTATTTTTTTAACATTCAGATGATTAAATACATTCTTTAGCTCTACCCTAACTTTTTATTAAATTCTTCAATTGTTTTAGTATAACCTCTCACTTTCGCCCTTTTTTTAATGTTTTTAATCAATTTTAGGTCTGTTTTAATGTTTTTTTAATTTAATTTAGGTTTTTTTCTTTATTTTTCACATATTTTCGCATTTTTTCAGTTATTTTCACCTATTTCAAGCAGCCTTTATAACTGATTTAACCCTCACTTTAGGCATTTTCCCTTTTAAATCCCTCTATTTTTACCTATTTTTGCATATTTTCTACTTATTTTCTCTATATTTACGTCTCTATTTTGTTGTTTTTTCTCTATTTTCAAGCATTTTTTTAATTTTAATACATTTAACCATTATTTACTCAGTTCAGTTCAGGTTCAGTTCGAATTCAATGTGGGTTCAATTCATACTGAATTCGTACTGTACTGATTAATATCTTAAAACAGGAATATTTAAGTAGTAGAAGAGATATTAAGTTCATAGCAGGTTCGTAGTTCAGTTCGTACTGAATTCGCATCGAACTCAGCGTCATTTTGGACGTAAAAAAGGTGTGTAAAACATAAAAAATAGGCCTAAAGTGAGGATAAAGTGAGATTTTTCAAAAAAATGAGGAAAAATCAAAACTTATATAAATAAAAATATATATTATATTTTAAACAAAACTAATAGGGGGTTAAAAACTTGGTGATAAATTTCTTTAAACGCAACAGTCTCGTCGAGAAACGCATGGATTTTGCTTTAGTTCGAAATCAAATCAAAACTGCATTCACTAGAATCAAATATGATGTGTCAGATATCAATTCTCAGCTCATAGAAAATAAAGCAGAGCTGCATCGTTTGAATGCATGGGTAGATCATCTTAATAAGTCCTCTTCATCTCAAAATTCAAATCATTCTGAGGTCTCTAATCAATTATCTGTTATGAAAAAAAGTCATCATGATTTAAACCAAAAGCATGCTGAATTATCATCCGCTCTAAATTCAACTCATTCAAATCTGTCAGGAGAACATAATTTAACTAAACAAGATATTCATAATCTCAAGCAATGGATTAATCACTTTGCTCAGCTGTTTCAGCAACAGAGAGTTAAAGAATCAAATCTTAGAACAGAGCTTACACAAGTCCAGAATTTGTTTGAATCAACGCTTGATAACCATAAAAGTGAGTTATCAAACATAAAAACTGAGAATGAATCTTTAAAACAACAAATAGTTGAAATACAAGAATCATTTAATTCAGAGCCGGATTCTGATTTTGCTGACGAGCCAGAGCGGGTAGTTTCTCAAATAGCTCAGGTTCAGCCACAGTTTTCTCAGTCTGTTCCTCAGCAAGTACCTACTCTTAACATCCCTTCTCAACCACAGATAATTCCTCATGCATACCAGTCAGATTTAGCTTCAGGCTTTGAAAAACATTTCATGCGTAGGATTCGACCGAATAGAAAGCATTATGTTATGGAACAGATTCTAAAAATGGCATCTGAACAAGAATTCACAACAAGAGAAATAGAAGATGTTATTGTTGGCGAAAAGCAGCTTTGTGGAAGAACTACTTTCTTTGCATATCTCAAAGAACTTAGAATAACTGGTAAGATTGATAATGCGGAAATTGCCGGAAGAACTTTGGTAATAACAAAATAATGTTGGCGCATTTACACAGGGTCGTCTAATATAATATTGTA
>JABJCP010000029.1 GCA_018668595.1 Candidatus Woesearchaeota archaeon
ATCCTGATGTTAAACTCAATAATTTTTTGGGCTAAAAAGTTGATGGGGGCTTGGGACTTTTCGATGTTTTTATAAACTACTTTTAATATATTCAAACTGTGATGGAGAATAATCAAGTAAAATCGAATATATGGAAATATTACCTTGCTTCTGCATTGGCATATTTTGGATTCTTCACACCTATTATCCAATTGTTTTATTTAGATCATAATTTAACAATAACTAAGATTGCAATTCTTGGAGTAGCATGGAGCATAGTGAGAATTATTCTTGAGGTGCCTTCAGGAATACTCGCTGACAAATGGGGCAGAAAAAAAGTATTTGCAATTTCATCATTATTTGCAGTGTTTCAAGTAATCATGCTTATTTATGCAACTAACTTCGGCTATTTCTTAGTCGCAAGTATTTTTTCAGCAATTGCCTACTCTTTCCTTTCAGGCACAAATACTGCTTTCTTCTATGACACCCTTAAACAATTAAAGAAAGAAGAACAATTTGAAAAACTCTGGGCAAGACAAGAAATATTTACACAAGTTCCTTTGATTATTGCATTTTTATCTTCTGGTTTCTTGTATAAATTATCACCAATACTACCTTTTCAACTTTCATTAATTTTCCTAATCGCTTCTTTTGTAGTTGTACTTACATTTAAAGAACCAAAAATCCATAAGCCAATAGAAGAAGTCAATGTTTTTACCCACTTTAAACAATCTATGAAGTTTATTTGGGAGAATAACTTCCTAAGAGCAATACTTCTTTTCACAGTGATATTCAGTATTGGTTCTGATCTCTCTTATGGTTATGGGCAAATTTATCTTAAACAGCTTGCATTACCGGTTGTATTATTTGGAATTGCTTACACATTTAAATCGTTACTTTGCACAGTATTTGCTAATATTGCTCCGTCAATCAGAAAAAAAATTAATTACAGAGGAATTTTTGCACTTCAAATTATTTTAATCACTGTTTTATTTTATGTTATGATTCTCACGAATAATTATTTGGTTGGAGCAATATGTTTCGTGTTAATAGCAATTCCTCATGGCTTGTTTACTGTATCAAAAAACAGTTATCTGCATAGGCATATTCAAAGCCATCAAAGAGCTACCGTTGATTCAATGTTTTCGTTCGTTGTAGCTCTTTCTCTTTTGGTAATTGAACCAGTTTCTGGTTATTTAGCTGATTTATACACTATGAAATTTCCATTCTTCTTAATTGCAATCTTATTAACCATATATTCGATTTACTATTTAATTCACGGTAGAAAAAAGATATAGTCCCAAGCCCCTTGATTCTTGTTCTTGATGTGTCGCTTTGCTCCTTTGATAGAACGCCCAAAAAATTACTTTGAATTTTTCCTCCGCTTTGCTACGGAACGTTGCACTAAAATTCAATCCCTATCGGGAGAGTTTAACAGCGATTAAGAGATTCCGAAGTCTTGCAGACTTCTCCATCCAAATTCGGTTTTGTGGGTTGCCTCAAAACCAAACTTCTCTTAATCGCGATGTTATACGCAATTTTTAAAAATGCATAAGGTTAGTTTAAAAAGAAGACTAGTTTTTATTGTTAACACTAATTAGTAATAAATAAATGATAATATTTAAATATAACTAATATATGTTTTGTTCTATGTGGTATGAGAATGTAAGTCAACATCATTGTTTAAGGGCATCTATTGCTAATTACTTTCTTGAAATAGGTGATAACACATTAGCTGAAAAAACTCATCGGGAATACGATCAGCATAGAATGGTTCAAGATAATGGATATTCAATACCTTTGTTTATCCCAAAAATTATTTCTGAATTAACTAATGGTGAATATAGCGCTACAATATATTATTCAGATAATAGCAAACCCCTTGGACATTCTTATTTTGAAGAACTATTAAAAATAAAATCACAACAGCTAGCATTATTTTATAAAAAAATGGATATTAAATCAATGCATCAAGAATTAGTAGAGGGGCTTAAATCAAATAGCTATCAACCTGTTGATTTTGATAAATTTAATCCAAAACCACCATATATTGCAGATATAGAAAATTCTGGGCCCATTAATCATTATGTTTTAGTACGAGAAAATGACATAATTAATGATGGTGTTGTCTCGAAATTAGAAAAAGAAGATCATATATCACTTTATATTGTAATTAGAAAAAACTAGTCTTCTTCTATGTTAGTTAAGTTTGTAAATTTAAGTATATGCATTTTCAAAAACTCTAAAGGGACGTTGCACTTTCGGACTACATCCTCACCTCGTATAACAGGAATTAAAAGAGAAATTTCTTGCAGAAATTATCTCCAAATTTTTTCTACGAAAAAACTTCTTTTAATTCCGATGTTA
>JABJCP010000009.1 GCA_018668595.1 Candidatus Woesearchaeota archaeon
GTTGATGCAGATAGTTTAAGTAAGTTATCTATTAACCATTTAAAAGAAAAATACGAACCTGATTCTTTTAAAGAAATAATAACGATGTGGAAAAAAGAAATGCCATCAAGATTTAAAACAAAAAAAGGTAAAGAATTATTCCCTGTTCTTCTTAAAAACTTAGAAATCTGAAAATCCCTCCAACAATTCTAAAAATTTTACCAAAAAACCGCAAGATTTTCCGTCGAGAACCACTGGACACTGGACATGTGTACGTAAGATATATAAATAAACTAGTATTATTTATATTAAAATGTCTAAAGAACTAACTGAATCTAGTACTGATTTTCTAATTTATAGTACTCCCAAGGGAGCTGTTAAAGTAGAAGTCTTTTTACATGGTGAAAACATTTGGCTTACTCAAAAAAGAATGGCTGAGTTATTTGGTGTTGAGGTTAATACTATTAATTATCATCTAAAGGAGATTTTTAGCTCTAAAGAACTTATTGAAGATTCAACTATTCGAAAATTTCGAATAGTTCAAAAAGAAGGCAACAGGGATGTCAAAAGAGAACAGATTTTCTACAACCTTGATGCAATTATTTCAGTGGGTTATAGGGTTAATTCTAAACAAGCAACTCAATTTAGAATTTGGGCTACAAAGGTTCTAAGAGAATATATAATCAAAGGTTTTGCAATGGATGATGAAAGATTAAAAAACGGGCAACATTTTGGCAAAGATTATTTTGAAGAGCTTTTAGAAAGAGTTCGTTCCATTAGGGCTAGTGAGAGAAGAATTTATCAAAAAATAACTGACATTTTCGCAGAATGTAGTATTGATTATGATCCTAAATCTAAATTAACCAGAGATTTTTATGCTACTATTCAAAATAAGTTTCATTATGCAATTTCTGGAAAAACTGCTGCAGAAATGATTTATGATAAAGCAGATGCAAAAATAAAGCATATGGGTTTGACTAGTTGGAAGTATGCACCTAAAGGGAGAATATTAAAGTCAGACGCAATTATCGCAAAAAATTATCTTGCTGAAACTGAAATAAAACGTTTAGAGAGAACAGTTTCTAGTTTTTTTGATTATATTGAGAGAATTATTGAAAATAAGAATTTGATTAAGATGGTGGATTTAGCTGAAAGTGTAAATAGATTTCTAGAATTTAATGAGTTTAAACTATTGGATAATAAGGGTAAGATTTCTTTTAAGCAAGCAGAAGAAAAAGCAATAAAAGAATATATTTTATTTAATAAAATCCAACAAATTGATTCTGACTTTGATAAATTTAGTAAAGATTTGTTAGATAAAGAAAAGAATTAAAAAAAGGTAAAGATTTATTCCCTGTTCTTCTTAAAAACTTAGAACTCTGAAAATCCATCCAACAATTCTAAAAATTTTACCAAAAAACCGCAAGATTTTCCGTCGAGAACCACTAGACACTGGACATGTGTGCGTAAAATATATAAATAACGCTTGATTATAATTATAAAATGAACAATAGGTAGTTAGGTGATTTACAATTAAAAAAAATAATATTTTGAAACTTATAAAAAACTTTGAAGATTATGTGCATACTGAAGAGGATATTGAGTTTTGGTTTGTAAGAGATCTCCAACAATTACTTGGCTACAGTGATTTAAGAAATTTTTTGAATGTGGTTGAAAAAGCCAAAGAATCGTGTAAGAATGCAGGATTTTCTATTTTAAACCATTTTGTTGATGTCACCAAAATGGTTCCAGCAAGATCAAGTAGTTAAAGAGAAAATTAAACTAGTTTTATTGGTAAATTCACACATTTATTTTTTTTTTCAAAATAATCAATGACTAGATTTAAAACAAAAAAAGGTAAAGAATTATTCTCAGAACTTCTTAAGAAATTAGAATCAGAAATCTGAAAATCCCTCCAACAATTTTGAAAATTTTTCTAAAAAACCGCAAGATTTTCCGTCGAGAACCACTGGACACTGGACTTGCTCGTGTGAAACTTATAAATTAATTCTATCTATTAACGTTTAATTGAAAATATTTCAGATTAAGGAGTTGATAAAATGAATAATGCGATTGCAGTTTTTCAAGGAAAAAATATTAGAAGAACTTGGTTTAATAATGAGTGGTGGTTTGTGGTTGAGGATGTTGTATTGGCTCTAATAGATTCAAAAGATCCTAAACAATATATTAATAAAATGCGTAAGCGAGATGAGGAGCTTTCAAAAGGGTGGGTACAATTTGTACATACCCTTTCAGTTTCAACTTCTGGAGGTTCGCAAAGTATGAATTGCACTAATACAGAAGGAGCATTTAGAATTATTCAATCAATTCCTAGTAAAAAAGCTGAACCGTTTAAATTATGGCTTGCAAAAGTTGGTTATGATAGAATTAAAGAAATTGAAAATCCTGAACTTGCTCAAAAACGCATGAAAGAATTATATAAATTAAAAGGTTATTCTGGCGAATGGATTGAAAAAAGAGTAAGAGGTATTGCAATAAGAGATGAATTAACTAGTGAATGGAAAATTAGAGGTGCAAAAGAAGGAACTGAATTTGCAATATTAACAAACGAGATAAGCAAAGCAACTTTTGACATGACTCCGAAAGAACATAAGAATTTTAAGGGTTTAAAGAAAGAAAATCTTCGTGATCATATGGGTGATCTGGAACTAGTTTTAACTATGCTTGGCGAAACTACGACAACCAGATTTACAAGAGATAGAGATTCACAAATGTTTCCCGAACTCAAAAAAGATGCAAAAGACGGAGGTGATGTTGCAGGATCTACGAGAAAAGATATTGAACAAAGATTAGGAAAAAGCATAGTTTCAAATGAAAACTTTTTAGAGGAATCAGAAAAATCAAAACGTAAAAAAAGAATAGTTAAAAAATGAAAGAACGAGATCTTAAAGGATCAGATATTATTCTGAATTTGAAAGAAATACACATAGTTAATATTGATTCATTTAGTAGTTCTGGGTGTGCGGGTAGAGTTAGATTTAATATTGAATGTCAGACTAAGCAGGGATATTGTGAAGATCCTGATTTTTTAGGTTCCATTAAAATATTAACTGTTGAAAAAATTAAAGAACAAAATATGTATTTATTGAAAGTCAGGTTTGATACTGGCTGAGATAAACATTTTTTTTTCTGAAAAATTTAATTGGTTTAAGGAGGTCGCATTTTGCGACCAGTTCATTTTTCTCCAAATCTGTGAGTTGAAACATAAATTTTTCAATAAAAATTTCTTCAACAAAACCGAAAATCCTTCATTCTCGTCGAAAATTTTTCAATAATCAGTCACTGGACACTGGACTTACTCGTGTGAAACTTATAAACTAGGTATGTTTTTATTTTTTTTATGAAATTATCAAATTTGAATTCAACAATAAATAATATTAAATCGTTAATAAAAAAAGCAAGACAAAATGTGGTTTATGCAGTTAATACTGAAATGCTTAAAGCGTATTATGAGATTGGAAAAAAGATTGTTGAAGAGGAACAAAAAGGAAAAAAACGTGCAGAATATGGAAAACAATTAATTAAACAGCTTTCTTCTGAACTGACAAAGGAGTTCGGGAGAGGGTTTAGTTCTACTGCCCTTAAAAACATGAGGATTTTTTATATGACTTATAAAAATCAGATTGGTCAGTCACTGACTGACGAATTCTACAAGTTAAGTTGGACTCATTATTGTGAATTGATTAAGATAAATGATGAGTTTAAACGAGTTTATTTTCAGAAGTATACACTTCAGGAAAATTTAAGTGTTAGGGACTTAAAGCGTCAGATTTATTCGTTTCATTATGAAAGACTGTTATTAAGTAAAAATAAAAAAGAGTTAATAAACTATGAAAAAGAATCTAATATTCCAAGTACGCCTGAGCAGATTATAAAAGATCCTTACATTCTAGACTTTTTAGATTTAGATGAAACAAATTCTTACACAGAACAAGATGTTGAATCAAAAATACTTGACAATTTACAAAAATTTTTATTAGAGCTTGGACAAGGGTTTAGTTTTGTTGCACGACAAAAAAGAATAACTATTGATAATGAACATTATTACATTGATTTGTTGTTTTATAATATTTATTTGAAATGTTATATTATTATTGAATTAAAGACAACTAAATTTAAGCATGGTGACGTAGGTCAAATGAATTTCTATATTAATTATGTAAAAAAGAAGATAAATAAATCAAAAGATGGCGAACCTATTGGCATTCTTCTTTGTGCTCAAAAAAATAACATTTATGTTGATTTTGCAACCTCTGGTTTTTCAAATAAACTATTTGTTTCAAAGTATAAACTTTATTTACCTTCTAAGGAAGAATTGCAGCGAGAAGTAAGTAAATTGTTGTAACTCAATTACGAGTTTTAATTTTTTACTTCGGTAATTCATTTTTTTCCGAAAATCCTTCATTCTCGTCGGAAAAGATAACTTTGATTTTTAAAGTTCTCTTTGAGAATTTTGTCAAGTTTAATTGATTTCAGAATTCTCATAATTTTCAAAAAACACCACTGGACACTGGACATTTGTGCGTAAGGCATATAAATGAAGTTTTTGTTTTTTTTATTGGATGTTAAGATATATGTATATTGATGAAAGTGGAGATTTGGGAGATAGTGAAGGCAGTTCTAAATTTATGGTGATTTCTGCTTTGTTAGTTAAAGATCCTGCGAAATTAGACCGGATAATAAAAAATATGCGTAGAAATAAATTTAAAAAACAATTAAAAAAAGCCATTGAAATAACAGCAAACAATTCTAGTAAGAATTTAATAAAACATATGTTATTTGAATTAAATAAATTAAATAATTCAAAAGTTTTTCATGTTATATTGGAGAAGAAAAAATTAAATAGTGATTTTTTAAAAGCAAATAAACATAATCAATATAATTTTATTGCAGGAAAGCTTGCAAAACACATTATTTTAGAAGGTGTTGATGTAGAAGTAAGAATAGACAAATCAAAAGGAAAACAGTTGTTGCAGGATGATTTTAATAAATATTTTGAAAAAAATCTTAGAGATAAATCTTCTATTTACAAAATAAAAATTTTCCACAGTTATTCTCATTCTTGGAGTGGACTTCAATTTGCAGATATTTTAGCTTGGTCTGCATTTCAAAAAGTATGTCATAATAATTCAGAATTCACAGATATAATAAATAATCAAGAAGCATATTACATTTGGTAGAATAAAAAAACAGAACCAACCGGAACTTTTAAGCGTGCACCTCAGGGTACACTGTCCGTTTGGTTTTACCTGTTATATTAAAAAAAGAGTCACAAATATATAAATTTTTCTAATATTTTCTTCTAAAACAAATCTAGTCCCCGATTTAATTAAAAAACTCAAGATATTTATATGATAACCAATAATCCAATTATTTATGGAATCATTATTAAAAAAACATTTCGGATATGATAAATTTAGGCCATTACAATTAGATATTATTAATCATGTTCTTCAAAAGAAGGATTCTCTTGTTTTAATGCCTACAGGTGGAGGAAAATCAATTTGTTTTCAAATACCTGCTATTCAGCTTGAAGGAATTACTATTGTAATCTCACCTCTGATTTCATTAATGCAAGACCAAGTTGACAGCTTAAAAGCAAATGGAATCAAAGCAGAATTCATTAATTCGACTCTTTCCCCAATTGAAATTGAGAATATTAAAGAAAGATTAAGTCGTAATGAAATTAAACTCATTTACATTGCTCCTGAAAGATTAGCTGCAAATGATTTTAAAACATTTTTATTAACACTTAATATTAGTTTAATAGCAATCGATGAAGCACATTGTATTTCGGAGTGGGGTCATAATTTTCGAAAAGATTATCGGAGTTTAAAACTATTCAAAACTTTGTTTCCCCAAACTCCTATCATTGCTCTAACTGCAACTGCTACACCAAAAGTCAGAGAAGATATTCTAAAACAATTAGCATTAGTAAATCCTAAAACATTTATTTCAAGCTTTGATAGGGAAAATTTAAATTTAGTAGTTACTGAAAAAAAGAAAGCATTTAATAAAATTTTAAGTTTAATTAAAAAGCACGAGGGAGAACCCATTATTATTTATTGTTTTTCTCGTAAAGCTACGATGAAACTTTCTCAAAAGTTGAGGGAAAATGGATTTGCTGCATTACCCTATCATGCAGGTCTTTCTAGTGATTTAAGAAAGAAAAATCAAGATTTATTTATTAAAGATAAAGTAAATATCATTGTGGCTACAATTGCTTTTGGCATGGGAATAGATAAGCCCGATGTCAGGTTAGTAATCCACGAAACTTTCTCAAAATCAATAGAGGGCTATTATCAGGAAATAGGTAGAGCAGGGCGTGATGGACTTCCAAGTGAGTGCGTATTACTTTACTCAAAAGGTGATATTATAAAACACCAATTTTTTCTAAAAAAGATTTATGACCATTCAACTCAACGTGCCGCATGGGATAAATTAAATAAAATGATGGCATATTGTGAAACCACTTCCTGTAGAAGAAAGGCAATCTTAGAATATTTGGGAGAATCAGTTTCAAAGCAAAAGTGTAATGGATGTGACATATGTGATGGAAGTATTGGTATTATAAAAACTACACTTAGTGGAATCATAAAACCCGCGAGTCAGGTAAAACCAATTAGTAAATCAGTTCATAATAAAGGTTTATTTGAAAAACTACGAGCGTTAAGGCTGAGAATTGCAAGAGAGAAAAATTGTCCTCCTTACATTGTATTTGGAGATGTATCTTTAAGAGAGATGGCGTCAGTCTTGCCAAAGAATGCTGAAGAATTTTTAAAAATTAAAGGTGTTGGTCAGAACAAATTAAATAATTATGGAGAATCATTCTTAGAAGTAATTAATAATAATAAAAATAATAATAATATTGTTCCAATAAAAAGAAAAATAAGAAATACGCGTTGGACTGCAGAAGACGATGACAAATTAAGAGAGTTATTCGATCAAGCTATTTCAGTTAATGAAATTTCTAAAATTCTAAAACGAACACCTACAGCAATTAGATCTCGTTTTAAAAAGTGTGGGTTAATTTGATCTTGCACCTACCAATTCTATTTCTTCTTTCCCAAATTTTGAAAACGCAAACCATTTTTTACCTAAGTCCTTAAGTGAAGCCCCAATGTGATAAACAGTAGAATCATCAATTACCATAAATCTATCATGCGCTTTAGTAAACTCTTTGACCTCCACAGAATCATATTGAGAGTTATATTTATTCAAATCTAATTTCAATTTTTTATCAATCTTTTTAGTATAAATAATTACAGAAACAGTTTTGCGTCGTTTAGAAAAAAGAGTCAATACAGTCTCATCTACATAATTATCAAAAAGAACAATTGACTTTTTAGCACTCCGTACCAAATCTGAAACAAACACATACGCATCAAAAAGATAATTTTGATTAACTCTGCAATTCAACAAATCTAGTTGATTAGGACATTAAAATCAAAATTCTCTTTGATAACTTTGAGTAAATTTATAAGATAATCAAAGTTCTCAAAATTTGTCCATCATAAAATATTCCTTTTTCAGGTTTTATGTCTTTGTCTTCTATCAATTTAAAAATCTTATCTATTTTGTCATCTGTTTTTATTTGATATTCTATATGTTTTCTTTCTACAAAATCAATTCTAGAAAAAATGTCTGCATTTTGAGCTAAAAACTTACGTATTGAAACAAACGCTCGCATGATCTTAATATTTATTTCAATTGCTTTATTACTATTAAGCACACTTGAAAGATTTGCAACTCCTTGTTCAGTGAATACATAAGGGAAAGCCCTTCCTAAATGCTTTTTTGAAGGTATCACAAATTGTGATACCAAAAAATTAACTTCAGAATTGTTTAAAATAAACATAAAATCAAACGGAAATCTTTTAATATTACGTTTAACTGCTTGTTTTAGAACTCTTGTTTCAATTCCATAAAGAGTTGCCAAATCTCTGTCAAGCATAACTCTAACTCCTCTAATAGAATAAATTTTATTCCTAATACTATCTTCATAAATCATCTCTTTTGACATACTTCCTAAACAGATGTTCGGGTTTAAATGAGTTTCCTAAGAGTTTCATATAAATTTTCAAGAAGTTTGAAGGATTTTCAGTTTTAATTAAAAATAATTAAGTTTACTAAATTCCTTTATGTTGCTTCATTTCAAAATACTTTTTCCGTTCTAAAAAGAATCCGACTATTGTTTTATCTAGTTCGTTTTCAAATTTATTTAATATTTTTTTATCTATTTTTGTTATCTTAAATTTATTTGTAATGAAATCACTCACTATCTTATGTGAGTATTCTGCAGGGGTTGAATACGATCTATTTCCAAATCCGCAGAATAGGTGTTCAGGCCAATTAGTATTTTTAATGGAAGATAATACTGGATAGTATATTAGTTTTTTTTGTAGCGGTGTTGCTTCTGATAACTTAACATTAACTACATATTTAAGTCTGCGATCATTAAATTGAACAATAACATCATTTTGTTTAGATTTTAATTTAGGTTTTTGTGTGTTTTCAACCGAGATTGATATTTTATAATATTTATCTTTATCTAAATTAATATCAGAATCAAAATTAAGTTTGTTAATTTTGTTTTTTAGTAGGGTAATTTGTTCAATGAATTTGTATGTTTTTTTAAATTCAGAATCTCCTTTGATTATTGTTTTAGTGGGGTTTATTGTTTTTCTGTTTTTTGGTTTTGGTCGATTTTCAAATATGAAAAAAGAATTTTTTTCTAGTTTTTCTATCATTGTTTTTTCATTTATTTCATAAATGAGCGGTATTTGATTAATTTTTTCTACTTTTTCCAAAAGTATTTTTATTTGTTTATTTTTTTTGGATAGTTTTCGATTTTCTTTTTTTTGTACTTCGGGCCGTCTTCTTCTTAGTTGACTTAAAGGGTCTTGTATTCCCAGTTCGATCAGTTTGTGAAGTTCTAATGCGCTGCTATAATTTTTATTTTTCTCAAATTTGTCTGCAAATTCTTTTAATTCTTTTTTTGAAAGGTGTTTTTGTATTTTTCTAATTGAAATAAATACATTTACACTCATTATACTGTTTTTTTGTTTCAGAGAATTCATAATATTGGAAATGATGTATTCTCTTTCAAAGAGATCAAAAAATGATGCGAATAATTCTCCTACATATTCAAAATACGAATGGGGTTTTTGTTTAAGAACTTCTTTAACAACTTTTTGAACAATTGTTTTATCTTCTAGTGTGTTAATATCTTCAATAATAGATCTTGCTTGGTGATACATTGTAGGAAATTGTTTACTTGATTTAAGAGTTTCTAAAGCAAGATTTATTTTGTTCTTAGTCAAGTTTTCTATTAGTTCGGGGTTTTCAATTTTTGTTTTTTTAGCTAATTCATTCGCTGCTTCAAGCATTCTGAACGCAATTAGTTGTTTTCCTTTTTTTGAAAAATCATGAGCATACTTTATTGTTTTTAAAATTAGTTCTTCATCATTCAAATTTATTAATTCAGTTGCGCGTCTTGTTTTAAAAATTTGTAATTCTTTAATTCTTTTTTTATTTTTTGCTTTTTCAAAACAAAATAGTGAATTCCAAGGATGAATGTCTGTGTTGTTGGATATTAGTAGTTCACCCATCAAATTTAATAGTTTATTATTGGGTTTAAAGTTTCGAAAGTATTTTTTAGCTAATTCACCTAAACTATGAGTATATGATATTGATTTTTTATTATTTTTGATCAAGTCAGGATAAAGTTCTATTAATTCAGTTAACCAGGCATCTACATCTTTTTTAAGCTTTTTGAGTGATTTTTGTTTGAACTTTTCAGAATATTTGTTAAATTTTCCAAAAAATGATTTTGCTTCACTTAGATAAAAAGAATCTTGTTTTGGAATTAAATCCATTGCTTTGTCGGGTAGAGGCACATCTATTAGTGAATAAAAACTAGTAATAAATTTAGAATAATCTTTTTCTTTGATTGCTAATTCGCACATTTCTTTGTATAAATTTAAATATGTTTCAACAGGGTTTGATTTAAACTCGCAAAACTCAAATATTTCTAATAATTCGTTAAATCTAAACACTTGTTTTTTTAATAAAATATATAGTTCTGATTGAGAAAATTCAATTCCGTTTTCTTTAAATTCACTTAGTTCTTTTTTTAGTAAATATTTTCTTTTTCGTCCAAAAAATCCATTTTGGATGATGTATTTCTTAGCAGATTCTATATTTTGTTTAGATATTTTATATTCGATCTGTTTTGAAGCTTTAAATGCTTTATTGATATCTCCAGATCGCAAACTCCAGAAAATATATTTTTTAATAAGTTCCTTTTTAAATTTCTCAGGAGTATTGTTTAGAAATCTGGGAAAAACATATTCATCTTTCCAATTAGTTACAATCCATTTTGCAGTTGTGTTTAGAATTTTGTGTTGGTTCATGTTTTAGTAATGTTTTTATTATTTAAAAATGTTTCCATTTTTATCTGTAAGATTTACGAGTGTTTCAATACGCATTCACAGTATGAACATTTTCAAAGGTTTGTTATCAAATAAGGGTCTCATTTTATTTTTCTCCTTAACATAGAATACATTTCATTCAAAAATTCTTGATTCATATCGCGTTGATAATAGCATGAGTGTCTATATTCCCAAAATAGTGCAGTTCTTATTTCTCTTATTGTTATTTTGTTATATTGTTTTTCTGAATATTTTTTTCTAAATTTTTGTAATCTGTCATCAAATATTTTTTTTCCATATTTTCCTTCAGATATAAAAGAAGTTACAAAGTCTATTTGTTTTTTAGAATATGATTTAGAAGTGGGTATATCTTCTTTTTTTAATTTTGGTGTAGGTATTACTGGTCCTTTTTTTGGTTTTGGACTTTTTATTGCTTGTTCTTCCCAACTTAGACTATATCCTTTTAATTTATCACCTATTGTGTCTCTAAATCGTTCAAGCAATGCCCAGTTTTCTTCTTTTTTTACTTTTTTGTGGAGTCTAAATTCGTTTAGAACTAATATTATATTTTTTACATCTTTAGCACTTAATTTAATATTAATTATAGTTTTGGATGTTTTTTTTCGAGCCATATATTTTATTATGTAAATCGCATTTAAAAGTTTTACTAATCCATCTCGGAAATCTTCCGAATTAAAACCGATAGGTTTATAATTGATAAATCCGGATCTAATAGTATGGACTCTAAAAAAAATAATTTATTGATTAAATTCAATACTGTTTGTAAAAAACTTAACCTTCCTATGTTTATAATTCAAGAAGCATTTGATATTTTTGTTGATGCAAAAGATTTTTCTGATGATAAAGATTATTTAGTTAGTGCGTGTATTTATGCTGCTTGTAGAAAAAAGGAATTTAGACTACTTTTAGACGAGATAAGTGAAAAGTCTGGATGTGGCAAATTAGGTGTTGGAGATTTGTATAGGAAAATTAAAATGGAGTTTAATCTAGAAATTCCTAGCGGGTCAGTGATGGATTATATTCCTCGTATGGCTGATGAATTAAAAGTCGATGCAGATGTTCAGGGAAGCGCGATAAGCATGCTCATGGAAGGTTTTGATAATAAACTACCTAAATTATTAAACAAATATTTACTCGCTGCTGTTACAATTTACATTGTTACTAAACGTTTAAACAAACCTATTGATTTCTCAAAAAGTGATATTTCTGAAAAACAAGTTAAATTTATTTACAACGGATTAACAGATGTAATTTGATTCATTTCGCAAATATTCCTTTCTTCGCAACATAGAAATAAATTAGTGTTCCAACTCCGCCTAAAATTAAAGCACCAATTGCTATTGGTAAAAAATCACTACTTTCATTCATTAATTTATATCCTACAAACAACACTGCTACAACCAATACAATTATCCTTTGTGGCGTCCATTTTTGTTTCATATAATTAACAACTCACTTGCTGTTTAAAAGCATATCTCTTCATTATTCGAAATATTTTCAATTCTTCAAATCTGCATGTTTCCATAAATCCAAAAAGAATTCCCTTTGCTGACTTGCAAACACTTCGCTTTCTATTTTAATCGCAACAGGATTTTCAGCCCAAGATAACAAAACTACGCAATTTCTAAATATTGTTGTTCCTTGAGGCAGATTAAAGTCTGTATATTTTAGTTTTACTTTTGTATGTTTTTCGTTAACATAATATTTTTTATTCTTAAGCAATCGAACATCTAGTTTTTTTTCTTTTCGTCGTACTGCTAGATTTTTAAAAAACAAATTAGCTGAGGAATTTTTATTTTCTTCATTTATTGAAAATACTAAATACAATTCTTTAGGTTTTGCATCTGCAATCAAGTTAACAAAAAGTGTAAATATTGCTTTTTGTCCTTCAAACATTTCTACGTTTTGTTTTTTTGAAAATTTTTGTTTTAATAACAAACTAGGCAAAATTTCTTCTATTTTTTTCTTTTTCTCTTCAATATAATTAACCAAACTGGCAGGATCTGATGCTTGAAAATGTTTTATATTATTCTTTATCACATATGTAACAAGTCCGCGGAGAATTAATTTATCTAATATTTCGTAGATTTTAGAACTAGGAATGCCTGTTTTTTTCACAATCATGCCTATTTTTGATGATCCTAACTCTAGTAACCCTACATAGCAACTACTTTCTCGCCTGCTCAAACCTATTTCTTGCAGGTATTCTAATATCATATCAATAACAAAGACATTGACATATATAAAACTACCTCTTTTTGGGGTAGAAACAATTAATACATAACATAACACTGCCATATATCATGACATCATTAAAAACCCAAATTGAAAACTTTGAATTTCATCCTGAAGTTTATGTATATCCAACTCCAAGAACATATACTTCAAAATTAACAAAAGCAGAATTCACTAAAGATCTCAATGTTTACATTCATATCCCCTTTTGCAAACAAGCATGCACATATTGTGGATATTTAAAAATTGTTAATTCAGATTTACAAGAAACATACCTAGATGCATTACTCAAAGAAATAAAAACAAATCACTCGATCCTTAAAAACAATATTAAAACTTTACATTTTGGCGGTGGAACTCCATCTTTACTTTCAACCAAAAACTTAAAACAAATAATAGATACTATTTCAAATATAAATCCAAATATTTTAAACACTGCTGATGAGATGAGTATAGAAGCAACTCCTGAATCTATTAACTACAAAAAATTCTCAGAATTTAAAAAATTAGGAATAAATAGAGTAAGCATGGGACTACAAACTTTAGTAGACAGTGAAATTAAACTTTGTAAACGAAATAATTTCTCTAAACAATCAATTGAAGCAATTAATATATTAAGAAAAGTAGGAATTCCAAATTTGGTTTTAGATTTAATGATTGGTATTGAGGGACAAACTGTAGAAAGTTTCAAACATTCAATAACCTCTCTCATCAAACATCGACCAGAAACAGTTGAGCTTTATGCAGTTGGATTAATGCCTAACACAAGAATTAAAACTCATAATCTAATGACCAAAAAAGAAATTTATGAGTGTTATGATATTGGAAGAAAATTATTTTTAGATGCAGGATATCATCAAGATTGTCATAATAGATATGTGATTCCAAACAAAGGTAGTTTTTTTCAAGAAGATTATCTTTTCCAAGGACTAAGTTTGATTGGTTTTGGAGCAGGAGCAAGAACATATGCAAAAAACATTCATTATAGAAATAATTATTCCAATAAAGCACACAAAAAAGCAATACTTGAATATATCGACGACATAAATAATAACAAATCACCTATTAAGTCAGCAATTATATTAACTGAAAACGAAAAAATGAGGCAATACATTATCTACAATATCGAATCGTTAGATAAAAAAGAATTTAGAAGAAAATTCAATATCAGTTTCCAAGAACAATTTCCCCAACTTCATCAAGATTTAACCAATCTAAATTTAATCCAAGAAGATTGGAGAAGAATAAGTCTCACAACAAAAGGTCTTAATTTTAGAGATTTAATTTGCAAGCATTTATTTTCAGAAAATGTAAGAAAATTAGAGGAGGAATACAGACCAAAATGACGGAAATAATTTTATTTGGATTTTCAGGTGCAGGTAAGTCTACTGTTGCAAATTTAGTTGGAGAAAAATACAACTTAAGAATAATTCATCCTTCGGGCATTTTGAGAGATTTATTAGAAAACAAACCTGTTGATATTAACAACACTAGATACAATACTGGTTTTTGGGAAAGTGAAAAAGGAATAAAACTATTCAATTCCAGATTAAACCAAGCTGAACCATTAGATGTTATTTCTGATAGAATTCTAGTGCAAGAAATTAACAAAGGTAATGTTGTTATTGATAGTTGGAGTCTTCCTTGGCTTACAAATAAAGGAATAAAGATTTACTTGCAAGCAGATTTAGAAGTTAGAGCAAATAGAGTTTCTAAGAGAAGCAATATTAGTTACAACAAAGCATTTGATATCATAAAAATAAAAGACAAAGAAACAACAAACTTATTCAAACGATTGTATGATTTTAACATAAAACAAGATTATCATGTTTTTGATTACAAAATAAACACAAATAACAAAGATAAACTTGAAGTTTTTAAAAACATTTGTTCATATTTAGAATTGAGTTAAATTATTTATTTGATAAAATTTTACTAGTTTGTTGTAATCTGAATTAGTAACAATATTGTTTAAATTAATCATTCATTTTTTTATTTTTGCATATAAGAAGTCATCTAAATATTTCCCATCTACACATTTGTTTTTTCTTAAAATTCCTTCAAGTTTATAGCCTGCTTTTTCTAACACTCTAAACGAAGATTTATTTTTTAATCGTCCCATTGCACTTATTCGTTTTAGTTTATATTTTCCAAATGCATATTTTGTTAAAAGTTTTATTGCTTTTGTGGCAATTCCTTGGTTTCTAAATTCTGGATGAACTGCATATCCTATTTCGCATTTGTGTTTGCAATGTTCTGTGTTTAAATGGTGGAGTTCAACATAGCCTGCAAATTCATTTTTTACTTCTATTGCAAATGTTTCTCCAAATGGTTTATCTTTTTTTAGGTTATTTAATTTAATTCTTAATTCTTTTTTAGCTTCTGTTAAATTTTTAGGAATGCGAAGCAGTGCTTGTTTTATGTTTTTTCCACTAAAACATTCGTAATACTTTTGTACGTCTGTTAATTTAATGTGTCGAAGAATTATTTGTTTGGATTTTATTGTGGTCATTTCAGATATTAATTAGTTAATCATTTATTATTTTTTCTATTTGATTAGCAAAAAAGCTTATGTTAAAGAATTAAATGCTAAAATTAAAAGATTGAGTATTAGGTTTTTTTAAAACTCATTAATCATTTCAACAATTATTTCAAGAGGTATTCCTTTTAAGAAATTATTATAACTTCCTTGTATTCTTTTTACAAATGTAGTGCTATAATGTCCTAGTGGATCATAACCTAATGCATATGTATTAAAGTTTGGATCTTGTTCTAAATAGTATTTTATTTCAATATCTGCTAAATTTCTCATTTCAACACTTGTAATAGACACTTGAGAATTTTCTTTTCCAGTTTCAATATTTTTCATATAAACGCCTGTATAGAATTGATGATAATTTCCTGATAATGTTGTTAATCTTTCAAATGCTTCTTGTTTTAATTTTGGTTTTTCAAGAATTTTATTATCAAACCAACCAACAGAATCAAATCCAATTACAATTCCTGCATCATAATGTTTAGCAACTGATTGAGCTTTTAATTTTGCTAAATGACTAACTAGTTCTTCTGGAGAATTTGGTCTTCCACCAAAATATTCTTCAACATCACTGCCGCGAGCAATAAAATCTAAACCAAGTGCACGAAATGCTTTTTGTCTATGTCTTGATGTTGTTGCAAGTATTAATTGAGTCATAAAACTAGATAATTAATATTATTATTTAAGATTTATGTCATTCAAAAAGTTTACACATTAACCTTTTTTTCAATAAATTTAGTTCCATCAAATTCAAACAATGTTTTTTTATTGTCAATAGAACTCACTAAAAGATATTCTCCTTTTTGAACTTTGAATGGCACTTCTTCGTCAATTGTGTCAGAATAAAATGTTTGATTATCTTCATCTTTCCAAAAAACATTATCTCTGCATCCAAGAATCTTTAGTGCAGCTTTTAGTTCTTGCGGATCATAGTTAAATCCATAATTATTGTGCGGATTTTCTAAGTCAATAATTCTTTTACTGAGATTGTTTTCATCTTCGTCACATACATATCCGCTATCAACATCTATTCTTCCTGTTTGTTGATTTATTCTGCAGTAGTTTGCAGATTCAGCATCATACGTATTAATTTCTTTAGAATCTTTTCGAAACATTATTTTTTCAAACCAAGGATCTAGATCTAATTTGGTAATTGATTTGTTTTCTCCACCTGCAAAGCGAGCTAAATCTTGAAGAACATTTGCCACATAATCTGGGCCATCAAAATATACTTCTGTCTTTCTAAGCGTTCCATCTTTCAATATTAGTTCTAAATGTCCTTGACTTCCCATTTTTAATATTTACTCCTCAACAACTTCTTCAGCTACTTCTTCTTCCACAACGTCTGTCTCAAATTCTCCCCATTCAGGTTTTAGTTCGCATAAATATATTGGAACATTGTCTCCTAGATCTTCGTCAATAGTAAATACTAAGTTATTATTATCTAAACTCACATATCCCATTGCATAACTTTCAATTGTATTGCTTATTTTTTGGTATTCTTTTGTTTCAAAATTAATTACATATAATTGATCAGACCCGTATGCTTTTACATGACATACTGCGGTTTTATTTTCAAAGTCTGCAAAATATCTGTATGTTGTTTTACAGCTAAATCCTGTTGATTCTTCAGTTATGTCTTGCATTGTATCTTCTTCTAAATCATATAGGAATGTTTTATTTGAGTTAAGACCTTGTGCTTTTTTACTAACAAACAAAATTTTTCCATTTGATATTAATGGTGCGAAATTTTCTTGTGTTTCTATTAATCCTTCTAAGTTTGGTCCTTGAAAAAATTGTAGTGAGTTTACATCAAATAAATTCAAGTCATAAGATTTATTAGTCATGGGAAATACTAGTGTTTGTTGATCCATTACTAAGTTATGTAATTCATCATTATTAACGTCCAGATCGTAGGGTGATCCAAATTCCATAAGGTCTATTGCATCGCCATATAAGTCAAATAGTGTTATTGTTCCATTTGTTCCTTCTTCTTTTACTGCACAAATTACTTTTTGATTTTCAATATCTGTACAATTTAATTCTCCATCGACTAATAGATTAAATAATATTTGGTCTGTGTTTATATCTACTACTGTCGCTTTCCCTTTATCTGTGTCTGTATTATATCTTGTAAACATTAATCTATCTCCGTCGAGTTTCAAAGACATTAATGGTTCTTCTCCAGATTCAAATGTATAAACTGTTTTAGTTTCCTTTGTGATTTTATCATACACATCAAGTGTAAAAGGCACATTATTATCATTCAAAAACGCAACTTTGCCGTCTGAAACACTGGGAATTAGTCCATGTCCTATTAGTTCATTATCTTCACAGTTTCCAAGAGTTTCCCAGAATCCATCGACGCATACTTTTTGTTGATAACCTTGACAAGGTGTTGTTGTTTCGCAACTTGTTTTCAAAACCTGGCCATCAGTATCGCAATCGCAAGTATCATTTACTATTAATTTAAATTCTTCTTTTGTTTCGCATTTTCCATCGCTTGCAATTATTTTGAATGTGTATTCTCCTTCATTATGACACTTTATTTTCATTTTTTCTAATTTTCCAGTTTTTACATCAAATTCATCTACTTCAGATAAATCTTCCCAGTCTCCTGGTTCTTTATCGCTGGAAGCAAATAATTTGAAAGTAAGTGTATCTCCATCAGGATCAATAGCATTAAAATTAAGTTCCATTTCACTTTTTTCATCTACAATTATGTCTTGTGGTTTTGGATCAAATACGGGACATTGGTTTCCTACATCAGAACTTACTTCTTCAATAAGATCTAGATTATCTAAGTTATATTCAATGTCTTGTTTAGAATCAATGGGGGATATTATATCTTGAGATGGTTCTAAAATTTGAGCATCTTCTTCTATTACATCTTCTTCTGGTAAAGCATTTGTCGCGTCTTCTTCTTCTTGTTTATTGTCATCTGAATTGTAGTGATTGTGGATTATTGTATCTCCGCAGCCTAATGCAAATAGGCTTAAACCAGCAACTAAAGTCTTTTTAAATGGTATTTTGTTCAGTATTGTTTCAATCATTTTACTATTGGAAAGGGGTAGTTATTTATAAAGCTATCGTAGGATTTAATATTCTTGCAGTTATGACTGGTTTTAAATAAAACTTAACAAAACAAAATAATTTACTACTTTTAAGTAATAAAAAAACGAAAACCTTATATATTAGTAGGATAAAATCATACCGATGAAACACAAAATCAGCATTACTTTGGATGAAGACACTCTTGTTGCAGTACGCGAAGCAATGCGCTCTAAAGAGTTCAGAAACAGGTCTCATTTCTTTGAAATTGCAGCATCTAAGTTAATTGAAGGTGATGCAAAATAACTCAACAATGTTTAGTTGGACTTGTAAGAAATGAGCTTAATAAAATCAAAACTCTAAAATCTGATTCAGCTAAATTCAAAAGTGAACGAGTTCTTGAAACTAATGATATGGGTATATTTGGCGGGCAATGGTATCCGCATAGAGTTATGAAAGTTGTTCCTTTAGAAGTTTCAAATGAACGAGTCAAAGAAATAATTTCTACAGACGATTATTCTAAACTTCCTCAAAATCTAAAAACAATATTAACTCAAGGGATTTTAAGAACATCTAAAACTCAAACAACAGATTATTCAATTCTTATGAGTGTTACTGATTATGAAGATCACAACCCTTTGGAAGGAAGAACTGGAGTTTTACTTTACCAGGGAGAACCTGTAAGTGTAGAAATTGGTGGTAAAGAATTTGTTGTTGAAATAAAAGGAGTTGGATGTCCTGACGGTGATAATACTAAAACTGATGATGTGATTCGTAGTGGATACTTTGGGCAAAGTGTAAAACGATTTGGTTGTGCTTCAGAATCTGAAGGAAAAAGAGAACTTGAAAATCTTGAACTACAAAGAAAAGAAAATGCAAAAACATTTTTAGAGGGAGACTCAGTGAGAGCTGCAGGCGTATTTATTTATGAAAATGATGTAGACTATGGCTATTCATCAGATAGACAAGATCAAGCGTATCTAATTAGACTTGCGCCGAGTAATGTTAGAAGTTCATTTAATAGCAACCCTGCATTTCCAAAACCAGAAAATAGAGAAATGCTTTTAGCAAAAACTTTAGGAAAACACTATGCAGAACTTGCAAAGCTCGACGGAATTTTGCTTCATAGCACAATTCATCCCGAAAACATTTTATTTACTGGGTCAAAATATGTATTAACTGATTTTGCAGATTGCAGAAGATTAGATCAAATTGAAAAACCATTAGACTTTTTAAAACAAGTTTTAGAAAAAATATCTGAAGTTCCTAACTTTTCAGAACAAGCACAAAATAGATTTTATGAAACTATTGCAACTGAATTAAATGCTGATTGGAATATTGAATCTGGTTACGAGGGTTTTATTGATTCAATTTGGAGATGTTTTTTTGCAGAGAAAGTTTTTGAGATTAGAAAAAATAATCATGAACAGTATAAAAAGTTAGATGATTTCTTTACTAATGATAAATTAGATATTGATGAAATTGAAAAAGAAATTTTAGAAAAGAAAGTCGAAAAAATTTCTGAGTATGAAACAAGTGTTGAAAATTCTAAAACATATATTGGTGAGTTAAACTCAAGAATGACTGAATTAATTCTTGTCGGAGATAATGGCGAACTTGCAAAAACTAAGTATCCTGAGCATTTTGATTTTCAGACAGGGCAAGATGCACTTGATTACATTCAATCAGAACTAAATCAAAAAAGAGGACATTTAAAAGGTGCTGAAGAGCGCTATGAAGAATCAAAAACCAAAATCAAATTGTTATATCAAGCAGGCAGTGATTTTGAAAAAATATTTGCTGCAGATTCAAGCCAGGTTCCTTTCAGACTTAAAGGCATGGTAAGGAGTGCAACGCATTATCTTGAAATGGAAATTCAAGTTCTAAGCGTACTTGACACTGACGAGGCAAAAGAAAATCTTGTAGCAGCACAACAAAATTTAGAAATAGCAAATGCAGATCTTGAAGATCCTATAGCTTTAATGAATAAACTAAGAGAAAATAAAGATTATTTTAATCAGTTAATTGAGTTACCTTATACTAAATAACAAAACTACTTATAAAAACATAAAAAGTAAAAAATAACGCAGAATAAAAAATATAGTGAATTCAAAATGACTGACACAATTAATGGAACATTAGATCTTGGCATAGAACAATTAGTTCACACACTAAATAAAATTCCATTCATTACAACCCAAGCTAGTTGTGAAGGTCACTTAGCAGACAAATGCTTCGGAGTTTATGCAGAACCAAATCGTAAAATGCTTTATGGTGGAGATATGATTTTCAAAGTGAACTCTGACAATCCAAAAGCAAATGATTTCCTTGATGAATTAAAAAGTCTAGAACAAAAATATCATTTTGTAGATCTCGACGAGCATCATTGTGGAAATCCTGATTGCAGTATTGAAGATAGTATGTGTTTTGTTTTTGATCAGCACGACTTAACTCAAATTCATACATTAACTGATGAAGATGATCTCAAAACAAGCATGAAAAAATCATTCCAAGTAAAACCTGCAGATGGAATTCAAAGAATTAAAGAATACGCATCTGTCTGGAAAGAATTTTTAGAAATCGCAAATAAATACTTATAAAAAAATAAAACTAAAATGACTCCTTACAAACAATACTGGATGAATAAAATTCCATTTGAAGATATTGATATTTTTAATATCTGTGGAAGTAATAAGTCGGCTGCTGTTTCTTACTGGGCTCCGAGACGTGAAGAAATTCAAAGATTTGTTGAAATTGCAAAAGTTGTTAACAAAAAAAAATTAAGACCTAAAATTTTAGACGTGGGTTGCGGTACAGGTTTTTTAGCATACCTTCTCGCCAAAACAGGAGAGGTTGATGTTGTTGGTTTAGATTCCGATAAAGAATTGACAAATAATAATCCTTTTGCACATCCAAATTTAAAATTAGAAGTTGGCGACGCATCTGATGCAGTTAAAAGATACCGTAATCAAGATTTTGACACGGTTATCTGTAGCTGGATGCCATATCAAATTAACTTGACTCCAGATGTTAGAGCAGTGAATGCAAAATCGATTGTTTATATTAAAGAAAGAGGAGGTGCAACAGGTTGTGATCGTTGGGATTATGAAGAATTTATTTACGAACCAGGATTTTCTGAGTTCAGCCCTGATGCAAAAAATCATAGAACTCCAAATCCTGTTAGAAGAGAAGATGCAGTTAGTTTTGATCCTGGTCTGAATTATAAATCTGTTTTAACTTGGTCAGGTCCTGCGCATGATGAAGTTAAAATTATCATAAGAAGATTAAATGGAGAAGATGTTTGGACTAGCGAAAAAAATTATAATGTGATTGAAGTTCAAATTAGAAATGAAATTCCTAAACTAACAATTCCAAAAATAAACATAATAGAGAACCAAAAATATGTTTGGGAATCAGCTCTTGAAAATTATGGCGGAGTTTTAGATGAGCTGCATGAATTAGAAAAAGATTATTGGTAATAAAATAAAATTGTGCTTGCAGTATCAACTGAGATATTAAATTTTTTTAAATTTCTAACATAAACTCATCAACAATTTAATATTTCATTACGTTTGTATCTAATATATAAATCGACTGACTTTTGCCTTCAATAATTCCTAGCCCTATAACTTTGGTTTTATTTATTTTTGTTTCATTAAACCTGTGATAATGTCCATGAAAATAATATTTTGGTTGTATTTCTTCTATTAATTCTCTAATCTCTTTACTTCCACACTCTTTTTTGTCAAATTTGCTTATTAGTCCCACGTCTAATGGACATTCGTGTGCTATTATCACGTCAATGTTTTTTATTTGCTTCAAATTTTCTATGTCTTGATAATTAAAATGTTTTCTTCTTACTCCTTGAAGTTTTTTATGTTTTTTGTCTAGTTTAAATCTGGTTGGTGAATAATTTCCTCCAATTGCTCCAAAGCGCACTCCATCAATATCATAAACCATTCCATTCTTCATATAGTTCAAGTTTGGTAT
The DNA here is from genome assembly GCA_018668595.1 of Candidatus Woesearchaeota archaeon. Classification (GTDB taxonomy): domain Archaea; phylum Nanobdellota; class Nanobdellia; order Woesearchaeales; family UBA11576; genus JABJCP01. The sequence continues at coordinate 22,267 of JABJCP010000009.1, forward strand.
TGGCTGCGCACATATTTTTTCAATAATGTTAAAATCTTCATGATTTCCATTAATAAAATAAACAGGGACTGGAAATTTTTTCTTGCCAGTATAGTACTCTACAAAATCACCAATGCCATTATGTCGTCTTGATCCTCTGTCTAAATTCTCTTTTGAAATAAATGTTCCAAAGTCTCCAACTTGAATTATTAAATCTACATCTTGTAGAAATACTTTTTCTAGCATGATATCTATTTTTCCATGAATATCTCCAACAATTGCTATTATCGACATAATACTCTATACTTGTAATAGTTTTAAAAAAATATGTGTGATTGAATATAAATATGCTTTTAGTTAACTGTTATGGATTAAAGATAATTAGATTTAAATAAAAAGATTTATTTTTTAGAATTTAGTATTTATTAATTTGTTTCTTCCCTTTTCTTAACATATCCCATTACTGCGACAATTAATACCATCATTATTATCATTTGAGTTATGCCAAATTCTGGAACAGGTACTTTGCTGTTAAAGATTAAAACATTGCTTGAAGAATTCATTGCATCATATGAAGTTGAACTACATGTAACACTCCAATTAAAAGTTCCATGACTTGGAAAAGTTGTTGAGTAATTATATCTATTATCTCCAGTTCCATTAAAATCCATTTGACTATTTGTTATAGAAAGTTCAGGTATTGTTATTAAACAATTTCCTGAGTCGCCACCTGAATTAATAGGTTCTCCAGAGGGATATTTAGTATAATTAGCATAAAAAATTGCTAGTTCTATTTCAGTAATATAATCTGAGTCTGTATTACTAGTTATGTCTAAATCTGAAATTTGAGTTACATTTGGACCTGACTTGCTAGATGTATTCACAGTAATATTAGCTTCATCTGCAGCATTGAATTTAAATGTGTGATTTCCTGCACCTAATAAATCTCCGTTTGTCTGATAATAATATGATTTTCCATCGATAACATTTGTATCAGATTCATCGCTTTCAATCATTGTGTAATTTGTTAAACCATTTAGCTCCAAATTTACATAACTTGCAACATCGTTTTCAGCATCTGTATAAGTAACATTGAATACATAGGTAACAAAACTACTTGAAGTAGGATTAACTGCATCATTTGTCAGCGTTGGTGCACTTCCTTCTCCGCCTCCTGTTCCTGCAATGTTTGTAACCAGATAATAATCTTCTCCGTCTGTACTAACTTCAGTCATGGTCATTCCATTAACTGTTTGATTTACTCCTATTGTTACTTTATTTTCGCATGTTGGTGTTGTTGCTGCAAGTGATGAAGCTCCTGGACAAATATAAACTTGGCTTGTATTTGCAACGCGAGGAATATATAATGTTTTATTTATTATTTCATCTACATTAGATAATCCATGCACAAATGATTTTTTTAATGATCTATCTGTATCAGAAGTAATGCTACTAAAATTAATGTCTGCTGTAAAATTAATATTGATTTTAGATATTAAATTTCCTGTTGTTCCAAATAATCCTTTACCTAATGTTATATCTTTAACTTTAATTTCTCTTTTAGTGACGCTATTAATTCCAAAATTTGTTGTTCGCATTACTTTTCTTAGGGATGGTACATCTAAAATAATATATCCTGAAGTTATCACAACTGAATCAGAAGCAGAATAATATTGATTGAATTGAGAACAATCAGAACTTTCTGAACTTTGGTATGTTATATTTGCAGTGTTCAAAAATGTTTCTCCGCCATCTACTTCTGTTCCATTACTGTAGGTATCATTCAATGTTAAGTTTAAATATATTAATTCTGAACTGCCTGCAGGAATTGTTAAATTATTCCAGTTTATTGTTCGGGATGCTTCAATTATTGAGCTATAATTAGTGCTGACTGAATTAAATATTAATCCGTCAGAATATGTATCAATTATGGATACATTACGTGCAGTTCCGGTTCCTGTATTTGTGAGATTTATTAAATATTCAACTGTCTCAAGGACTCCTGAGTGAGTTCCAACTAAACTTGTTTTATTTAACACTATTGTTGGTCCGCCTGATGTTGCACTCACACTTTCAGTAGTAGTGAATGTTGTGCCTGTAACATTCTCATAACTAAAAACTGCATTGTTTGTAACTGTTCCAGTATCATTAACACATACATTAATTGTGAGTCCATGATTTTCTCTGTCTGTTAAATTACCATAATCAAACGTAAGTTCAAGGTCATCTTTAGTATAACTTCTCAGTCCTGTGGTATTAGAATAATTAACAAATAAAATTTTATCAGATATATTATTCACAACAATAAATTCATTTCCTGGTGCTTGTGTAAAATCTGATGTTAAGGTATATGTTATAAGATCTCCAAGTCCGACTGTGCTGCTACTTTGAGTTAACATAAATATAGGGTCATTTATCACAACTGTTTCGTCTGCAGTATCTGTGTAAGTTCTTACAGTTCCACTGTATGGATTTGCTAGGGTTCTATTCTCGCTATAATATTGAACACCTATTTGATTAAAAATTGTATCATTTGCAAGAATATATTTTCCTGATTCATATGTTTCATTTACTCTTGCAGTTACAATGCTTGTCCAAGTGTCGTCGACAGTTATTAGTGGAACAATCCAAATTAATAAATCATTACTTTGACTTTCTAAATTTTCAGTTGAACTTACAAAATCTATTCCATCAGGTATTGTATCATTGATTGTAATATTGTATGCGGTTCCTGTTCCATTATTTTCAAATGAGATTGTGTATGTGAAAGTCTCATTTATTGAAACAACATTTTCGCTAGATTCTTTTTGAAGATTGTTTGAAGGTTCTACTATTGTTGTGTAATCATTATCTGTTAATAAAAATGAATGATCTGACGAGTTATGATAATATAATGACAAGTATGATATTAAATTATTTTCTGCGCTGTTAGACTCTACATCATTTATATATCCTGTAAATGTTATATCTAAGTTTTCACGAACATTTAAATCTTCAAAGTCAAAAGTAAGTATTTGTCCACTTTGTGAAAATGTGTAATTATTATTGCTTGAATTTGTTTGATTTACAAAAACAATTCCTGAAGGGTATGTGACATTTATTGTAACTCCATCGGCATACGAGTTTTGAAAATTTCCAATTATGTTGTAAGTTATTAATTCTCCTATGGACGCACTATTTTTGTCTGCATTAATACTTCTAGTTGGTGTTCGTACAACATTTCCTATGCTGTCTGTATCTGAATAATTTCTTATAGTTCCAGAATAAACTGTAGCAATAGTTTGATTGTATGAAAAATAAGTTGCATTGAATGTATTCAAGAATCTATCTTTTGCAGCAATATATTGTCCTGATTCATACGTTTCGTCAACATTTACCGTTACAATTGTATTCCAAGATTGAGACGAACCTAGACTTGGAATGTTCCATATTATTTTTCGTCCATCTTGACTAAGTGGGATTTGTGTTGAACTAGCATAACTTAATCCGTCGGGTAGTGTATCATTAACTGTTATATTGAATGCTGTTGAATCTCCTGTATTGGTAAATGAAAGAGTGTAGGTGGTTTGCGAGCCAACATTAATTGTTGAAGCACTTGTTGTTTTTGAGGGTGTTAAAGATGGTTCTGTAATTGTCGAGCTAGTACTTTCTGTTATTGTAAACGTAGCTCCTGATGTTGAATTTTCATATACTAGTTGAACATTATCTGTTAAAACTCCTCCCATATTATTTGCATTTGTTTCATTAATATACGCGGAAATTTCAATTGAATAAACTAATTTTTCTGTTATGTTTCCATAATCAAAAACTAAATTTTGTCCTGTTCTTAAAAAACTAGGATCTCCATTTGTCGTCGAGTAATTTACATAAACTAGACCGTTAGGAATAGTATTTGTTAAAACAACATAATTTGCAGGTGCGCCTTCAAAACTTGCATTGATTGTATAGGTTATTAACTCGCCGATCGATGCTGTTGATTTATCAGGTACAACACTAAGAGGTGGTGCTTGAACCCAAACATTTTCAAAAGTATTTCCTGAGTAGCTTCTAATTGTTCCACCATAATCTGCAGCAAGTGTTTGATTGTAAGATTTATAATTAGCATTAACTGAATTTTGTAATGTATCATTTGCAAGAATTAAATCTCCTGATTCATAAGTTGTATTTACTCGTGCAGTAACTGTTGTACTCCAAGAGCCAGAACTTGAAATTGTAGGTATATTCCATTCTAAGTTTCTTCCATCTTCTGATTCTAAACTTTCAGTAGATTCTATAAATAAAGTTCCATCAGGCATTACATCTGTAAGAGTTATATTGTGTGCTGTTCCAAGTCCTTCATTTAAAATATCAATAACATAATCAAAAGTTTCATTTATTGAAACCACAGAGTCACTTGCAACTTTTGTAATTGTTAAAGAAGGTTCAAGTACTGTGGTATAAATTCCCGACGAGGTTGTTGTTGATTCTGCAGTGTTTGAATCATAAAAATAATTAAAATAGTTTTGTGTATTATTATAGTAACTGGCAGAAAAACCATTTTCAACGCTAACTCCTTCTGTGTTTGATTCATCAGTGCTCAAGTATGCTTCGTATGTTATCCAAAAGTCAAAAGGAGAACTAAAATTAGCTCCAGTTCCATCATAAAAAAACCAATTAATAGTGCTTCCATCAATAGAATGATCAACAGCTAGACCATTATTTGTGCTAGTAACATTTTTTATTCTTATTTGTTGAACACTTGCAAGACTTTCTGTTAATGTAAAATTTTTATAAGAATCACAGTCAACATTAACATGTATTGTTTGACTTTTATTTTGTCCTATTTCTGCAGAGTAATCTGCTCTTAAAACTCTCACTCGTCGTAGATTTGATTCTCCTAAGGTGGTATTAGTATAATAAGAGCACTGTCCATTTCCTGCAGTTATACTTACATTAAAGTCAAGTAGATTCTCATCACAGGTAAATGGCGTTCCATAAATTGTTGTGTACCAAGTTTTTCCAGGTAATATGTTCAGAGACCAATTTACACTAAGATTATTATTATATCCTGTTCCTGAAAATGATTCTGTTCCATTTGTGAATGCAGTAAATGAGGGTGATGAAAATCCTGTTTCAAGATTGTGATTGACAAAAATTCCATTTGCCGTTCCAGTTCCATTATTAACCAAAAGCACTTGCCATGAATCTGATTCATTCACATTACTAACTTGGGGTAAAGGAGCATATGTGAGAAGTAGTGCTGGTGCATTAACAGTTATTTGTTCTGATGAATTTATTACGCTCACATTTGCTTGAGGTATTCCCTCGTCTTGCCATTGGTATGTTACATTCACAGTATTATTCGTTCCATTTACAGGAGAACAACCTGAAAAAGCCTCAAAAGTAATATTTATTGTTGAGTCTCCGTTTAAACTTTCTGTTGAAAAAATTAAATTTTGAGGAGTAACTTGCAAGCTAACAAAGCTAGTGTTACCTGTTACACTCCATGAATCTGAAATATATCCCCAGCCTGAGGGGAGTGTGTTATTAAAAATAAGGTCTTCTACTGTTTCTGTATCATTATGAGAAAATAATATGTTGAATGTTGAATTATCTAGATAATTTATTTGAGTATCAGTAGAATTTATTATTAAATTGTGGCTTGGTTGAGCTAATGCAATTTTAGTAAATATAATCAAAAGCAAAGCTATACAAAATAGATTAATGTACTTTTTACCTCTTTTTAAACCCATTTATTAACCCTATATTATTTTAAAATTCAATTTTAAAATATCTTTTTAATATGTATATGTTACATTAAATATAAATGTTTCTACTTTTTTACAAATTTAATGTTAAAATATTAATAATAACATATTAACAATATAAGAACTAAATTAAGATTTATTAATTATTATCTAAATTTAAAAAGGTTTATTGAAAATTATTAGTGGTTATCAAGAATTATTAAGAGTTTATGGTTGCAACAATTATCAATTTAGTTGTATCATCTACTTCATTAGAACTCAGAATAACTTGAACAGATCTTCCTGCTTTTTCTCCGGGTTTTGGATTGTAATCTTCTGTTTTGAAATGTTTTTGTTCTCCATCTCCTTGTTCGAACCAATTTTTCTCGACGAGCCAAACTGATTCATCTATTGAATCATAATATGATCTTACTTCTTCAGAAGATAGGGGGATATTATATGTGTAGTGAGTAATCACTCCTGCAGTATACCCATATTCTTCTACTGCTTGTGGATGAATTGGAAAGTCTCGAGGGAGTTCTTCAGGTTCAGGAAAAGAATCTTTATGAGTATTTAGTGTATAAATTAGCAAACCTACAATAATAAATAATAGAATTGTACTTATAGTGATCATAAGAACTTTATGATTTTCTTTAAATAATTTGATCATTTCACCAATTTTCATGTTAACAACACTACTTTATTAAATGAGGTTTATAAATTTTTCTTAAAATAATTTCTTATTCAGTTAAATTTATATTCACACACAGATTCCATCACTTCTATGATTTTAAATCCATCTGAAGGAAAAACATTTGGGAACATCAGCAAAATATACAATCTTGCTAGACCTGATTATCCTGAAGAATTAATTGACGACATTACAAAAGAATTAAAACCAAACTCAAAAATTCTTGATGTTGGTTGTGGTACTGGTCAAGCGACAAAAATATTAGCAAAAAAAGGTTTTCAAATTACCGGAACTGATCTTAGCGAAGAAATGATTACTATTGCAAAAACTAATTGTCCAAATGCAAATTTCCTTGCAGGAAGATTTGAAGATATTGATTTTAATCAAAATAATCAGAATAATCAAACAGAAAAATTTGATCTAATCACGTCAGGCATGGCGTGGCATTGGCTCGATAAAAATATAGCATATAAAAAAGCACATGATTTACTTAATCCTAATAATCCTAATTCAAAACTCGCAATATTCTGGTCGTATCAGGAAAAAGAAAAATCTGAAATCATTCAAAAAGTAGGAATTGTCCTTGATAAATACAGTGCTCCTAATCGTGGACCTGCAGGTTCTTTAGTTTTGGAAAGTTTTGGTCAAACATTAACAGAATTAAAAAATAAACAAGATTTATTCAATAACATCACAACAAAATCTTACCAATCTAACTTGAACTTCACAAAACAAAAATACATCGACTTAGTAATATCTTATGGTTGGGTTCAGAACTTAGAAAACGATAAACAATCAAAACTAATCCAAGATCTTAATAATGCAATAGAACCAAATGAGTTCACTGTTCCGTATAAATTCATTTTAATAACTGCAAAGAAAAAATAAATTAACTAATCCAACATTTCCAAATATTTCCTAACTTTTGACAAGAATTCTTCAGGATTTTTCTTAAATGATTTAATCAGTTCTTCTTTATTCCACCATTTAATCTCTTCAACTTCATCTTCTTGTATTGTAAAATAATCAATTTCAGCGTCAATAATTGCAATAAACCATTGTGTGAAATGTTTAAATTTTCCTGATGGAGCAGTCTTTGGACCAACTTTAAAAGAAACATCAACAATTCCTAGCTCTTCTTTTGCTTCTTGGATTATATTTTCAGAATATGTTTCTCCTTTGTTAACTGTTCCAGCTACTGCAGGCCCCCATTTTCTTGGATGATGTTTTTTATTTTTATGTCTTCGCGCAAGTAATATTTTCCCTGCAGAATTAGTTATCCATAATGCTGAGACTCGATATATGTCATCTGCACCACAAAGTTTCCTATCTTTATGACTGGTTATTTCATCATTAGAATCAACTAAAATTATTATTTCAGGTTCTGAGTCACTCATCAAACACGCCATCCAAGTCAGAAATATTTTTAAACAGCACAACTTTGAATCCGAATTCTAGTCCTGCATTTACATTTTTTTCTTCATCATCTATATACAAAATTTCATCTTTAGAAAAAGACTCACCTAACTCGTTATAAACTTCAGAATAAAAATCCTGTGATGGTTTTTTACATCCTAAATATGCAGAAGAAAAGATTCCATCAAATAGTTTTCCAAATCCCATTTCGTTTCTCAAATATTCTGTTCTATACTTATCTTGATTTGTTGCAAGATAACATTTCACTCCAGATTTTCGTAATTTAACAATCAATTCTTTAACATCATTATTTATTTTTTTCTCAGAATCAAACCAATACTTCAAAAGTGAATCAACATCTCCTTCCCACTTCCACCTAGGCAGCCACGAAACTACTTCCTCTTTCAAATCAGCCTGTCCAATCATGCATTTTGGAACAAATATTTCTTTAAAGAATGGAGCTATATCTTCAGAATTAATATTATTCTCTCGAGAAATCCGTTCACTAAACATTTCCCCGTAGCAAACAATCACTCCATCAGTATCAAATAGCACACATTTAATTGTCATATTAATTCATCAGTCTTGTTTTTTATTTAAACTTTTCTAGAACTTAAGTAATAAATTTTATTATTTAATTAATCTTTTTCTTTTATCTTGTTGGCTTGGTTTTTTTGCTAAATTCCAGGTGTGATTAAATGTTGCAAGATTAGTTTTTGCAACTTCTTTGTTATTTATTAAAATAACATGAAATGGTCGAGTCCATACAAAAATCGCATGATAATTTCCCCACGTAGCACTTGTAGTGGAAGAAATAAACTCTTTATCTACGTATCTATATTCTTCATTTTTTCCAACAATAAATTTTGCATTTTCTCTTTCCAAAACACGTCCTTTAATTTTAGATTTTTCTGCTCGTTTTATGAATATTGTTGTAATAATTTCTACTTCTTTGCTTGAAAATTGTTCACCTCCTCCTAGCATAACATAATCTTTGTTTTCTTTTAAAATCATTTTTAAAATTGTGTTTATTCCTTCTAATCCTCTAAATAGTTCAACTTTTGTTTCGAAGTTAACTATGTTTTGTCTTGCTTTTAATTCAGGAAGGATTTTTTTAAGATTTTGTTCTTTTTCTTCTAGCTCTTTTAGCAATGTTTCAGGATCTGCCGCTGAAAAATATCGCACATTTTTTTTAATTAGATATGACGCGAGTCCTTTTTCAATCAACCTGTTTGTTATTTGATACATATGCACTCTTCCAAGACCTGTTTTTTCGGAAAGTTTGGTTGCAGTAGATTCTCCAAAATCTAGTAGTGCTAAATATGTCTTTATTTCCTGTTCTTCTAATCCTAAGTTAGATAGTATTTTTTCGATTTCTGACATAGTATATAGAATGATTTAGGACATATATAAAACTTTCTTGTGTTGTCGCAAAATTACAACAATAATTTATATAGTTTCCAATTTACTACTATTTCATACTCAATGATTTTATGATTGAGGTAAATAAGAGGTAAATTAAAAATGAATAAAGAAAAATTAGAAGCAAAAATTGGAAAACAAGTTGTAGATAGTTGTGAATTAATTGGAAGAACGTGGGTTAGCATGGATCATTCTAGATTTAAGAGACGTAATTATTTCCTGCGAGTTTCATTTTATGACCATAAAAAAGCATTATCAGTTGATATGGTTACTGATGAAAAAAATATTTTTGAAGAGTTTAATGTAATCGAAAATATATCGCGGGAAGATGCTGAGGAGTTGTTCGAACAAAGACGTACTTATAGCACTACAAATAACGCTCTAGGAATTATTTTAGATTGTACTGCACATATTACTCTTTTGCCAGCGATGGTTGACTCTTGGAATCGCTTGTCTATTGAAAAAAAAATGTATAACAGAGGAGCAATTCTATATAGTAGAAAAGCAGTACCCAAGTTAGCAGAAATCTATGCTTTAAATTAGGAGGTAAAAAAAATGAATAGAAAATCAAATAAACAAAAAATGGAAACTGGTCTTTTAGTATTAGAGACTAAAAATTATTGTGCACTGGCATCAACAACACCTTGTAAACATTGTTCTGTTGAAAGTTATCTTGGTGCAAAACCAACAAATACTTGTGATGTGGATTGGTTAGATGTTATTGAACAATTTTCAGAGTTTGGAAATGGACATGTTGTTTTAAAAAATGGAGCAGGAGCATTAGGACTTAATGAAGTAAGTTTACTAGAGGCTACATTAGAAAAAGGATTATCTGCATCAATAACTACTGAAGGAGTTTGCATGGCTGATAAGTTTGAATCAGAACTGTATAGATTGTCAGGCGAAAATCCTGGAAAACTTGGTGTAACTGTTTCATTAGATGGAGAAACACCAGAAATATATGGGCAATTAAGACAACCAATTCATTTTGATAGGGCTGTATCTTTTATTAAAGAAGCCAAAGCAAAAGGATTATCTGTTGCAACTAATTATGTAGTTCATGTAGAAAATGTAGGTTCAATTCAAGAGTATGTTAATTTTGCTGTGAAAGAATTAGGCGTTGAAAAAATTAATTTGTTAGAATTAAATTCAACAGGAAATGCTAAAACAAATGGATTAAAAGAAGCAGATTCGCAACAATATTTTGATGCTTTAATGAAAACATATGTCCAGGGTGATGAACAAATTAGACTTGCGCTAGATGGAACTTTTGCTGCTGAAGTTTACAAAGCAGAAAAGGGAGTTAGTGAAGGTTGTAATGGATGTCCTGCAGGAAATAAAGGTATGTATTTTGTACAACATGACGGAGAGATTTTCCCTTGTAGTAGTTTAGAAATTCCGCAATATCATGTGGGAAATATTAAACGAATGACTCTTGCTGAAGCAGATAACTCAATGGAATTTGAATATGCAAGAAAAGTTGCTCAATCATTAACAACAGAAAATCCTTTGGTCAGTATGTGTCCTGGACGACTAGAATCATTTGGAGATCAAGGAAGAATGGAACAAGCAACAGAAATGACAAAGATAATTACAAATTATCTTAAAGAAAAAGGAATAGAAATAACAAAAAGAAATAGTTGTAATTGTTATTCTCCTGCATTTTAATTTTTTTGTTTGTTTTTATTTTTTATTTAAATTTTTCTTTGAATTTTCTTCAACTCTTGATTAATTCAATTAATTATTCATATTTGCAAATCTGCTACTTTCCATAAATATTCAAAGTGATTTCTATATGTTTTTGCAATAGATTCATTCTTGATCATTACTGCAGTAACAGGAGTTTCCCAGGTAACAATAACTACTTTATTTCCATACACAAATGTATTGGTTGGATTAAATTGTTTTGCATCTAAAAATCTGTATTGTGTTGTTGGTGCTAGTTTTTTATCAAATAAAAATACTTTTTTACGTTTGACAGTTATTATTTTTTCTTTAATTTTATTTTTTTTTAAGTCACGAAAGTATTGTTTCATAAAAATAGGTATTGTTTCTTGATATTTTTGATCATCAATGCCTGTTACTAAAACCTCTTGTTTTGTTTTAATTATGTCTTTCAAAAAATATTTTAGTCCTTCTTTGCCTTTGAATACTTCAACAAACGTATCTTCTTTTGGAAGATTTGCCATTGCTTCTAATTCGGGGAGGATTGAATCAATTTCTTTTTCTTGTGAATTTAATATATTTTTTTTATCTTCTATATATTGTTTAATTTTTTCTGGAGGTGTTGCTTGAAAATGTTTTTTAGCACCTCTATAGATATGTGTTGCAAGTCCTTTATTCATTAATTGTTCTAACTTATCATACACATGAACTCTATAGATTCCTGTTCTTTTTCCTATTTCATAGGCAGTGCTTGTTCCTGCTTTTAGCAGATCTAAATAAATATTTATTTCGTTTTGGGTTAGTCCTATTTTTCTTAGAGCGTCTGTGTTCATACAATACATCATCCAACACTGATATTTAAATGTTTCGTACATATATGGTACGACAAGGATTAATATACTTCAGGATTTTACCATTACATAATAACAACGAGGTGAAAAACATGAAAACAATGGAGAAAAAAAATATAAAACAAATACTAAAAGAAGAATATGATCGAGACATTAGATACGAACGGTTTTCTTTTAGAATAAGAGAAAATTTGAAAAAATTAGGTATTACTACTGTAGGAACTTTATGCGAAAAAGTATGTGCATTAGATCAAAGTAGTTCTGCAAAGACAAGAGATAAATTACGCGAGCAAGGTTTTGAAACAGATACAATTCGTGAACTGAGAAAGCATAAGTATTTTTCAAGTATTCTTGATGCAGATAGCAAAGCAAAATTATTAACAATTGATGAGTTCGTAGGTGAAGTAGAACAAGGAAATATTAATTTTGGAGATGATCATAGATATGCTCTTTTTCATACAGAAGAAAAGGATTATTTGCGAATATTTTCTAAATCTGATCGTTCAGGTTACACTGAAAATGGAGTATGTCCTGATTTACTCATGCATAATTATTTTGGAGAAGAATCCAGAAAACTTGGACTAGCTAAACATCCTAAATTAGTACATCAAGGAATTTTATCAGGAGGTATTGATGGTAGAGAAATATCTCTACTGTTTTTATCAGGAAAAAAATGTATTTACAAAAAAGATAACTTAGGATTAAAAATATGCTTAGCACATGAACTTAAAGAGGGTGTAATATACAGAATGCACGAAATTTATTAATTTTTTTTAATTTTTATCTTTTTTTTATTTTTTTTTGAAATAATATTTTCATTAAAAATATTTTTACTTTTCCAATAATCCCTCCAACAATTCCAAATATTTTTCAACTTTTCTGAAAGATTTTCCGTCGAGAACCACTGGACACTGGACTTGGTTGTGTGAGACTTATAAACTAGTTATTTAATTAATATAATTTATGAATATCAAAAAAATTCAGTCAAATAATTATGATTTATTGATTAAAAATATAGGGGATATTTTAACAAGCAGTAGAACTCAAGCATATAGGGCTATTAATAAAATTCTTGTAAAAACTTATTGGGAAATTGGGAAACAGATTAGGGATTTTGAACAAAGAGGTAATGAACGAGCAGATTATGGTAGTTCTTTGTTAGATTGTTTATCTCGTGATTTAAAATTAAAGTGTGGTAAAGGTTTTAGTAGGCGAAATATATTGGATATGAGGAGGTTTTATGGTAAATATAGAATTTGGCAGACAGTGTCTGCCAAATTAAGTTGGAGTCACTATATTGAACTTTTAAGCTTAGATGATGATTTAGAAAGAAATTTTTATGAAAAACAATGCGGTAAAGAAATGTGGTCTGTAAGGGAACTAAGGAGACAGATTAATTCAGCTCTTTTTCATAGACTTTCTTTGAGTAAAGATAAAAAAGGAGTGTTACAACTTTCACAACAAGGTCAAATAATTAAAACTCACAAAGATGTTATTAAAGATCCTTATATTCTCGAATTTCTAAATATTTCTGAGCATAATAAATTAAATGAAAAAAGTTTAGAGAATAAAATTATTGAAAATTTAAAGATGTTCTTATTAGAGCTTGGAAAAGGTTTTACTTTTGTTGCTAATCAATATAGGATATCAATTGGAACTAAGCATTTTTACGTCGACTTAGTTTTTTATCACAGGATACTGCAATGTTTTGTGCTTATTGATCTTAAGTTAGGTGATTTTTCGCATCAAGATGTGGGTCAGATGAATCTTTATCTTAATTACTTTACAAAAGAGGAAAATACAGAGCAGGATAATAAACCTATAGGTCTTATTTTGGCAGCACAAAAAAATGATGTTGACGTTGAATTTGCTTTAGGAGGGATAAGTAACAACCTTTTTGTGTCTAAATATAAATTGTATTTACCAGATAAGGAATCATTAGAAAAAGAAGTACGTAAATTGTTGTAATTAGTTCAAAGGATTATAGTATTAATTCGTTGGAACAAAGTTAAATCAAATTCTATAAGTTCTATTCAATAACATTTATTTCACCATCCAAAGAATATATATTTTCAATAATTTTTTCTATTTTTTCTGAATATTTGTCTATATTTTTATGTTTTATTCTAACTGTTGTTCCAAGTAGTCTATATTGAAAGAATAATTCTAGAATTTTATATATTTTATTAGGATGGTTTTTGTTTGTTTTTTGATTATAATAATTGATTAGTTCTTTTTTCTCGTCTAAACTAATTTTCAAAGATTCAATAAAAAATACTAAGTCTTCTGCACTTGGTGCTAATCGAGAGTTTTCCCAGTCAATTATTAATATATTTTTATTAACTAATATGTTTCTGTTTACAAAGTCTCCATGTATTGTGCAGTTTGATTCTGTTTTAATTATTTTGTAATATTTACTAAATGCGTCTAAAATTTTGAATAGTTTTTTTTCGCAATATTTTTGAGGTAAGAATTCATTTAATCTTAGTTTTGCTTCTTCTAATTTATCTTTATAATCTTTGACAGCATTAGAACCACTATTTGTTTTCAGGTTATGAATCTTTATTATGAAATCAAGCGCTTTTTTACAACTATTGATATTATATTTTAATTGTTTTCCTGAAAAATAGTTGGTTAAATACCAATCTTTTCCATAAGTTAATAGATTAGGAACTTCGTCAAATTTTGAAAATATTTTTAATGCGTTTAATTCTCTTTGAAAACTTAACAAATGACTTTTTTGGTGTTTAACAAATCCCATCTCTTGAGCATTAAAAATTTTTAATATGTAGTGTTTATTATTTGCTGTAATTTTGAGAACTCTATTTTTTGAACTAATTAAAATATCTTCAAAAACTAATTCTGAGTCTAAATATTCTTCAAGTTTTTGTTTAATATCTGCTCTCATAATAAAATTTAAACTAGTAGTTTATTTAAATTTTTCTTAAAATTAATTATAATTTCTTAAAAATATTTTTACTTTTCCAATAATCCCTCCAACAATTCCAAATATTTTTCAACTTTTCTGAAAGATTTTCCGTCGAGAACCATTGGACACTGGACATGCGCGTGTGAAACTTATAAACTAGTTATTTAATTAATGTGATTTATGAATATCAAAAAAATTCAGTCAAATAATTATAATTTGTTGATTGAAAATATAGGGACTATTTTAGAGAAAGGCAGAACTGATGCGTATAGGGCTGTTAATTTAATTATTGTGAAGACTTATTGGGAAATAGGTAGGCGAATCGTTGAGTATGAGCAGAATGGTTCTGAAAAAGCAAAATATGGTTATTCGATTCTGAAAAATTTATCAAAAGATTTGAAAATAAGATATGGTGCAGGATTTAGTAAAAGTAATGTATATTTTATGAGATTATTTTATATTAAATATAGAACATTCCAGACAGTGTCTGGAAAATTAAGTTGGAGTCATTATGTTGAATTGGTAGGGCTTAGTGATGTTGTTGCAAGGAACTTTTATGAAAAACAAGCAGTGATTGAAAATTGGTCTGTGAGAGAACTTAAAAGGCAGATTAATTCTGCGTTATTTTATCGAGTAACTTCGAAAATGCCTAAAAAACAGATTTTAGATATTTCTCAAAAGGGGTTTGAAATAATTTCTGCAACAGATATTGTTAAAGATCCTTATATTTTCGAATTTCTAAATATTTCTGAGAACGAAAAGCATTCTGAAAAAGAATTAGAGCAGAAAATAATTAATAATTTACAAATGTTTATTTTAGAACTTGGAAAAGGTTTTACTTTTGTAAAAAGGCAATTTCGAATCACTCTTGATAATAATCATTTTTATGTAGATTTAGTTTTTTATCATAGGATTCTTAGGTGTTTTGTATTGTTTGATTTAAAAATTGGTAAAGTTAGTCATAAAGATATTGGTCAAATGAATGTGTATCTTAATTATTTTAAAGAAGAAGAAAAAGAAATAGGAGATGCTGAACCTATAGGTATTATTTTATCTGCTGAAAAAGATCATTTTCTTGTAAAATATGCGTTGGGAGGTTTATCAAATAAGTTGTTTGTGTCAAAATATCCGTTTTATCTTCCTGATAAAAAAGAGTTAGAATCGAAGCTTTGTGAAATTTTAAAAAAGAGATAAGAAAAAAATTTAAAAAATTATCAAACATCTAACAATTTCCCGAAGGGACTGCACTTCCAGAGTTCGCTACAACATCTCCACACGCTTCTGGAGCATCTGCAAACTCAGCACAAATTGCTTGTTGGAATCCTTGTGATGTTCGTTGCCCTTTGTATGGTACTCCATTAAGGTATATTGTTGGACTTCCTCGAGCTCCTTTTGCACTTGCTGCATCAAAAGAGGCTGCGGTAAGTTGTTGTCCTTCTTCACCAAGATAACAGTCTTCAATTGTTTCAACATCGAGTCCGTTTTCTTCAGCACAGCCTTTCCAATTTCCAGGAATCGCTTTTGCATTTTTGTTCATGCAAGTTATCAAGTCAATGTATTTTACAGGTTCATATTTCTTAGCACATAAATGCACAACAGCTCCATCAACTTCAGTTTGTCCGTGCATTGATGATAATTCTCCGCCTTGATTGTTGCCAATAAAGTTTAACTGGAAATCAACATTTTCACCTAGACTTTTTAGTACTGGTGCAATCGCATCTTCTACTTGTGTTCCGTATGGACACTGACTCATTACATAAAACTCTACAGTTACTGCGTCGTCAGATAATTCTAGAGAGTCTGTTTTAGTTGTTTCTTTTACAACTCCGCCAACACATCCTGCAACTCCTGTCGCAAGATTATTTATTGAAACTTGATTCATAATTACAACAATTCCTATAACTAAAAGTAGAACAAGTTCAATTTTTAACCATTTACTAACATCGTTTTTTTTCATAGTAACACCTCATCTATTGAACAATGCTTTGGGTTTTTCAAGATCAAAGAAATATTATTTTTATCTACTACTATCTGCTTGTCTTTCTAGCTCAAGTTTTTTTGCAATTGCACCGCTTGTTGGTTTCATTTCATATGCATCCATTATTTCTTGTGCTAGTGTATCGACCATGCTTTTTCTAGTATTGAATGATTTATGATAAGCAAGTTGTGACATTAATTTTATTGCTTGATCAACTCTTCTTTGGGGTGCACACTCTACTGCTTTAGGGTATTTTGCTCCACCATATTCGATTGTGATAATTTCTTCTCTAGGTGCTGCATATTCAACAGCTTTGAT
Organism: Candidatus Woesearchaeota archaeon; assembly: GCA_018668595.1. GTDB lineage: Archaea > Nanobdellota > Nanobdellia > Woesearchaeales > UBA11576 > JABJCP01. The sequence continues at coordinate 39,242 of JABJCP010000009.1, forward strand.
TAATACTTCAACAGGATTCATGTTCATTTTTTTCTCTATGAGTTCTAAGGTTTTAACCATTATATTATATACAGTATTTCCTTTTCCTGTTTGGTGTCCAGAAGTGATTTTGTGTTTTTTTGCTCTGTGTCCTGTTGTCATAAGTCTGTTGATAAATCTTTCAACTACAAACACATCTGTTTTGTGGAATCTAAACTTTGCTGCTTTTCCGCCCGTTCTTGGTACAATTCGAGGTGTTAGACAGATTGCTGATTTTAATCCTTCATCTTCTATTGTAACTCCTTGTAAACTCCATCTATTGAATGCTAATATTTCTTCTACCATTTTTATTTACGAGCTTTTTCAAGCTTTCCTCTTAAAAGTGCACTTAAGCTTTGATCATTAACTTTTGTTACTTGCCATCTTACTCCTGGAATATCTCCTTTAGAACGACCCATGTTTCCGCCAATACACTCGATCATTACTTCGTCGTGTTCATCTACTAGCTTTGTTGCGCCATCTCCAGGTAGGAATGCAGTAACTTGTCTTGCATTTTTGATTAGTTGTACTCTTACGCATTTACGCATAGCTGAGTTCGGCTGCTTTGCTTCGAGCTGTAATTTCTCTAAAACGATCCCTTTAGCCTGCGATGATCCTTGCAACGGATCAGATTTAGCTTTTAGGTTTTTTACTCGTTTAACAAACCATTTATCTTTCCATCTTTGTTCATCGCGCCGTTTAGATAATTTAGTCGCTGCATTAATTCCTTTTGTCTTTTTTGCCATATTGCACAAGATTTATGAGATGTTTATAAATCTATCGGATAATTAGCTGTGTGAACTGTTGTAGAGAGTCTCTAGTGGTGAGCTAACTGTAATGCGGTTTCTAGCTCGCGTAGTTCTTGTTCTATTTTTTTATCATCAACAATTCTAAATAATCTATTGATTTTTAAGAAAATAATTGTTTTTGTTAAAATCTTAGTAATATGAGATTTATTTATTTTTTCGTGATGTTTGAGTTTGTTAATCATCTGTTCTACTATTTCTTGTAATTCTTTTTGTTCTAGGCGTAGATTATTCTAATATTTTGTTTTGTCAAGATTACTTTTTTCAATTCGATTTGCTCACTGGACACTGGACTTATAGACGTAAACTATTTAAAGAGATGACCTAAAATTAAGTTAGGTCTATTATGATTTCAAATAGTAATTCCCAACAGTGTATAGAGTTCAAAAAAAAGCCTGATTCTGTTAGTCAGATCAAGAAAGTTCTCAGTCCATTAGTAAACAAATGGTTTTTTTCTAAATTTAAAGAATTATCTCTTCCTCAGTTATATGGTGTTTTTGAGATTCATTCTAGGAATAATATTTTAGTTAGTGCTCCAACGGGTAGTGGTAAAACACTAACTTGTTTTTTATCAATATTAAATGAGTTAGTTGATAGTGCGCAAAAAGGAATTCTTAAAGATCGTGTTTATTGTGTTTACGTGTCTCCATTAAAAGCACTTTCAAGAGACATTAGAGTAAATTTGATAGAACCACTTCAAGAAATAGAGGAATTAAATAATGAAAAGTTAGGAATTCGTGTTCGAGCTAGGACTGGAGATACTTCAACCAAAGAACGTACAGATATGTTAAAAAATCCTCCTCATATTTTAATCACAACTCCTGAATCTTTATCTATTTTATTAACATCGCCAAAATTTCAAAATCATTTGAAAAATGTCGAATGGTTCATTGTTGATGAAGTTCATGCACTTGCAGAAAACAAAAGAGGTGTACATCTTAGTCTTACAATGGAAATGCTTCAAAGGGTTTCACCAGGAATGTGCAGGATTGGTTTGAGCGCAACAGTGGCACCATTAGAAGATGTCGCCCAGTTTCTCGTCGGTACTAATAGATCTTGCAAGGTTGTTGATGTTCAGTTTATTAAAGAACTTGATCTCAAAGTTATCTCTCCAGTTTCTGATGTGGTTAACGAGGATTTCAATAAGTTGCAGACTAAAACTTATGCTTTAATTGATGATCTTATTCAAAAACATAAAACTACTTTAATTTTTACTAATACTCGTGCAGGTACTGAGCGTTTAGTTCATCATCTTAAAGAAAGATTTCCTAAAAATTATACAGAGGTTATTGAGGGTAGTGATTCTGATAAACCACCTGAAAACCCAATTGGATTAAACCCTGTCGAATTAAACCAAAGCGAAATAAAACAAAATGAATTGAAAGAAAGTGAATTGAAAGAAAATGAATTAAAACAAAAAGAAAGTTCAGACATTGATGGTGAAGAATTAATTGACAAGGATTCTATTGGCGCGCATCATGGTAGTTTAAGTAAAGATATGCGTCATACAATTGAAAGTAAATTACGTCGTGGAGAATTAAAGTGTGTTGTTTGTTCAACTAGTCTTGAGCTTGGAATAGATATTGGTTATATTGATCTAGTCATTTTAATGGGTAGTCCTAAATCTGTAGCAAGAGCATTGCAACGTGTTGGAAGAAGTGGTCATCAACTTCATGCAATAACTAAAGGAAGAATTATTGTAACTGACCGTGATGATCTTGTTGAGTGTAGTGTTCTTTTAAAAAATGCAGTTGAAAAAAAGATTGATAGAATTCATATTCCAAAAAATGCATTGGATGTTCTTTCTCAACAAATTTATGGTATTTGTATTAATGAAAAAATTCATAAAGAAGATTTATTGAATCTTATCAAATCAAGTTTTTGTTTTCGAGATCTTTCTTATGAAGATTTTAATGCAGTTATTGATTATTTAGCAGGAGAATATACTAAATTAGAAGATAGGCATATTTACGCAAAGATTTGGTTTGATCGAGAAACAGGTATGCTTGGAAAAAGAGGAAGACTTGCAAGAGTGACATACATGACAAATATTGGAACTATTCCTGATCAAAGTGGTATTAGTGTCAAGATTGGAGAGTATACTATAGGGTCTATTGATGAAGCATTTTTGGAAAGGTTAAAATCAAGGGATGTTTTTGTTCTTGGAGGATCTTGTTATCGTTTTAAATTTAGTAGGGGTATGGTGGCACAAGTTGAGCAAGCACCAGGTTCAAAGCCGACTGTTCCGTCGTGGTATTCTGATATGCTTCCATTAAGTTTTGATTTAGCGTCGGATATTGGTAGGTTTCGTAAGCTTGTAGATCAACGTTTTAAGAAAAAAGAATCTAAGAAAAAAATTTTAAAATTTATTAATGATTATTTGTACATTGATGACAATGGTGCAAATAGTATTTATGAATATTTTAAGCAACAATTTGATTATAGTTTTATTCCATCCGATAAAAAAATAGTGATTGAAGAGTATGAATCTGAAGATAAAAAGTATGCTATTTTTCATTCATTATTTGGAAGACGAGTTAATGATTGTCTTTCTCGTGCAGTTGCTTTTGCAATGGCTAAAACTCATCATATTGATGTTGAAATTGGTGTTAATGATAATGCATTTTATGTAGCTTCAAAAAAGCGTCTTCAACCACAGCGAGCATTAAATATGTTAGAATCAAAACGTTTTCATGAACTTCTTGATTTAGCTATTGATAAAACTCAAGTTCTTAGCAGACGATTTAGGCATTGTGCAGGAAGAGCTCTTATGATTTTAAGAACTTACAAAGGAATAAGAAAGCGAGTTGGTCGTCAACAAGTAAGTAGTATGATTTTGATGAGTGCAGTTAAAAGAATTTCTAAAGATTTTCCTATTTTAAAAGAAGCAAGGCGTGAAGTTTTAGAAGATGTTATGGATTTGACAAATTCTATTAGTATAATAGATCAGATAGAATCAAATAAAATCAAAATTGAAAAAATCGAAACTAAAATACCAAGTCCATTTGCATTTAATATTATGATGCAAGGTTATGCAGATATTATGAAGATGGAAGATCGTGCTGAATTTCTTAAGAGAATGCATAACTTAGTTATGGCGAGTATTTCACTTAAGAAGGGAAAGAAGAATGAACCTTTTGAACATATTGTGCAAAAGATACCTGAACCTATTGATTATGATGATTTCTGGAATAAAGAATCGAGTGAATCTGAAGAATCAGATGAAGTTATTGATGGTGTGCATTGATTGTTATTACGCATTTATTGCTATTATGCCTCGATTGTTATTCTGCATTGATTGTTAATATGGGCTGATTGTTAATATGAATTGATTATCAATATGCTTAGTTTTTAGCGAGAATCGGTTCTTAATAGGGTTTTTCGGTTGGTTTATAGGATTAAAGATCAGTATTATAAACACATTATTTTTTTATATAAAAAACTTTATAAAAGATCGACTGACGTTGATTATTAAACTTGTTTTTTTTGTTGTTCATTTTATAGGCGTAAAAAAAATATATTGGAGTTTAGAAATCTTTTTAAACGAGTTTGGTTATACAATAAATGAGGTTTATGGGGGTCAAAATATGCTTAGAGAATTAGAAAAAAGAGTTGAGATCGAGGAAGAGGAAGAGCACGATGACTATTTTGAGCTAGGTCAGATTGCAGAAACAGAGGAAGAAGTTGACGACTTTGGTGATGACTATGATGAGGAAGAGCGTGATGTTGATTACATGCAAGATGATAACTCTTCTGAAGACGAAGATGAAGAAATAATTGATGACGAGTCTGACGAAGAAGAATAACTAAACAGTATTACTTTTTGCAAAAGGGCGTGGGCCCAAATCTTTTTTTATAACAGTTTCTATGTTTTATAGTTGGTTCTATTTAATCCAATTTTCAAATCTTATTTACTTTTGAATCTTATTTACTTTCAAAACTTATTTATATCAATTAAATAAATCTATAGTTAATGCCTATTGAAACTATTAAAGCAGCATTAGATGTATTAGAAAAGTTTTATTCTATAGCAATTACTAATCAGTATAATCTTAAAAATATTGATCATTCTCGTGCTATGTATGATTTTAAAGAGAAAAAAAAGAAATATTGTTTGGATTCAATAACTAAAAATATTGCTATTTTAAAACGTACTGGTTGGAAACTTTCTAGTTTGGATAATTTTGATTCAAAAAATGAAGTTAAGGTCAATGAGCTTTTGGGTTGGATTAAAGAGTTAGATTCAAATTATCTTGATCCGAGTAAATCTTTGGATTATATTAGTAAAATTAAACTTACTTTAAGTCAAATTACTTTTGAAAAAATTTTACCTAAACTTTCTCCTAAGCAGTATCCTATTCAAACTCCGAATCTTCCGGCAGATATTTTGCCAGATCTTTTAGCAGATTTAGATGAATTAAAAAAATGTTTTGGAGCTGAGTGTTTTCGTAGTTGTGTAATTTTGTGTGGGAGAATTTTAGAGGGTGCTCTTCACAAAAAATATTTTGACGCAACAGGTTTTGATATTTTAGAAAAAAATCCGGGTATTGGTTTAGGAAATCTTGTTGCAAAACTGCGTGATAAAAATGTTGCACTTGATCCTGGTATTACTCAACAGATTCATTTAGTAAATCAAGTGAGAATTTTTTCAGTTCATAAAAAGAAAGAAGTGTTTGTACCATCTCAAGATCAATCTTATGCAGTTATATTGTATACTTTGTCGATTTTGTCGAAACTTTTTAATAAGTGATCAACGTTTACATAATTAGTACAACCGTCACTGCCAATTTACGAGTGTTGAAGAAATACACAATTAATAAAAAAGAGGAATTAAATTAAATGTTTACTAACCAAGAGTTTGATCAAGTTGTCGCATCAGGTTTACCTCAAGTAATCCTTCCTATGCTTATTGTGTTCTGTATTGTGTATCTTATTTTGCTTCAGTCAAAAGCATTAGGTGAGCATAAAGGAACTAATGTTATGGTGTCTTTAGTTATGTCTTTGATTCTTGGCGTGCCTCATATTCTTGGAGTATATCCTAAAGATTTTAATCCAATTATTATAATGAATAATATTATTGGTGGTTTTGCTTTGTTTATTTTTGGAATTTTGATTGCAGTTATTGTTTTAACATTTATTGTGAAAGATCCAAAGAAATTTTTAACAGGAGCAAATTATGGTTATTTTATTCCTCTAATAATTTTAGCATATATTGCACACGCATTTCCACATCTTCTTCCATTCACATTTGGAATTATTATAATTCTTGTAATAATGGGTTGGATTGAGGGTACAAGAATTTTTGTTACTTTTTACTTGACTATTGTTTTGATTTCTTTAATGATTATTGATTTTGCGTTTGGCATTCCTCACACTCTTCCAAGATTTTTGAGTTTTGTTGAGGATCCTACATTCCAAACTGTAGTTTTATCAATTTTATTTTTAGTTTTGATCGCAACATATATTATTCAAGGAGATAATAATAGTTCAAATAATAGTTAATTTTAGAGTATTCTAAGAAGAATTAAATTCCAAAGAAATAGATCTCTCTAGGGTAACATATTGCTAAGAACAGGTATCACTTTAGTTATTATCTAGTTTTTGATTCTCTTCAAACTTCTTCAAATCACCATATTTTTCTAGATACGCTTGTAGTCGGAGTTCCTCAGCTTCACGTTTCATCGCGTCTAAGAGTTCTTCCATTTTATTGTATTTTTGTTAATACTTAGCAAGCAGTATTAATAGCAACAATTAATGACTAAATTAATAATGATATTAATACTAGCATTAATTTAACCCCTATTTGCTAAATATTTCCCCCAATACCTAATATTATGGTGTTTTAGCTATATAAATCTTTCTGCCTTAGTGTATGAATTTGGTAGTTTTTTATGTTGAATAAATATTTAGAAAAGTTTATATTGTTATTTTATTTTGGGTGTGTAAAATGGAATTTAAAAATTTACAAACTCAAATTACTAAAATATTCTTGGCTAATTTAAAACGAGATAAAATTAAAATTAGTGAGGATTATTTGATGTTAAAAATAAATGAAGAGCTAGGGGAGTTTATGCAAGCTTATTTAGTTCATAAAAAAAAATGTCGGCCTGAAAAATATTTATATTCTACTCAATCTAAAAAAGAAATGGCAAAAGAATTGTCTGATGTGGTAGGTTTGGCATTTGTGATCTCAAAAATATTAAAAATAGATTTGGAAGAAGCACTAACAAAAAAATGGATTACCAGGGAATGGGTTAAGAAAAAATAAATGGTAAATATTTAAAATAAAATTAATTCTCAAATATAGCATTTCAAATTATATTATTAAAATACTTAATTAAAAAAACTAGTTAGAAATATTATTTTAAAAAAAAGATTAAAAAATAAAAAATTATAAAAAATTTTAGTAAATCAACAAAGTCAAAAACTTAGTTTTCAATTACTTCTTAAGCACCATTGCTGCTGCAACAATTATTCCACCAATAACTAACACTATTAATAACAATAGTAGTGCTAAGTATATGCTTTCTCCACCAACAACCGATCTGTTAGCTGTGGTGTCTGTTACTTTTGTTGCAAATGCACTAGATGCGCTTGAAGGAAGTTGTGATTGTCCTCCAGTGTATTGAAGATTTATTCCGCTTTCTGTTGATCCAGTTCCTGTATCAGTTCCAGCATTATTATTGCTTGATCCTGTGTTGCTTGATCCGCTTGAACTTGAATCGGAATCATCGTCGTCGTCATAGATCGAGTCATCATCGTCCCCACAATCAACTGTGATTTCTTTTGTTTCTTCAATTTCTGGATACCACTTAACTAATACGTCGTATGTTCCTGATTTTGTATTTTTTGATACTGTAAATGTTTTAGAGTACTCAAATTGGTTACATCCGTCGTCAGGATCGTCAATTGCATCACAATCATCATCATCATATGCTCCAATGTCAAATGTTTTTTTGTGATCGTCAAATAGATCTGGACTGCTAATCAGTAAGTATGAATTTGACTTATCGTCTTCTCCAATACTTTCTCCATCAACATATACTGTAAAGCTGCTTCCGCATGTTACTGTTTCTTTGCTTAGTTCAAGATCTTTAAATCTGAATGATATTCCGTCGTCTCTTTGTACTTCTACTGTTAGTGTCCATGAATCTTCGTGTTCAACTCCGTCTTCATCTATTCCACTAACTGTTACAATAACTTCATGATCTCCGCTATCTGCATCAAAGCTTACTTCATCGTCATCATCCCAGTCGATTGTTGTACTTTCTGTATCTCCGTCTTTAATATCTCCTAGATCTGCATCTCCGTCGATATCATCTTCGTCTTCGCCAAGTCCTTTTACAATAACTTCTACTTCAACATCTTCAATTTCAATATCTTCATCAAATGTATTTTTTGCATAAACAGTCATTACAAGTGAATCTCCAGGTTCTAGTTCTTTGTCAAATGTGTTACCATCGCTTGTTAATGTGTCGCCTGCAAATTTAACTTTTGTAATTTCTAGTTTACCTTTGATGTTTGTATAAATGTTAACTGTTTTGTCAACTTTGTTAGATTCAAATTTCAGTTCTCCAATTTTTACATTGTTTCCTGAATTAAATGTTGAGTCTAGTTGAGTTTCTAGTTTTACAGTCATACTTTCTCCTGCAGCAAGAGCACTTTTTAGTTCTAATGGATTTGTGATTGTTGTACTTGTAGCATCTGTACTTACTGTAATTGTGCTAAGTGTTAGTGCACCATCATTTGTAATTACAATTTCTCCAGTTACTTTATCATTATCATCAGAACTAGAGTATGTTAAGCCACTCATAGATACTGATGCGCTTGCATCTCCAATTGTATAACCTACTGGAACAACTAATTTTTCTGAGTCAGCATCACCATAAAATAAGGTTACAGATCCTGCATATGTTCCAGATGTTTTTGTATTTAGTTCAGCATCTAACATATCGATTTGAACATATAATGTTTCTTCTGCATCAACTGCTAAGTCAAGTGTTGTGAATAAATCTAAGTTTTCACCAACAAGTATTTTTACCTTTTCAGCAGGTAATTTATTGCTAAGATCTTTTGCCAGATCTGCTACTTGTGCTTCGGTTAATACTAATGGCCAGTTTCCTGTATTTTTTATTTTGAATTCTGCAACAACTAATGAATCTAGTATAACTTCTCCAGTTGTTCTATCAATAACAATTGCTCCGCTGGTTGTACTTTCAACAGTTAATTCTTTATTGATTGGTTCAACCACTAGATTGATTGGCACTGTTACGTTTCCACTTTTTCCTTGTGCAACATTTACATATTCAACAAATACTTCTCCACTGTATGTTTCTTGCGCTTGGTCGTCTGGAATATTTAATGTTAGGATAACTGTTTCACTTCCAGGAGTTTCTCCTGATTCCATATCATTAAATGTCGCATCTAATGTTCCACTAACAACTACTGTATTTGTATCATTTGTTGTACTTACGAGTTCTGCATCAACTAGGTAGTCTACATTTACATTAAGATTTCCTGTATTTGCAAGTGTTAGTTCAACAGTTACAGTTTCACCCGGTACTGCGTGTGATGTTGTTGGGGTTACAGTTGCACTAACTGCAGGACTTGCTTTTAGAATTTTTACAACCATTGATTTTTTTTGAGCATCGTTTTCTCCTAGTGTTACTGCAAATTCTGCTGTGTATGTTCCTGGTTCTTGATCAAATGGCGCATTCACATTATAGGTTAATGTTTTTGTTCCATCTTCATCTTCAGTTATTTTAGCTAGTGTGAATAATCCTGTTTTACTTGCACCACCATATGTTAATTCAACATCGCCTTTTTTGAAAACAGCATCAGCTTCATAGCTTAAGTCTAGTTCAACATTTCCATTGTTTGTGATTGTCATGTCTAATGTTCCACTTTGTCCTTGTGCTACTTCTAGTAGTGTTGGTTCTTGAACCATTGCAAAGTTTTGATTTACTGCTTCAATAACTACACTTACTGGTGATGTTTCATTGTATGCTTCTTCTGCATATGAAAGTGCGAGTGTTGCACCATATGTTCCTGTTACTTGGTTCTCTGATGTTACAAATAATAGTTCAATTAATTGTTCACCTTTGGTTTCAGGATCTATATATTCTAGTGCTAAGGGGAATTCTCCATCGTTTGGAACGTATAATAATTTCTCTGCGCCATTCATAAAATCGCTTAGAGCATATGTTCCAATAATGTGATCGTTTCCTTCATTAACAATTTTGAGTTCCATTTCTTGACTTGTTCCTTGTAAGAAATCGTCAAGTGCAGTGTATTCTACACTTACTGCAGGTGCAGATTTGACAACAAGTTCTACTGGTAAAATTACATATGAGTTATCGTTGTGCTTAAGTGTAATTTCTCCTTCATATGTTCCTGCTTGTTGTAGTGTTGGAATATTAACTGTATAAGTAAAGTCTTTTGATTCAAGTCCGTTTAATACAAAATGGATCGCACTTAGATCAATTTCTTCTGCAGAAATTAAAACTTCATTATCATTATCTTTCACAAGATCAGATACTTCTAATTCAAAGTCATTAATGTCCAGACTTTGATTATTTAATACTGTAAATTGTGTTGATATTGTTGTTGAGTGATCGCCTTCTAGCTTAAGGGTATCTTCTGTCATGTTGGCAGTTGGATATACTGAAAGGTGATCATCAAGAATCATTTCCACTAGGATCATAGGACCCATGAAATAGTCTTCAAAATTAGCATATTTTTCTAATAGTTGTGCTGCAAGAAGATATTTTTCTTGTGTTGCTCCAAGAAGACTTACTAAGTATGGATCATTTCCTTCTAAGTATACAAATCCTTCGGTAACGCCTTCATATGTGCTCACTCCATCAGGGCAAGGATCAGGAACTGCATTTGCAATTATAACATTATTACAATCATTTCCTAATGCAATCACATGATTAAGTGCGGGATTGACTTCGGATGCCTCTTGGACTTCGATGTTACACTCAATTTCTGCTTCTGAACAATTATTTTGTTCATAGAGTGTATTCTTCAGATGATCTGCAGTATACAAATCTAAGAAGTGTGGGTTATCTGCAATAGCAATTACTAAATTCAGATCGTCTCCGTCTTTGAAGAAGTCTGGATAATTGCTTAGTTCTTCTGCAAATACAGAAAAAACGCTTAAAATCAGCATGATTGCTGTAAGTAAGCATATTATTAATTTTTTACTCATTTTATTACCCCCTAAGCTACGGTTTATTATATATACTAATTATAAAGCACTAAATACTTTAAGTAGCATTAAATGCTGTTTAAAAAGGAATTTCAGCAATTTAACTCCATTAATAAGCTAAAAAAAAGCTAAAAAAACCTTCGCACCCCTGGTTTTTATTATTCTCAAATAGTGTCATACGTTATTTAAATATTTATACTGTGCAACGTATACTTTCAAGGAATTATATTTTGCATTAGAGGTTTGTTTGGATGAAGTTTTAGGGGTGCTCAGGTTTTTGTTAAATATTTACGCACTGTTCTCAATTAGTTATCACCTCTTTATCACATCTTTATTTTTGGGTTTGTATTTTTTTGGGTTTGTTTTTTGGGTTTGTTTTTTGTTTGTTTTTTGTGGGGATGATTTTTGGGGAAGGTTAACCAGAGTAAAAACCTAAGAAAAATCAAATCTTATTTGTGCCATCTTAAGTTTCAACTCTGGTCTTTTCCTTCATGCCTTCAGTGAGGACTTCATAAACTGGTTTTTTCAAACCAAGAATTATTAGACTAATATTATTAATAAACAAACTTATGTAAAGCTTTATGAAGCTTTATTAGCTTGTTTCTAAAATTTATTAGAATTTGATTCTCAAAAAATTAAATAAAAAATTATGAAAACATTATAAGAAGTTAAAAAATTAGAATTGAAATGTTTCCGAATGTTGAATTTCTTTCACTCTTTTATTATGTTCCCATTTAACAGTCTTAAAGAGATTTCCTTTTCGATCATACAAATTTGATTCTCCATGTCTTTCACCATTTTTCCAGTCATCATCTGCCCATAATTTCCCATTCTCGTGCCATTTTAATTTCTTGCCATCTAGCTCTCCATTTTTCCAGGTTTCTTCAGATTCTTTTTGACCATCACTATACCAAGTTCTAACAACACCTATGTGGAGATCATTTGTAAAGTATTCTTTGTAACTTTGTTGTCCATTTTCGTGCCAACCTTCTTGTAAACCTTCAAGTTTTCCATTACTCATTCTTACTAAGTCTGTAATAAATTCATTTTGATTTTTCACAATTAATTTTTTCGCATCTCCATTTTCACAAAATAATTCTAGTGGAACTGGATTGTCTGTTGATTTTACTGGAATGATCTTTGAGGAATTTGGTGAGTGGTAACAACAAATTTTTTGCAAAAACATTGGACTATATGGGTCTGGCAAAGCAGATATTTCTTCACATTTTTTTATTTTTTGCTCTTGTTTTGATTTTTCAATTTTATTACAACTTCCGACAGCCACACAACTAGCAATTATTAATGCAAATATTTTTTCATTCATTTTCTTTTCCTCCAAAATTTAATTATTAAACATTATTAAACACAGCTGAAAATTATATCCTTGTTTACTTTCTGTATTTCAATTCTCAGCACTCATGTAAAAACTTCCGCCCGTAATTCTTGCCATATTTTCCAGTGTAGTTTTATATTCTCCAGATAACTTCAGTCCAACTACTGATATTTGTATATTCCTTGCAAGAGCCAAATCTAAAACTTCTCTTGGAGTTGTATGTCCTAAGTTATTTTTTCCATCACTCAACACAGTAATGCTTTTGCCTGGTTCAATTGAGTCAACCAGTTGGTACAATGATTTGAATAATGGAGTTGATCCATAAGGTTTTGAAGTTTCAAGATGTCCTGTACACCCTCTATTTTTTCCGCTAAAAACATAAACTCGTGCTTTTTTTGGAAATTGGTAGCTCTGAACTTCTTGCCATTTTGTTTTTCCAGTTCCAGAATTTTCACTCATAGAACTTGATTGATCAATCAAGTAAAAGTCAGATACTAACAAATCAAGTCCTTGAGCAATAATGCTTTTATTCAAAATAATTCTTCCGCGTCTACTTTTTTGTAATGATTCAAAATCATTTCCTTCTGCAGCAGGTTTACTTTTGCCATATGCAACTATTTTTATTGGGATTTTTTTCTTAAGATTTCTTTCTAAAACTGTTTTGATTCCTTGCGCTCTTTCTTCGCTTAAAAAATTGTTTAATGTTTCACTTCCATTTATGTCTGCGTGTCCTTCTACAATAAGACTACTAACTTTTTTAGGTTTTAGACTTTTTCCATAATTTGAAATATCTATTAGATCATTTTTGTGTAATGTCCAAGATTTATTTCTAAAATAAACTGTTAAAGATTCTCCTGTCAATTCATTTCTTCGGTGAATCGGATTCTTATTTATAGGGGTTAATGTTGCAAGTTTTCCTGTCAGTTCTTGGGTTTGAAATGAGTTTAAAACTTCATCTAATTTATTTAATTCAACTTTAGCTAAATCATCAGTTGCAATTTCCACTCTTGAATTTGCACTTACTGCACATAAATAATTTGATTTAATTTCTTTTGGTACTTTTGTTTTTAGCACATTTGTTGTTGGTTTTGCTTCTGTTTTATTTTCTATTTTACTTTTTTGTGAATCTATTTTTATCTTTGCAATAGGTCTTTCATTTCTGATTTGTTCTTCTCTTATTTTTCTTTCTTGTTCTGTTAACTTTTGTTGTTCAATTGCGATGTCTTCTATTGTATGTTTGGAGATTCCTTGCGTTCCTGTTGTTTCTTCTTTTTTCAAATCGCCACATCCTCCAATTGAAATTAAAGCTGCAAGTCCAAGTCCACTTAAAATCATTTTTTTGTATTTCATTTTCTCACCAATAAATTCTTATTCTATTTATTATAAATCATAAACTAATTTTCTATTCAATGCAGGTCTAACATATTCTGCAGAAGCAATTCTTCCATCATCATTTTTGTCAAGCTTTGCATTTTGTCTATACGTGCGACTTCCTTTTTTTGCAATCACATAGTCTGCACCTTTTCCTAAAGCTCGAGGATAAAATATTGCAAGTCCAATATCTTCGGGTTGGCTATAGTCTGCACGTTTTTTAAATTGATTAAAATATTTTTTTACATAGGTGAGCTGTTCGACCTGACTCATCTGAGCAAGATCTTTTTTGGTGGTGCCAAGATGTCTTGCTGTTTTTCCTACGAATTGAATCAGGCCTACAGCTCCGCTATATTTATTTTTAATATCGGATCTAAATGTTCCGCCAGTTTCAAAGTCCATTACTGATAATAGTCCCATGCAGTGCATGTCAAGTTCGCCGCACATATTTTCAAGCGCACCTAAAAAACCAGGTTCGAATTTCTTTTGTTTTATTTTTTGTTTTAATTTTTTATTAGAATAATCAATTTGTGTATAATTAATATTTTTAGCAGATTTTTTTCTTACTTTTAGAGTATTTTTTTTATTTTTTTCTGCTACAATTAAAACAACACCATCTTCTACAACAACATATTTCCAATTTAATTCTTTATACTGATCTCCTTCGTGTTTATCATATTGATTAAACTCTTTTGCTTTTTCAATTCGTTCTTCAACACTTAGTTTATCTTGGCAAAAATTTGTAAATACAACCGTATCGTCTATTGTAAATTTTTCTGTATAGAATTCACTTGGTTCGCAGTAAAACCAAGAGGGTTCTTCTGGAATTGTTTCTTCTATTTTTTTGCTTTGTTTTGTCTGATCTTTTCCACCATCAGTTCCTTCACCACCACATGCACCGAGTCCAATTCCGCATGCAAGCAGTATTGGCATAAGTTTTGAATTTTTTATTTCTGTTAATTTCATTTTATTTCATCTCCGATATCATAATTTGGTAATTTGACCCCTCAAACGAGCGTAACCATTTATGCTTGACACCTTGTAGCATCCGGTTCGTACGATTCCGAACAAAGTGAGGACATCGTACCAGCTTGTTTTGATCAAATTTTTCTAAAAAATTTGTGGGGCATCACCTCTTTTTTTTACAAAAATTATAATAAATCGATTAGTTATAACATTTGTTATTATATTGTTATAATGTGTTATAATATACTAATAAATGGAAAAGTTTAAATATGTGTTATAATTTCTAATTCTTATGAAGCGTAAAGTGTCTCAGATAGGTCCAGCAACACTTATGGTTTCATTACCTGCCAAGTGGCTTCGCCAGCATAATGTGAAGAAAGGTGATGAAATGGAAATACTGGAGCAGCAGGGGGGTCTTTTTCTTAGGATTGATTCTAAATCAAATCCTGAGATTCTTAAAACCAGTATTGATATCCATAAGCTTGGAAATCTAGCAAAGCGCGCCATGGGAGCATTATACAAAGCAGGGTATGATGAAATTGAGGTGTTTTTTCAATCAGAAAAAGAGTTCAAGATTGTGCAGATTACTTCAGAAGATCTGATTGGATTTGAAATTATTAACCAAAGAAAATCAAGTTGTACATTAAAAGAACTTTCTTCTATTTCAGATGTTGATTTTAATAACATTCTGAATAGAATTTTTTTCTTACAATTATCTATTGCAGATGATGCATTAGGTGCAATTAAAGATGATAATTGGGGTATGTTACCTAGCTTGGTTCAACGAGATGATAGTGTTAATCGATTTGCAAATTATTGTAGACGTTTTTTGAATAAAGTAGGGCATAAAGATAGAATTACTAATACTATGATGTATTATATTGTAAATGAGCTTGAAAATACTGGCGACATTTACAAAGAATTTTTAGAATATGTTGTAACTAATAAAATCCAAAAGATTGATAAGAAAATTATTGATGTTTTGGAATTAGATAACAAACTTTTAAGATTATTTTATTCATTGGTTTCAAATTATTCTAATGATAAAGCAATAGATTATACTAATCTAAGAACAAGGATAAAAAAGAATGTGTTGGATCTTTACGACGACAATCAAATAACAAAATCAAAACATAATATTATACTCTTAAATTTCCTTTTAGCAATTTCTGAAAAATTAATCGAGATGCTTAGCGCATTACTTCCAATCAGAGTTGCCGAGGAAAATTTAATTGAGAAAAAGTAAAAAGAGAAAACAAGGATAATATGATTCCCTCTATGTTCTTGAGCAAACGCCTTGGAGTGATTGCGTAAGAACGCCCGATTCATGCAGGGCGTTCGTCGTGATTTTTTTTGGCCATAGGCCAAAATGATTCTCCGCATTTGCTCAGATTTTTAAGGGATTCATATTAGTCTAAAAAGAAAAAAAACGGGCTGGCAAAACCTAGGGGGTGTGGATTAAGGTGGTTTACCATTTTAACTCACATTCTTTTTAATTTTTTTAAAATTTAATTTTTTTAATTCAAAACGGGGTGGGCAATAATTAACAAAAATAAAACTACAAATAGAGCTAAGACTATAACTGCAACTATTAATAAAAATAGAATGATAACTAAATCAAATCTTTTACAACTTCAAAAAAAGTTTATTCACTATGAACGTCCTTTAATCAATATAATGTCTAAGAAATATTTAGAATCGATATCAAATCATGATCGAAACAAAACAAGTTTGGCGTTTTGATTGATTTTTTTTTTAAATTTCTTCCAAAAGCCATTTCCAGAGGGGAATATATTTTATTGAATCATTTGTTTTTTCTGTATCTTTTGTAATTAATATGAGTTCATTTGTTTTGTTAAATTTTTTCTTAAATTCTATTAATGCATTTGTTTCTCTTTCATTTATTTCGTTTGTGTAAGAAACATTTATTGCAACTAATGAGTTGTCTTTATTTTTTATTACAAAATCAACTTCTCCTTTTTCTTTCCAGTAATAAATATCTTTTTCTCGTCTATTAAGTTCTATCCAAACTAAATTTTCAGCAAGTCTGCCGAAATCTTTTGAAAATCTAAAACTTGCAACATTCCGTATTCCATTATCGACACAATATGGTTTTTTTGGAAGTCTGTCTTTTTCTTTTAGAGAGTATGAAAAATGAGTTATTATTTTTAGCATGAAGCTGTCTTCTAAGTAAGATATGTACTCTTTAATACTATCTATTGAAAGTCCTGTGTAATTTCGTAGTTTTCTTATTGTAAATGGGCTGGTTATGTTTGTTAATAGGTAAGTTGCTAGATCATTTATTTTTTTGGCATTAATATTGTGTCTGCTTATTATGTCTTTGTAAATTATATCGTCAAAATATTCTTTTAGCAGTATTTTTTTTAATTCTTCTTCTTTAAAAAATGCTTCTGGAAATCCGCCTATTTCTAAGAATTGATTTAACTTATGTATTATTTGATTTTTATTTTTTGAATCTATTTTATTTATTGCTATGTCAGAAAATTTTAGATACTCTTTAAATGTTAAAGGAGTTATTTTGAATGTAAAATTTCTTCCAGTCAAAAGTGTTGAGTATTCTTGTTTTAGTAAACTTGCTGATGATCCTGATATTATAAATTTTACATTGGCGCGCATATCATAATATTTTTTTAGAAATTTTTCCCACTCTTTTTTGTTTTGTATTTCATCTAAGAATATGAATGCTTTTTTGTTTGGATTTTTCTCTTGTCTATACAGGTCATATATTTCTTCTAATGTTTTTATTTTCAGTTTTTCATCATCCAAGTTTAGATATATTATTTGTGAAGTTTCATGTTCTTTTAGTAGTTGTTCAATCATTTGATACATTATTGTTGTTTTTCCACTTCTTCTTATTCCTGTTAGTATTATTATTTCTTTTTCATTTAGGGTTTTGAATATTAATGGATCTATTTCACGCTCTATTCCTTTGAGTATTTCAGGAACTTTGTTAGTATTCCACCAAGGGTTCCAATTTTCTAAATCTTCTACAGTCATAAATAGTCTAAATACTCGTTTATTTATAAATGTTACGATCAAAACGTTCATAATTCGCTATTTTTGAACGGTAGAACGTTCACGTTTATAAGTAAATGAAGTTAAGAGATCTTTTATTGAAACTACTAATAAGTGATAAAAATCGATATATATATATATTAGTTAGTTTTTCTTAGCTATAATTAAAAGAGAGTGAAATTGAATAATTAATTTGATTAAGTTAAGAGGTAATAAAATGTCAGAACTTGATAAAGAATTTTTAAATAAACCTGTATCTGTTATTTACAAAACTGGTGAAGAAAAATATGTTGGTATTGTTAGCGAATTAATGGAAGATTCTGTTCTATTAAAACCATATATTGCTAGTGAAGAAGTGTTAGGTGATAAATCTGCTATTGCAGCTTTAGAAAAACTAGCTACAGAAGATACGGAACCTATGATTTTAGACGGCGATCTTATTGGTGGTCTTAGAGTGCTTAAAAACACGACTATTAATGAACGAACAGAACAAACTAAACAATCATATGGCGAAAGAAGCAGAACAGCTCTTTTAGGTCGTCCAGAGCCATTAGATTAAATGTTTAATTGAATAGAGGTAATAAAATGTCAGAACAAATCTATGATTCAACTAATGATTGGGATTGGAATAGTGAAAATCCTTTGGAAAGAAACTTAGCTCGCCATACTGTTGTTGGAGCTTATGCGGGTTTTGGCGCAACTGCATTAGTTACTGCTTATTTGTATGTATCGTCTATAATGTCTGTTGCACAAGATCCGGGAATTATTGATTATGTTGTAACATCAATGCCTGCAGCAATTTGTGGTGCTGGTGTTGGTACGGTGGGAGCGCTTGGAGGATTTCTTGTAGGACTTGCTACTGGTGCTTCTCAAGGAGGCATTGAGACTTTAGTTCAAAAAGTTAAGAATTAATTTTTTTCAACTTTCTTTTTACTTTATATTATCGACAATTTTAAGAATTAATCAAAAATCAATTTTCTAAAAAAATTTAATTTAATTTAAATTCGATAAAGAATCACATTCCATCAAATTCTTTCAACTTAACTCTCATAGGATTTAAGTCTGCAAGTAAGTCATATGTATTGCTGCCATAACCACTAAATAAATGTCCTGCGCCAACTATTGTAACTATTTTTTTGTCAGGATTTTTTTCATGAACTGTTCTAATTTTTGATGCAAATAATTGATCTCGTTTAACAACAATCAAATCAAATATTTCTCGTCCATATTTTTGTATCAGCTCAGCTTCATGATTTCCGTCATATATTGAATCAACATATGCTTGATGTTCTTCTACTGATCCATTTTTTACAAAGTCTGCTATGCTAATATCTGCAGGAGTTATTAATTGTTTTATTGTTTTTCCAGCTCTTAGTTGTTGCATTAACCAATCAGATTGAGTTGAACCCATTAGAGGATTTAGAATTTCAACATTGTCGTCTATGCAATATAGTTTTGTATCTGACTTTATATTTTTATAATTTTTTGGAACCCATTGTTCATAAAAAGAAGATAATAATTCTATTTTTACTCTTTCAATTTGTTCTTGAGAATAAATTCTGTGCCAAGGTGTATTTTTTAATTTTTCCATCATTTCTAAATGTGTTTTCCAACCCTTAGTCGCACCTAAGGGTGTTTCTTCTAAACAAATAATATCTGGTCTATGGTGATCGAGTGCTTTCGCTAATCTTTCATGACCTTTATGGTCGATATGTACTGTTCCAATTAATGTTATGTTGGTCATTTTCTAAAACTTATATTCCTCTCCATTCATTTTTAATTTATACTTTATCACAACACCAGAATCTACAGGAACTTCATCTCCTGGTCGGATGGTTCTATATCCGTCGCCTTTTTCTTTTTTAATCATTACTTTTTTCTTTTTTCCTTTTCCTTCTACTTTAATTTGCGGAGAATATTTTTTATTTTCAAGAGCAGTTATGCAATCACTTGCAAATTGTGCTGCATCTGTGCATTCAGCACCTGTGCAAACATTTGTTGTATAATGTTCTTTGTATAAGTTCCATAGGTTATCTCCTGCTTCAACTTCTACTTTTTCAGGATTAAATAAATTTAATAAGGGATTATCGTAAGTTAATTTATCTTCTATTTTTTCTTCTTTTTCTTGATCTGGTTTTTGTTCACTAATTGGTGTGTCTTCTTTTACTTGTTCAGTTTTATCTGGATCATAAAGTAATGCAGTTGCGCCAACTAACAATCCTGCTGCGGCAGTTCCAATCAATAATTTTTTCCAATTAACAGATCTTAATTTTTCACCTGTTGTTTTTACCATATTTCTAGGTAATTTTCTAGTTATTGGTTGTGCAGGTTCCTCGACGAGTGACATGCTTGTACTTCCATCTCGTTTTGCATATGATCTTATTGCAGTCATTGGGTCTAGTAGTACATCTAGTCCACCATTCATTTCATTTCCAAAATATTCTTTTAGAGATTCTGCAAGTCTAACACTCCAATAGTCCTGTCTAAGTTCTCTTGGCTCATAAACCATTTCAAATTCGTCGCCATTTTTTCCCATGTCTCTAACTAAAATGTCTCCTCGTTTTTTAATTAATGTTCCTGCTGGATTCATTTCTCCTGCAAGTCCATTAATTGCTCTTTGGAAATATTTGCTTGCAATTGTTTCATACATTTCTTTTTCTTCTTGAGTCTTTACTCGTGCAGGATTACGACTTACGTCAAAAAATCTGACTGCATTAATTATGCATTGATATGCTGCCATATCTTGATATGCTTCAAAGAATTTATTTTCATTAGAATATGCTTTTCTAAAATTTTTTATTTCATTTAGCATTCTTTTTTCTTCGGGAGTTTTTTTATCTTTAGAATCAAGAATTACTTTTACATTTTTCATTTGATTATCTGCTTGATTGTAAAAATATCTCACTACTTGTTCTTCTGCATCATGAATAAATACTAATTCTTCTCCTTCTCCTCTAAAGTCTGCTTCTTTTGTAAGATTAAATAGCGTTTGAAGTACTGATCCATACATTGATTGTTCCACATCGATTCCAAAATAGGTGTGTTCGTTTTCTCCTACTTTTAAATTTGTTTCAATAAGTTGTTCCAGAGGAGTTAGTTTTCTTCCATTATTAGTTTTATTCGCATCTTCTGTTTTTACTCTCATCACATTTGGAAGTCTACAATCTCTCGTAATTAAATCAATTTTTTTACTGTTAGTTTTATCTACTCTTTCAATTAAAGGTCTTATATCTCTTAGTAAATTATAGATTGCTTTAAAGTATGATTTTTCTTTTGATCCGTCTCTTGTCCAGAAACTTTCTTTTTCTTGTGAGCATGTTTTTCTTACAAATTTGTCAAAATCAGTTTTTTGTTTTCCAACAATATATTCTATTCCTCTTTTCTTCTCGACGAAGACAATTAAATCTTGTGCTGCTTTTTGAAGTCCTCGAGCTCTTGCTTTTTCAAGTCCATCTGCTCCATAATGTTCGAATGGTCGCAAGATAACTTTGTCTATAAATTCATTATGATAATTAACTTTTTGTTCTAGTTGTTTTTTAAGTTCTCGCAGTTCACTTCGTTTTTTGTTTCTTGTTTTTACTGCGTTGAGCAATTTCGAATTTACTTTTGTTTTATCTATTGTTTTCATGTACATTGGAACTAAAAGTTCATCAATTGCTTCGCCTAATACTTCGAGTTTTTGAGCTGGGTCTTTTCCTTGGAAGTGTTGTTCTAAATTTTCACCGTCTAAGAATAAGTCAAACATAAAATATCTTCCTGGAGAATCTTCATTTAAAACATCTAGTGGTTGTGCAAAATTACATCCTAGTCCATGA
This sequence comes from Candidatus Woesearchaeota archaeon, assembly GCA_018668595.1. Taxonomy (GTDB): domain Archaea; phylum Nanobdellota; class Nanobdellia; order Woesearchaeales; family UBA11576; genus JABJCP01. The sequence goes on from JABJCP010000009.1 coordinate 60,800, forward strand.
AGTGCACTTTGAAAAATATGAGCGTGTGCCATGCTTCTTTTATCAACGTATGATTTTCCGAATGCTTCAATATGTTTTCCTTCGGGTGTTGGAATGCTTATTCTAAAAAAGTTGGGTTCATCTGTTTGGTGTTTGCTTCCGTGGAATGCACTTTGTTCTGCAACTGGAAGAGCACTTGATCCATATTTTTTTAATAGTTTTCTTAGTATTATTAGAGAATGTTCTTTTAGATTTAGATTTGCTGCACCTTCTGCAATTATGTTTGTTAGAATTTGCTCGTAAGTTTGGCGATTTCCAAGCACTATTTTTAGATCGTTTAGTCCATCAACGCCTATATCTTGAGCATCTTGACTTTGTGAAATCATTTCAAATAATCCATCTCTTTGTTGTATTGAATCGTATGTTTCTTTAACAAAATTTCTGACTGTTTCTTTTTGTTCGCGAGGTATGTCTATTCGTACGAGTCCTGGAACTAGATAGTTGAATAAATCATCCATTGTATGTGAAGATCCATCATCTGGGTCATCATTTTTTTGATCTTTTTTATCAGCCATTTTTTGTTTAATTTTTATATTCGATTTAACAGTCTCAGGCTTTGTATATATCAAATTCTATAACATTAACATTTTTTAAACAAAGTATCTATTTAGCACTACCTGTGATATATAAATGTTTCTATTTTTAATCACTAATAAGTGGTAAACAAAGTAAAATTGCGTAATTCGCCAAATATAGGCTCTCTAAACCCTGATCAGTTCATATAGGTATCCACTGAAAATTACTAATTTGACTAAAATATTATAATGGTTATAATGGTTTAACGTATAATCTTATATAACTCAGATCCATTACTGAGTGTATGGCAATCGACAAATTATTACAAACACAAAAACAAAAACAAAATGAAGAGTTATACGCAGACATAGACCGTTCTATTATTAATGGGTTAGTTAGATTAACAACTGGCGCATCAAACATTGCAATGAAGTATTTTTCAGATCCTGATTCTTTAGCTACAAAGTTCAAAGCAGACCAAACTTTTGTAACTGTTGCAGATGGCATAGTGGAAGACTACATAAAAGTTGAAATTAATAAATTAGTTTTTGATCCTCCATTTCTTGGTGAAGAATCTGCAACAACCAATATTGAAGAAAGTAAAACATTGTTTGAACAAGATTATCTTTGGAGTGTAGATCCTATTGATGGAACAACAAATTTTGCTCATCAAATTCCTTTGTTTGCAATTTCAATAGGACTTATGAAAAAACATCAAACAGAATCAGGCGAATGTCAAGTTCCAGTTCTTGGAGTGATTGCACTTCCTGCATTAAATAAATTTTATTTTAATAATACTGATAAATTATATGAAGCAACTATTGTTCCTGGAAAATTAACTCCTCACATTAAACCAGTCAAACCTGCGGAAGGTATTGCTCCTTTTTTGTACGTTGATAATCATTTTTTCAAACATTACAAAGTTGAAAATACTGACGAGCTAAAACTTAAACCTAGAATTTTTGGAGCTGGCGCAATTCATGTTTTGTATTCTGCACTTGGAAAAGGTGCGTCATTTATTCCTAAGAATAGATTTCATATTTGGGATGTTGCAGGTGGACTTGCAATGGCTTACGCAGCAGGACAAAGAGCAATTGAACTCAACACAGGAAATATTATTGAAGCGTTTACTGTCGACGATTTTGTAATTGGAAAACCAGGTAGCAACGAGAATTGGGCAATAAAAGATGATTTAATAATTACACGCCCTGAAAATTTTGATAAATACAGACGAGCAATTAAGAGTTTGTAGGGATCATTTGCAGTAGCACTACCTTGGCATTTAGCAGATAATAAAAAATAATTTTTTCTTTTTACTATTTATTCAATTCAATTTTCAATTCAATTTTCCATTTTTTTTAATTCTTTTCCTCTTGAATCTAAAGCATAATTAACAATTTGGTTTAGTTTTTTAAAATCAGATCTTTCAGATCCTATATCTTCACTAAAAACATTTCTACTCATTACAATATTTGTTCCATTGGGTCTGTAAGGATACGTGCCATATTCAAAAATACCATCATTATTTTCATCAACCATTGAATGTCTTCTAAATGGTTTGCTTGGATCATCTAACAATTCTGCTTCTATATTTACTACAAATTCTGGCGTTTTTTCTGGATTGTAATATGTCTTTAGTTCTACTTCGCCACATCCTTGTATTGTTCCAACATAGGTTTCTTTTTTTGTTGGTGTTTCTGTTAGTGGATTGCATGCTGATAAGTATGCTGCAGCCAGGCCAATTATTATTTTTCTTGTTAAATAGTTCATATATTTCATTTAAATTCACCTCGAATAATCTTTGAAAAGAATAAATTAACACCATTATAATAAACTGATCATCTATTTTTAAGAAAAATACATAAAATTTATATACTATTTTCTACATTATTCTTAAAATGAACAAAAAAGACCTTCAAATAATGGAAATTTTAGCTCAGAACTGCCGTATAGCACAAACTACTCTAGCTCAAGCATTGAACATATCGAAAGATACAGTTTCATACAAAATAAAGAATTTAGAAAAATCTGAATTTCTAAAACAATATGTTTTGTTTATTGATGCCAGAAGACTGGGATTTACTAGATATCATATTTTAATAAAATTTGAAGCAGGACTTAGAAATAAACTTGATTTATTTAATAAATTATCACAACACAAATTTGTAATGTGGATTAATACCTTTATTGGACGATTTGATATTCAAATAATAGTTGATGCAAAAGATGGTTTTCATTTAAATAAAATTCGCGAAGAGTTATTTGATATTTGCAATAATAAAATTAAAGAATATAATATTTTAACTCATTTGTGCGATCTCGAATTTACTCAATTAAATCCTGTATTAGATCTCAACACAAAGTTTCAGAAAAAATTAGATCATTCTTTTAGTTCTATTTTAACCACTCGAAATTTTCCAGTATCTTTAGAATTTAACAAATATATTCATTCAAAAGTAGAGTTAGATATTCTAAAAATACTTTCAGACAATCCTAAAGAACAATTAATAGAAATAAGTAGAAAATTAAATATAGATAGAGTCACAGTAAAGAAAAAAATAATTTCTTTAATAAAAAATAAAATCATTCTTAACTTTGGAGCAATTCCTAATCTTTCAAAACAAGGTTTTGTAACATATTATCTTTTAGTTAGAATAAATCAAAAAACACCTATTGAAATTTTAAAAAAACCATTTGCTAAACTTCAGAATATTTTTTATGCAGGTAGAATGATTGGAGATTATGATATGATTATTTATTTGAATGCTAGAACTCCTGACGAGCTTAATGAAAGTATTGAATTGTTTAAATCAGAAATTGAAGAACACATAATACATTACGATCTGCTTGTCCAGGACAAAGTAATTCATTGGCGACAATTCACAAAAGGAATTTATGGCTATTTAGCAGATAATAAAAAATAATTTTTTCTTTTTAATATTTATTCAATTTAATTTTCAATTTTTTCATCTTCTTCTTTTAATCAATGCACTCCCTCTATCTATGGAGTCATCTTCATCATCTTTTTTCTTTCCAAAACTTAAAAATCCTTTTATTCGTCTACCAAAACCAAGTCCAGATTCAGATTTCGCTGCAATTTTTCTATGCAGTGTTGCAATTCTTTCACTTGCTTCTTTACAATTAGGATCTATTTTTCGCACAAGTTCCCATTTTTTTCTCGCTTCATCTTTTTCACCAATAAATTCATATGCATCTGCAAGTTGCATCATCACGGTTAGTTTTGCAATGTTGCGTCCATTGCGCACACTTTTATCGACATAATGTCGTCGATGTATTTGTCCGAGTGATGCTTTGTATATTTTTATTGCAGTGTCCATTGCTTGTTCTCTTTTTTTTCGAAAGCTAGGTATGTCTTCATATTTTTTATCTGCAACTTTTGCTTCTAGTGTGATTCCCCATCTGTACATGAAAATTATATTTCCAGGAACTTTATGATTTATACTTTTCAAGAGAATTTCTGCATCTTCAAAATTGTGATTCATAAAATGATTTGCTGCAATATCATTATTTTTTATCCAAGTAAGATCATCTATTCCTCCAGATTCACGATTAAAAAATCCATCACTCATTTCTTTCCAGGATTCTCCCGATTCAGGAATATTATAATACATTTCAAGCATATCTGATTCAGAACTTTCAAGAATAGAATTACGAACTCCGTAAACTTGAGGCTTTTCTTTTATTTTTTGACTAAGGCCACTACTTTCGCTCCCGCCTCCAATGAGTTTGCTAGAATTAGTTATAGCAACTCCGTCTTTGTAAGGAATATAAATTCTAACACCATATAATGATCCTAAACAGAATACTCTTCGCCCAATTAGTATTGGTTGTTGTAGTGCTTTTGCAAATTCTGCTTCTGCGTTTTCTCTTCGATCTTTTTTTATTAGAACTTCATAAGCACTTGCATGAAGTGCGGATTTTTGTTGTGCTTCTTTTTCGCTTGGTTTTCCATGATGTTTATCTGGATGCCATTCTAGCATAAACCTGCGGTATACTTTTTTTATTTCAGATGGTTGAGCATCGCGTCCAACGCCTAGTACATTTCTAGCACTTGTCAGTTGTGGTGCTTCTTTATCAACTGCGCCAAACAAATCATATTTTTCTGAAGATATTGTTCTCACCCTGTTGTTTAAATATATGATTGTTAAAAATTACTAATTGTATTACTAATTGTAAAAGAATTAAATATTATGTGGATCTTCAATTAATGATAGTCCATTGTAAGGATAGCAACCATTTTTTCCTTTTTGTTTTACTTTATAGAGTCCGCGATCTGCACCTTCAATCATGCAGTTAAGAATTGTTTCTATGTGTTCTTCGTTTTTCAAATCAAATTTTGAAAAAAGTTGATCATAGAATTTTGCAGATAGTGTTGAAATTCCTGCACTAAATGTTACAACTTCAGAAGTTTCGCATCCATTTTTTTTTGGCTTGAAGGTTATTTCTCCAAAGTCCCATGCAATTCGGTCATATGCTTTTTTTGCACTGTCATGAGGAGTATCTTGCATTAGTATGCAAAATTCTTCTCCACCATATCTCGCAAAAATATCTGAACCTCTAAGTTTGCTTGAAAATATATTTGCAACTTTTTTAATTATGTAATCTCCTTCTAAGTGACCATATAAATCATTATATCTTTTGAAATTATCAATGTCAAACATTGCTAAGGATATATTTCGTTCTGTTCTGCTGTATCCTTTCAAATTAATTTTTATTTGTTCAATTAATGTTTTTTTATTTGCAGCTCCAGTCATTGAATCAGTTATTGAACCGCATCTTATTTGAAAATCTATTAGTGCTTTTTCTATTCTTAATGTGAGATCTTCAGCAGATACTGGTTTTTCTAAATAATCAATAGCACCTCTTCGCATAGCAGATATTAATGTTTTTTTATTATTTTCTGCACTCACGACCACAAAAGGAGTTAGACTTTGTTTTTCAACACTTATTTTTTCCATGAGTTCTAGTCCACTTATGTCTCCTATTTTTAAATTTAAATCCATGAGAATAATATCAGGAGTTGTTTTTTCTAGAATTTCAAATGTTTCTTGAGATGATTGTGCAGTGTATATTCTTTCATATCCGTCTGCTTGTAAAATTAGTTTGTGAGTTTTATTTAATAGTTCTTCGTCATCAACTAACAATATCGTATAATTTTCTTTATTTTCTAGTCCAGATATTACTGGAGCTACTTTTCCATTAACTGCTTTTATTTCTTGTGTTATAGTCATAACTCTATAGAAATGGTAATCTATTTTATAAAACTTTTGAACAACTTTTTTAAAACAACAATATGTCCTGTTTATGTGACTAAAAAACAAGATTTTACCAAAAATAATATATACTAATTATACTTCTAAATAATAAAAATGGTGAAAAAACACATTGCTCACATTGTTTTAGCGTTTTTACTTATTCTAATTGCTTTTGTGTATGGTACAAATGTTGGTCAACCAGAGGTTTCAGATGAAGAATTAGCTACATTGAATATTGAAGATGGACTTAAATCAGAGCAGGTAGTTGCAAAGAAAATAGGCCCTACATTTGCAGACAAAGGAAAGTTTGAAGGTAAACAAGAAATGTGGATTTTGGTTAATTTTGGAAAACCTGTAACAACAAAACTAACTACTGAATGTTACAATAATGAAACTCTTGTAGAAAACTTTGATACCGAAGATCACACATTTAAACAAGAAGAAATATTTACCTGGTATGCACTTTGCAAAAACGAATCAGTAACTAAGCGTAATGTTGTGATTGAATATTTGGAGTAAGCATAATAAGTATAATTTTTTTTTAATTTTCTATTAATTTTATTGTTTGGTTGTTTTTCTTTTCATCTTATTTTTTTATAAAAACTTTTATATATCACCAACTCATAACTAATTAGGGGGTAATTTAATGGTTGATAAAATTTATACTAATGAACTAGAGGGTTCTAACCTTGATAAGTTTATACTTATTGAATGCAATAGAACAGATCCTAATCGTAAATCTTTGGATGATCTTGCAAAAGAGCAAGGATTTGAAGAAACTGATTTGATTAATGATATTTTGGCAGATAAGCCTATTAAAAAATTAGTCACATTTCCTAAAAAAAATGTTTCAGTACCTAAACCTGTTAATACTTCTTTAAGTCATAATTCTATTGTTGAACAAGATTATTTAAAAAATATTTCCAAACAGTATTCAGTTCCAATAGTAGATCTTAGCCAGGTTGAATTTAAAAAAGACGCATTGAGTTTAGTTCCTTCTGAAATGTGTTGTAGACATAAATATGTGCCTATATCTAAAAATTCAAATGGTGGTGCTGAGATTGTTGTTGCATTTAGCGATCCTTCCAATTTGGCTGCTATGGACGACATAAAATTCTATTCAGGTTATAATGTTAAAGTGCTTGTTGCATCTGAACAACAAATAGTTGAAGCATTAAAAAAATATTATCCTAACGCATCTGATTTTTTATATTAGTAAATGAGGAATTGAAATGAACAATAAAAATAAAGAAAATATTGATCAACCACAACCAATTTATTTTCCTGAGTCATTGGGAAAAATTGCTATGATTAGAGAATATTTTGAGATAAAAGAAGATTATCAACTTATTGAATTAATTGCTGCTATTGAGAAATATTTTAGTGCTCGTGGTGAAGAAGGAGAGGCAACTATTCGTTTTAATATTGATTCTTTTCCTCCTGAAAAAATGCCAATTGATTCAGATGGTTTTATATTAGAATATACAAACTCATTGAAATTTCGATTTGATCCTTTAGATGAAAAAGCTGAAGCTGCAATTAATCCATTTAAGATACATGATAAAACAAATTATTATTTGATTGGAAAAGTTGCTGCAGATGGTGATCAAATTCTTCCGTTCCTTGCAGACGCAATTGATATTAATTCAGATTTTAAAATTTTGTCTATTGAGTCAATTCCTCAATCATTTGAAGATTGGAAATATCAATTTCCTAGTTTTCTTTTGAATGCAGTGCGTGGAGATACTGCTAGTTTAGAAATAATTTTATCTACGGGAAGCACACCAAAAAAATATAATGTAAATCAAGCAAAAGCACTAAAGATTGTGAAAGAGTCATATGATAAATTTAAAGAAGCCTATGCGACAGCAAATAAAAAATATGCTGGATTTGGGGATGTTTACTGACTATTAATTTACTAACTACTTTTAATTATCTCAAAGCTTCTCACCAATCATCCACAGAACATCAAACAGCGCAGTAAACTGTTGAGCATGAACTTTATTTTCTATAAAAATGCAGTTTGGTTCTTCAAAATTAAACAGCAAAACTTGATTTCCTGCTACCATAAAATTTGATACATCTTTTCCTTTCAGATATTTATAAATTTTGTACTTATTTTTTTTATTTCGTCGCATTTCTCGTCCTTTTTTTGTTATTTGTGACATTATTATTTTATTCTTAAAATTTTTAGCTGCAATAATCAAGTCATATTTTGGCCATCTTAAAATTACATCTCGTTTCACATCATCATTGGCTCCATATATTCTTATCGTGGAATTTTTAGAAAGTCGTTCAACAAATTTAAACAGAGCAGTTCTTACTCCTTCAACTCCTTCAAAGACATTTACTCCGCAAACATCTTTTTCAAATTTGTATAATTTGTTTAATGCAGGTAAACTATTCTTGACAAGTTCTTCTTGCTCATCTAATTCTATTTGTTTGGTTCTCAGATACTCATTAAGTTTTTCAGGATCTTCTGCAAAATAACTTTTTATTTTATTTTTAAGCACAAACGAAACAAGTCCTTTTCGAACTAATGAATCTAATACTTGGTATATTTTTCCTGACTTAAAATTTGCTTCTCGTATAATTTCACTTACTTTGCTTTCCCCCAATTTTAATAATGTTAAATACACAACAGCTTCATTTTTTGTTAAATCTAGTTTAATTAGTACTTCTGGTTTCATAATGCTATCAAAACAAGCATCATTTATATTTCTTTCGATTACACTCCCCTGGGGGTGTGGTATTATTGATAATAAATTAGTATTATTAGGGTATTATAACTTAGTTTGGAGGTAATAACTATGGGTTTACTAGATCCGCCTTTTAATTATTGGATAGAAGAAGTTCCTTCCGCGGCATTTGCGAGTATTGGAAACAAATTAAATAAATCTAAATTTGAGAATTGCAATTCCGACCAGGAATATTCAGCTTCAGATTTTTTCCTGCAAAGAAGACTTGAATTTCAAAATGAACTTATTTATTGTATGGAACAAGTTCCTGAACTTAGACAAGAAACAACAATGGATGATTTTTTTAAACGTCTTTACATAAATGATTTTCCAAGTCTTTGTTTAGTTGTAAGAGCTGCTTATGCAGATTATGTTCCTGAACAAAAAAGTTACAAAACAGGACATATTGTTGGATTTATAACTGCGTATTGTCAAGAAAAATTTCATTCAAGAGATAAAACAGATCGTGATTTATATCTTTGGTTGGGAGGAGTTGATGGTGGTCATAGAACTAAGGGGTTAATGGGTGCTTTGTTTTCAACAGTAGAGTGGTGGGCTAACGAATCAGGATATTCCTCAGTATCTGCAAAAACATTTCCTAAATTTCAAAATATGATTGGTTTGCTGGATAAAAGAGACTTCAGACAAACACACAGTGTTCAACAAGAAGACGGTCTAGCATTGTTTTATCAAAAGATTCTTGATAATTCTAATCAGTCAAGTTTTAGAAATAGCGAACCATATGTCAAATACAGTTTTACAAAAAATGGAGATTTTCACTTTAATGTACCTTGGAATACTTTAACAAGAGAACGTATGAGGCGCAGCGTTAATAGGTTATATTAACTAGAATAATTGAAATAAATTGCATAAATAAAATATATTATAGATAAAAGAATGTGCCCTGCTTACTCGCTCAGTATCACAGAATCCAATAAATTGGAAACTCAAAAGAGTTTAAGAGCAGGGCAAGTGATAAGAAATCTATTTTCTTTTTAATTGTTTTGGTAAAAATCATAAGATTTAAGAATTCTTTTTTTTATTCAAAAAATGCAGTATATTTTTGATCGATTTCTTTGCAGGAATATTTTCCTTGTGGTGATTCTCTTATTTTTTCATATTCTTGTGGGTTTGTTTTGTCTATTTGTTGGCATTGATCATAAATTTTTTTAAGTTCAGTTTTTTCATTATAGCATCCTTTGATTGGCCAGTATATTATTGCACCAATTAAAACTATTATTGCACTTACCGCTCTTATTTTTTCAAAGGTTGTTACTTCGCGAGTGTTATTGTATTTAACAATCTCTTCTAATCTTTCTTTTCTTGTTTTTTTCATTCTATTGTTTTATTTTATTTTTATTAATAAATATTTCTAATTTAGAAAATATATTTCAATTACTATTTTATCCTCTTCAAATAATACTCTGCGCTTTTACTTCTCTTAACCATATCTTTAAACATTCCTTCATATAATTGCACAACTTCTTTATTGTGTATTTCGAGTCCCGATCCTATTCCCATGTGTATGTGAAATAACATTATTTGATTGTGTATCACAAAAACTTGCATTGGTAAGTATTCTTCAATAATATATAATTTAATATCATATTGTTTGCATTTACGTCTAAAATCTGCAATCATTCTATCTAAGAAATCTTGTCCTAGATTTTTTTTTATTAGATTTATGTGCCACAGAAAAGTATCTTTGTTGCATATTGCATAGAAATGTTTATTTTTTTTGAGTGCTTCGTGGTATGCATTAAATACTCTTATTGATTTTGTTTGTGTTGTGTGAGCAATTGTTGTTCTTTTCGCATCAATTACTTCTCGCATTTGTATGAATTCTTGTTTTGTTGATGGATAAAAAATAAAGGGTAAACTTCCATATCTCGCAATTGTTTTCAAACCGGATTTGCAGGATGATAATAGTTTCAGTAATGAATATGTGAAATCTTCTGTTGAACGAAGTAAGTCAATTCGAGGTGGTGTTTTATCATCTAACATATCTATTATTTTATTTTCATCTTTAACAAAATTGTGAAATTTATTTTGTAAGAATTCTAATATTCGTTCATTCGAATTTTCAAATACATACTTAGAGGGTTTTTTCCCTATTTTTTCAATTAGTTTATTTGAAATCAATTGATTTAATGGTTCATATATTCGCCCTAACGGAATTTTTGTTTTTTTAGAAAGTTGTTGTGCAGTGAGATTTTCAATTATCAATAAATCTAATATCAAAAACTGTTTTTCAGTAATGTGTCTTTTGTTTTTGAGTTCCTCAACTACAGGTTTTATGTTCATAAATATTGGTAAGAATTACTTGTTTAAATATTTTGCCTCTTTTTTAACACAAAAAAACGTTTTTTTGTAGGTAAAGTTTTTATGTAACTTAGTCTACAGATTACTAGTGCTATCCTAATAATCACATTTGTTTCGTAGTATTTGTCAGTATTGGTCAAGCTATTTTGTAAAGGGTAGTTTTAATTTCAAAAATTTGGTGATAATTGTAATTTAGCGTTAGCTCTAATCACGACCAAGATATGTTTGTAAATAGTGTTAGCTTCAATGTTTGGTTTAGATTTGTTTCAAAGTTGTTAGTTAGCGCAAGCTTTCAATTAACAAGAGCCATCAAGAGGTGTAAAAATAAAATGATATCAAATAAAGATAAATTAATAATTGGACATTTGCGTTCAAACGCAAGAGTAAAAATTACTGATCTTAGTAAACTAGTTAATATTCCTGTAACTACATTATATAGCAAATTAAAAAATTATGATCGAAAATTAATCAAAAAGCATACTTGTCTGCTGGATTATTCAAAACTGGGTTTTCATAAAAATGTTTTTTTTGTTCTTAAATCCACTGGAGATCGCGATCAATTACAAGATTTTCTAAACACTGAATTTTGCGTTAATTCATTATTCAGAGTTAATTTTGGTTATGATTTTCTTGTGGATTGTATTTTTCGTGATGAAAAAGAGGTTAGCGATTTTATGGACGGATTAGTCCAGAATCATTCTGCAGAAATTCAAATGTTGAATATTATCGACGAAATAAAACGTGAAGAGTTTCTAAAACATACTGAAGAGGACTTAAAAAATGATTGATAGATCTATTTCAGATAAGCTTAATGAATATGTTGGAAAAGAAATTAGTGTCAAATTAAAAGAATCGTCTGCTTATTTTCATGGTGCAGATTGTGTGTTAGATAAAATAATAGATAAGTATGATACTAAAAATTTATTTTTATCAGGAGTTACTGATTCAAAATTATTTGGGATTCTTGAAGGCAAGGTAATTGAATTGCATTTTTTTGATCGCAGAGAAGAAGATCTTGCAGTTGAAGCAAAAGATTTGATTAAAAGATACAAGTGTGTTGAGAATTATATAATTTCTATTGAGTGTGATGGTGGTGTTATTTACAAAAATAAAAGAAATTATGAAACTGATGAGGTTGATTAAAATGAATTCAAAACTAAGTTTAGAAGAAGTTATTGTTTATTCTAGAACTGTTAAAAAAGTTGAAACAGTAACTGTACAAAAACACATTCCCTCGTCGTGGGATATAGCAGATAGAGAATATGGGTGGACTAGAGAAGATTATAGTGTTGCCTCGAGGCCTGAACAAAAAGTTGTGACTAGAACTATTTTTGAGTTGGTTGTTTTTAATCCTGAATCTAATAGATCTGTTCATATTTCCCAAGTAGATGGCAAAACTTATCACGAGCTGTCTGCGATTTTGAAATTAGAACTAAAAAGTCCTAGGTTGAGTATAACTCAAGCAAAATTATCTGCAAATAATAATCAATACGTAGTTAGAAATATTTTAGATCGTGCTGAAATTTTTGATGTAAAAAATAACAAACAAGTTTCAGTTATCAACGGCAAGATTTTGTACGCGGCAACTTATTCTAAACAAGAGTTGTCAAAGCATCTTCCTGCACATATTAATAATAAAATTTAAAAATTTTAATGGAGGAAATTAAAATGAATGGAAATAAACGAATTGTTCAAGTGGGAATTAATGGTTTTGGTGTTATGGGTAGACTTATTTATAGATTATTAGATAAACATCCTTTAATCGATGTTGTAAAAATAAATGATTTAGCACCTAAATCAACATTAGATTATTTGTTAAAATATGATTCTGTGCACGGAAGATTTGACAAAGGTTTGGAAAATATAGAATATTCTTCGGAAAGTAATCCGAAAAATATTTTTTGGCAAGGTGTAGATATAGTTGTAGACTCAACTCCTGATTTGAAAACATATGAGCATCTTAGTAAACATTTAGAACAGGGTGCAGAATATGTCATTCGAACTTCTCCACTTGGAGGAAATCTAGAAAAAACTCAAACAATTATTCAAGGAGTTAATGATAATTCTCTCGACCTTGATAATTATAGAATACTTAGTTTGGCTTCTTGCACAACTAATTGTTTGGCGCCTCTAGTAAAGCTTGTAAAAGAGTTTTGTCAAAAAACAAGAAATTCTGTTGAAGATTTAGATTTTGTAACTGTTCACGCATATACTAATGATCAAGCAATTAAGGATTCTGCCCATAGTTCTGATCTTCGTCGAGGTAGAGATGTTAATAATATTATTGAAACAGGTACTGGTGCTAGTTCTCAGATTGAATTATTTTTCCCAGAACTCAAAGGAAAAATATTTGGGACTGCTTATCGTGTTCCTGTTTCTGATGGTTCTGTTCTTGAACTAAGAGTTAAAACCAGAAATGGTTTTTCATTAGAGCAATTTAATAATTTTGTAAAGCTTGCATCTGAAAATGATCTGAAAAATATTTTGCGTTATGAAACTCTTCCGCTTGTTTCTAGTGATTGCATTGATGATGCGCATACTTGCATTTATCTTGAGTCTGCTGCGCAACAATTAAGCAATAATAAAGTCAAACTTGGTGCTTTGTATGATAACGAATTTGGTTACAGTAGTAAGATTGTTGATTTGATAAAATTAATTGAACAGAAAAAATTTGATCCAATCAGAACAACTTTTGAAGGGTACCGAACAGAAATGACTGTTGAGGCTGAAGGTCCTTATGGTCCTGATTGTGATGATTGGGATGAATTAAATTATCAAGATGTTGTAAAGTGTTTAAAAAATTTAGAAACAAAAAATAATTGGAAGTTCGAAGAAAATAAAACTGGAAAGGCACAAGGTGATGGAACTCTTTATACAAATCGAGGAATGTATAAAATTAAGATTGGTTGGTCTGGTAAGTATGTTACTTTGCTTGATCAAAAAGGAGATACTATGGATTTGAGCGGGGACAGAAAAAACCATGATTTTGTTAGAGGCGAAATTGGAAATGAATTCCATAAAGAGCTTCAAAAACGTGAGATCGAGTATACTGATGAAGATCGTGAATGGGATGAAGCAATGGAGATGAGTCCTGATGATCATGAGTGACTTTTTCTTTTTTTCTTTTCTTTTCATTTCTTTTCGCATTTCTTCCGACGAGAAAAACAATTAAGATAATTACGTAATATTATTCATTTTTATTCATTTATATCTTATATGTTCATCCAATAAAAGATTTTAAAGCAAAAATTCAATTTGATACTATTTTAAAGTAGTAATAAAACAAAAAGTTTATATATCATTAATAAGAAATAATAACTTATGAAACACATCATGAGTGTAAGCCTTGATGAAGATACAATCATCAAACTTCGCGAACTGTTGAGATCAAAAAACTTCAGAAATAAAAGTCATGCAGTAGAGCAAGCTATACTGGGCATGCATGAAAATTCTATTAATAATAAATCCGAAGATGTCACTTCTGACAATCTTAATTCAGATAATATTGATCCTAATTCTAGAGGTGATGATGAATGAAAGATGTTGAGAGAAATTTGGAAATAATAGTGGGAGATAACTTATTTGGGCGTCCGCATCAGTCAGAACATTTCACTTTTGAGTTTGAGGGAAAAACTTATCTTATTGCTGAAAAAAATTTATCAGATCCGGACGCAGTTTATTCTAAAGATGGACTCGCAAATTTATTTGGAACAGAGCATTATCAGATAGATGGAGTTATCAAAACAAAAGATAAAACTTTGCTTAAAGTTAAACTGAGCTCTAAAGGTCCTGAATCCTTAGTTTCTAGCGATGGAAAAATGGATTGGTTTGGTTGTCCTCATCAAAAGTTATTTGAGATTATTACTGTGAGTGGTAAGGAATTTCTTTTAGCTATTCCCTCGGGAGAAGATCTAGAACGATTTTATGATATTACTGGCGAACCTGTTGATTTATTTGGAGGGCCACATGAAAGTGTGTTAGATATGTTCAAAATGGGTGATGAACCTTTTATTGTTGCAACAAAAGATGATCGAGATGCAGTATATTCCTCTGATGGAAAAAATAATTGGTTTGGCGGACCTCATTATCATATTTTTACACAGTTAAAAGAGATTGATGGAAAAAAATTTATCAAGGCACAGAAGGAAAAAGACGGTCCTGTTGCGATATACTCTTCTGATGGACAACTTCATTGGTTTAATGGTCCTTTTGGTAGAATATCTGGAGGAATAGTTTTTGTAGATGGTCAACCTCTTTTAAAAGCGAGTCAGAGTACTTCTGGAAATTGTTTACTTTATACTTTAGAAGGAAGACCTAGTGGTCTTTTTGGTGGTCTTGAAAAATATTTTAATTGGCAATTTTTAGATTTTAATAATCTTGATTTTATTGTTGCTAAATTTGAAAAAAATGGAAAAGAGTATTTGGTTTCAAAAGAGTGCAAAATAAATTTGTTTGGCGGACCGCACGAAAAAATACTTGGTTTACGAGATGTAGATAATCAAAATTATTTAGAAGTAATTAGAACTGAAAACAAAGCAATAAACTATTTGATAAGTTCCGATGGTTTAGGTTTTACAAGTAAAGAAGATATTCTATGTTCTAATTTGGCTTCTGAGAAAAATTATAGTGATACTTATAAGCGTATTTTAAGTTGGTTTAGAGAATTTAGTTCAGATATAGGTTTTATATCTAAAGAAATTGCTGATCTAATCGAACAAACTAATTTGTTGGATCATTCAAGAAGATTATTTAATTTAACAGGAGAAGAACTTTTGAATGAGTTGGCAAAATCACCTGAAGATTTTATACTTGACGAGTCTGACAATAAAGAGGGTTTCAAAAAAGTTGAAGGTTATGAAGATTTAATAATGTTTAATAGAGTCGACTTATTTAAAGATTGGTTAAATTTAGTTATTGAATATTCTGATAATAAAACTGAGTCTTTAAGTTTAAAAGAGTCTATTTTAGCAATTCAAAGAATTCATTCCCAAGAAAGTCATGAACGGTTTGATGATTGTTTAAGTTATAATTTGAAATTACTTAGGCGTAATAGAAATAGTCTTGCTGAGATAACTGAATGTTCCAAATTAAGTTTTAATAATTATAATATATTAAAAAAACTTGGTCAAGGTGCTTTTAAGAAAGTTTATCTTGCAGAAGCAAAAGTAAGTCCTGGTCATTTTGTTGCTTTAAAGCAAATTGATCCTACTGCTTATTGGACTGATAGGATTCTTGAGCATTATGATTCTGTTGATGATTGGGTTGGTGCAGAGCTTTCCATTAATCATCTTGCTAAGTTAAATTCTGATTTTGTGGCAAAGCCAGAAACTCCCTTCAAAGGAGAAGATGGTATTTTTTATTATGTTGAGCAGGCTTTCAAGGAAACGTTGAAAGATAAAGTTTCTCGAGAAGGAAAATGTGATTTATCTGAAGGATTAAAGATCGCTTTACAAATCGTAACTGGTTTAAGCGATTGTCATAATTATAAAAAACCTATTATTCATAAAGATTTAAAGCCTGATAATATTGGTCTTGATGAAAATGGAACTGTTAAGTTAACAGACTTTGGTAGTTTAGATTCTTTAAGTCATGATTTGTCTGATAGAGATTTATCAAATATTAACTACTCACCTGAAAAGGTTTTGAGAGGAGAAAAGAATGATGAAAAGACTAATATTTACTCAGTAGGTTTAGTTATGTTTTATGTTTTTACTGGAGACAACTTCTTTGATCCAGATAAAAAAGAAGATCGAAGAGAATATGTAAAAGGATTGTTACAATTAATAACTGAATATTCTAATTTATCTTGTGATGAAAAAGAAGATTTAATTAAAAAAAGTTTAGAGCATTTAGGAAGTAATGAAAAAGAAAAAGTATTTTATGCTTCGATTGGTAAAGTTATTCTGGCTTGTTTAGAAAGCGAATCTAAAGACTCTTATTTTAATATGGAAGATGTGAGCACAGATCTTTCCAAATTAACTAATTATTTAGAAGGAAAATCAGAGGATAGTTCTGTTTTATGGGATAAATTCAGAGAACTTGAACCATTTGGTTCTGAAGATAGTAAAGATAAAGACATTTTTGATGCATTTCTTGACGGAGAAGTAGAGCGTCAAAGACCTCTTGATGCATTAAGAAAATATAAAGGAGTTTTAGATGATTCTGATTACAGAACTATTGAAATAGCATTAAGCTTGTGCGAACATAATCAGCAGACTAAAAAGTAAAATTTGAAAAATATTTGAAACTAATAAAATGAACACTAAACAAAAACTTTCAAAAGAGCAAAAAGAAAAAATCTTGGCTAAAGTAGAGAAAGCTAGGCGGGCAAAATTAGTTGATCGTCTATATGTTGATGGTATTTTTCATTTAAGTTCAGATGTAAGATCTAAAACTGCGGAGAGTTTAGGTGTTTTAGCAAGCATTAATGTGCGCGATTATGTGGATTTTTTTGAATTTAGTATAAAAAGTTCTAATTCGAGTGTGCAGGACAACGCTTCAAAAACTCTTGCTGATTTAGTTCATGTTGATAAAAATAAATTTCTTAAATTTTATGAGCGATTTATGTTTAAAAGAGGCTCACAGAGTATGGCCAAAACATTGAGTGAATTAGCAAAAGTTGATCCTTACAAATATTTCGAGTTATGTGAAGAGGGAATGAATCATTCAAGCGATATGGGAAGAAGTTTTGTTGCAGTTGCATTAGGTGATATGGCTAAATTATTTCCTGATAAGTATATTGAAATCTTTGAAAAGAATTTTGGTCGTGATCATGTATCAGGACCTTTAGTTAGTACTCTTGGCAATTTAGCGATTAATGATGAAAAGAAATATATTGAGTTTTATAAACTAGCGATGAAAAATAAAAGTAAGTTTGTGAGGTGTAGTGCAGCTGAGACATTAGGTTCTTTAGCAAGTGTTAATCCTGAAAAATATGTTATGTTATATTCTCTAGCAATAAATGATAAATCTGACTTTGTATTTACTGACGCAGCAAAAACATTGGGCAGTTTAGCAAAAGCAGATCTTAATTTGTATATTAAATTGTTCAAAGAATGCATTAATAATAAAAAAGATCGCGTTAGAAAAGGTGTTGCTTTATCTCTTCGTTCATTATGTCCTGTTAATTATAGCGCGTATGTTGAATTGTTTGAATTAGGTATTGATAAAGGATTTAGTGTGGCAAGTTCTGTTGCAAGTACAATTGATTGTTTAGCAAATGCACAGTCTGAAGATATTTATGTTGAATTTTTAGACAAATGTTTGGATCATTCTGAAGAGGAAGTTAAAAGTAGTGCTTTAAGAACAGTAGGTAAATTAATTAATTCAAATCCTCAAACATATTTCAAGTTACTCGAATCTGGTAATTATGCTGACTTTTTTAATTCTGATGCATTAGGTGTTTTTTTAATTAAATTAAGAGAAAAAGATCCTGAAATTTATTCTAAGCTACGTTCTAATTTAAGACAGGGTGTTGATTGGGGAGATGTTTTAGCAAGTATTTCGCCCAAACTATTTTTAGAAATGTATGATTCTAAGTACAAAATACATTCTCTTAATTCAAAAGTTAAGTTGAGTTCTTTAGCATTAACATTAACTGAAGAAAATTTGACCCCTATTAGAGATGAAGCTTACAAATTGTTTGAATCATATCTTGAGTCTAATTTTATTTTGACAGAAGATAGAACTCTTAAATCAGAAGAAGCAATTACTAAAGAATTGAAAGGTTTACTTTCTATTGAAAAATTGAATTATTTGAGGTTGACTGAAGTATTTAGGTCGAGTGATGTGAATTCAATGAATTTATTTGAAATAGATGATTTTAGTTTTCCAAATGCTAGAGATCTTGATGAAATGGTCGAATGCGCACAGCGGTTTATTCCTAACTATTCAATTTTGTCAAGAGAATCCCGAGGAAGTTCAAAAATAGTTTACAAAGCAATTTATCAAAAACCAGGTTTTGATCCTGTCGAAGTTGCTCTGAAAATAGTAGATAGAACTGGTCTTCCTGATTCGTCTAATGTTGATGCATTAGTTGATCGTTTTGGTTTAGAAGATTTAACTAGGAAAGAAGTTAGCAAGTTGTTTAAATTAAATAAAAAAGGAATTGCCAGATTGATTGACTTTGGTAAACTTGCAGATGGAAAACTGTTTATTACAGAAGAGTTTATTCGAGGTAAAACTTTTAGAGAATATTTGGAAAAACGGGAAGAATTTAAATCTCTTTGCGATTTGTTAGATCAAAAGCGTTCTTCATTTTTTAATAAGTTTGTTAATGCAGAAATTGAATCTTTTGTTAATAATAATTTGACAGATTTTATTATGGGTATGAAACAGCAATTGTGTTTATCAAAATCGGATCATCAATATTTAAACCAATCTATTTTCAAAGGAAATCTTGTATTTTCTGATTCTAAGGTAGATAATTTTAAACCTAAAGATAGAGTTTGTTTATTATATTTACAGCTTTTCAGAGATTTAATAAATAATATTGAATATATTCAAGATTTAGGATTTATACATTTAGATATTAAACCAGAAAACGTAATTATTAATCAAGATGTTTATTTAACAGATCTTCAAACAGTTATTGAAAAATTAAGGGCGAATGATTCGGTTAAAGGAGTTCATGGTTCAAGAAATTATGCTATGCCTCAACTTATAGAAGGAGGCATTCCTGATTTTTCTGCAGATATTTATTCTCTTACAGTTATGTTGTTTGAAGCAATTACTGGAGAACTTCCTTATGATAAATATTCTTCAGATAAACAAGATAGTTTTCATAAAGAACGAATTGAACAATGGTCTGAGAAATCAAAATTAATTCATGAAAGATTTTCTTCATTTAAAAATATTTTTAATAGAATGTTTGGAGAAGGGTCTTTTGGAACTTATTATGAATCAATAAATGAGTTTAAACAGGATTTTCAGCAAGCATTCAGTTCTATTTTTTTAAGTAATAATTACTTAATTGGAAATACTACTATGTTAGAGCAAGACATGAGATCAATTAACTTGTTAAGAAAAAAGTATGGTGCTAGAGAATTAAGAGAAGTGCTTTTCGAAACTCAAGACATTCCTCTTACTGATGATGGATATTTTGATGAAATGGCAGGTTGTGAAACTGTAGATAATACTTTTGATGATGAAGAATTTGAATGAACTAAAAACAAAAAATGAACATTGAAAAGATTTTAAACCAAGTTGAAAGAGAACGTCGAAAAATCTTAATCGGAGATATGTTTAGTTCTGGTCTTAGGGTTAAAGATCGTCATGCTAAAGAATCATTTGCAAACAAACTTCATAAACTTGCAGATATTGACTTGCCAAAATTTGTTGAACTTTACCAAAGAGAAATTAAAAAATTACATAGGGGTGGTTTGAATGATGTTTGTTGGGAGTTTAGTGTCAGTTCTAAAATCGCAAAGCAGCTTGGAGCATTAGTTAAAAGTGATATTGATCTTTATGAACAACTTTTCGAAGAAACTGTGAATAGAACGTATAAATTTCCAGACTCTAATCGAAAGGTTGCGACGGGGTGTATTAGTACCTTGGAAACTGTTGCAGAAATAAATCAAGATCGATTTTTAGATATTTATCATGCTTGTCTTCATCAAGGTAATAAAAAAGTTAAGCAGAGCGCTTCATACTCAATAAAGCCTTTAGCAAAATTAAATCCTGAATTGTTTGAAGAGTTATTGACAGATCAAATATTAAATTACGGTTCGCAAGTTTTAGATTGGTCAATAGGTTTTTTACCGCGTCTAGCAGATATTAATATTGATAAAACTAAATATCTTTTAGAGCATTGTTTGAATTCAGAAAGTAAAAAATTAAAAAAATTTGCAGTTCTCGAACTTAATTCTTTAGCAGTTAAATTTCCAGAGTCATTTTCTCAACATTTGCTTGATGTTTTCAAAAATAAGTATGGTAAAGAAGTTCATGAATCTGCATCAGTGAGTTCATTAGTAGAAGTAGCAGTACATTCAAATATTGATCCTGTTGCTTTTGCAATTAGTTGTTCTGATTTTGATACTGGAGAAGATCCTTTAGGTTATCAGGTTAGAATGGAATTTATTAGTTATTTGTTCAAGGAAGATCCTAGAAAAACCTATGATTTGATAAAATATAAGTATGATCTTGATAAAAACCTGGCAGATTTAATAAGTCGGTCAGCAAAAGACGATGATTTTGGTGCTGTTTTTAAAGATGAATTAAGCAGAAGAGATATTGATATTCTGGATCCTGGCACTTCAAAAATCATTTTTGAAAATTTAGAGGGCATAATAGAACAAGATTCTCAGTTAGGTGTTGAACTTTTTAATTTCCTTGAAGAGAATGGTTCTGAAGATGTTAAAAAGAACTTATTTAATTATGTGCATCTTTTAATCGCATTTGATTTGGATAAATTCGAATCAGTTTTTAATCATACCCTTAATCAATCTACAAAAGAAACAAGTAATAGCATTTACTCTCATTTGGGTAAAGTTGCTGTTGTTAATACAGAAAAATATGTTGAACTTTATAAAAAAGCAACTTGCAAAACTGTTGATCATTCTATTAGAATAGATATTATAGAAACTCTTGGTTCTCTTGCAAAAGTAGATCCTGATAAATATATTGAACTCTTTGAAGAGAACTTAACGCGAGACCAATTTATTAGGTCCTCAACTTTCGAAACTCTTCACAATCTTGCAGATTCTCGACCAGAAAAGTATGTTGAACTTTGTGATATTGGTATGAGTGATAACTCTAGTTATGTTTATCGAGATACAATAAGATCTTTAAAACCATTAGCAAAAATTGATCCTGATAAATTCAAAAAATATGTTGTTGAAGGTTTTAATAGTAGAAAAACTGAAGTTGCGCCTTTTGCAGCAGAACTCATTCCTTTACTTGCACCTATTGATCCAAAACTATGCACAGAACTTGCAAAAAAAGCTTTAAGAAAAAAAGATTGGCAGATCAAGATAAAATCAGCAGATGCACTTGAAGCACTTGCAGATAATTATTTAGAAAATAAGATCCAGCATTTTAAAGATGATTGTAATAAATTCATAAAAAAATATCTCCAATCAAAATATGTTCAAACAAAAGAGGGAGAAGATAGATCAGAACAAGACGTAACAGATGAACTAATTGAATTGATACAAAAAAAAGATCTTGATTACAAATCAATGCTTGAATCTTTAGGGTATGAAAAAGCAGAAAATCTAGATGAACTAGTCGAACTTTCTAAAATTAAATTTGGTTCATATAAATTAATAAAAAAACTAGGCCAAGGTGCTTTCAAATCTGTTTATTTGGCAGAATCTACTTTGAGTTCAGGATTGTTTTTCGCTCTTAAAAAAATTAATCCGTCGCAATTTGGAGATGAACTAATAAGTCAGCATTATGATTCTTTTGAGGATTGGCTTGATGCTGAACTTCATATTACTAGACTTGCAATGGTTGATTCAAAATATGTTTCAAGACCTCAGCTTCCAAGAAAAGATGATGCTGGATTCTTTTACTTAACTGAGCAACCATTCAAAGAAAATTTAAAAGAAAAATTGCAAAATCAAAAAATCAATTTAATTGAGTCATTCAATTTAATTATTCAAATAGTTGAAGGGCTAGAAGATTGTCATAATTTTTACCAAGGTCCAATTATTCATAAGGATCTTAAACCAAGTAACATTGGAATAGATGAACTTGGACATATTAAACTTACTGATTTCGGTAGTTTAGAAACAATGAGTCGCGATCTTAGCGACGGAGATCTTTCAAATATTCTTTATTCTGCTCCTGAGGTTTTACAAGGAGAAAAAACAACCATTAAAAGCAATATTTGGACTGTTTGTAATTTAATGTATAATATTCTAACGGGCGATGATTTGTTTGCTCCTGAAAATAATTCAAAACCTAAATCTACAGATGAAAACAGAGAAACATATGCGAAAATTTCTTTAGAAAAAATGATGAAAACTTCAGAACTTGGTGTTAAAGACAAAGTCGTTTTTTTAAGAGATAAACTTTGCGAAAACTATAATCAAGAGTCTGTTGAATATAGAACATTAACTATTCTTGCAGGAGTTATTGCAGGAGGACTTTTTGAAAATCCTGAAGAAAGAGTTTACAATTCTATGACTGAATTAAAAACTGATTTACTTCACACTTTAACTTTTTATGAAACTAATCCTGAACAAGAACATTATCCTAAATTGCAAGTTGATCGTCATGAAGAATGGTTTGGTCTTTCAGATGAAGAACTTTCGCGACTTAATGAAAATAAAAATCCTGCAACAGGAATAAATTATCATGATTCTGTAAAAGAACTAGTGAATCTAAGAGAGAAAAATCCGTTGTTTGTGATTGGTAAATACAAGCAGTCAATGTCTGATGAAGATTATAACTTGTTAGAAACAAGATTAAAGCGATTATTAAATTATGAAGCACCTTTTGGTGTTGTAGGTGAGGATGATTAAATGACCAAAAAAACAAATTCAACAACCAATCAAGATTTAATGAATCTCCTCCTGCCTATTTTTGAAGAGTTTGATCTAATTAGAGAATCATCTGATTTTTATTTGACCACTAAAAAAAATTTAAATAAATATATTTCTGAACAGAAAGCAAGAGTAGCATTTACTTTTAATTTTCCTGAAATCGCAATTAATTGTTTGGATGATTATTTATCTACTTTAAATATTGATTCTATCGATTCATTTGATTTGCATAGTGTTGTGGATTATGCAGGTTATTGTATTGAACTAAATAAACTAAAAAAAGCAGAGCCTTATGTTGTTTTACTTGCAGATAAATTAAATTTGTTAACAAATAATGGGAACTTCAAAGTAGCATTATCTTTTTTAAATAATTTAAATGAAGAAAAATTAAATATTTTATCTAATTTTAACTTTTCTGAGTTAATTTCAAATCAAATAGATTTAATGCCTTTGGGCATCACAAAATCAGAATATTATTCATCCGAATCATTTTTTAATTTGCTTTATAATATGGATAAATTTGATAAATTATTATGTGAAACCAAATCGCTTGATGATAAAATTTCTGATTTAGAGAAATCAGAAAATTTAAATTATTATTTTAGTTTAAGAATACTTCAAGCAAAACAGTATATGCGATTAAATTTAAATGATGAGTTCAAAGAAATTATCTCGGATTTAGAACTTAAATCAGCTGGTTTTTCAAATAAATTTTCAGATAGAAGTCATTTTGATTTTTTAAGTGTTATAAAATTAAAAAAAACTTTTGATGTTGATTATGATTGTAGAACTGATATTTTATCAGTTGTAGATTTAGTTAAAGATAATTATGAAGATGTTGATGATTATTGGCATATTTCATCATTTTTTGAAGAAATTGTGAATTTAACCAGGAGTGAGTTTCCTGAGTTTGCAAAAAATGTTTTTAATAATTTTTTAAATTCTGGGCCTGAGAAATATTTTGGACATATAAAAAAAGAACTAGATAAAGCTAAAGGATTAACTAATTTTTTATGGAAATGTCGTGATTATTTAGGCAAGGAGTATAGCTTAGAAAAAATTAATTTTATTAATTCTATTTTATTAAATAAAGATATTTTATTTAATCAATCTTATTTAAAATTTGCATGTAAAATTAGTCATGAATTGGGGTTAGAACATGATTTCAATAATCATTTAACCGAATTAAATAAATTGATGCGTTATCCTAAAGAAGAGTTTGATATGAGCAAAAAACTTGTTGCAGAAAATTTAAGATATGAAACATTAAATGATCTGGCAGATATTTTTAAAGCAAGATCTGATTTTAATCAGGCATCTAATGCTTATCGAGAGTTAATTAATTTGTATAAATTAAAAATTGATTTTACAAAGAAAGACTTTAGTCGTAATTGGCACAAAGATGACAATCAAAGAAAATTTGATGAATTATCTATTAAATTGAAAAAATTAAAAATGAATTATTCTAATAAATTTTCTAAACATCAACTTAGTAATTGGAACAAGGAAGTGAATAGAACACAAGACCAAATTAATAATTTGAAACAAATTAATGCACATATTTCTATTAATTTAAAAGCATTTAATTCAATGGATTTAATTAGGTCTTTACATTTTACTTATTTGCGTAATGCAGAATGTTTGTTAGCTTCTAATAATATTAATGCTGCTGTTGAATCATATTTGGAAATGAAAAATTTGTTTTACTCTTGGAGTGTTAAAGAAGAAACTGCTGCATTTTGGATTGGAACAAGAGCAGTATTACTTTCAAAAATATTTAAAACGACAGAAGATCTTCCATCATTAAACTTCATGCTGGACAACAACATAGTTCTCGAGGGTTACACAATTACAAAAAAACTCGGCAAAGGTGCTTTCTCTGATGTTTATTTAGGAAAAAATGTAGTCGATGAAATGGACGAAGCTGTCAAAATAATTCAAATTTCTGATTTTGGTAAACAACTTATTGAAGAATCAGGCATGACACAGGAACAATTTATAAGTAAAGAACTTCAAGTCAGAAAACTTAATTCTTTAAGAAGTCATAATATTGTTTTATATCATAATGTTGCAAAAGTAAAAGATAAGGTTGTTATTTTTATGGAACCTTTTGAGATGACATTAGAAACTGCACTGATTGAAAATAATCTTACTTATTTTGAAAAGGTTAACTGTTTTGCAGACATTGCAGCTACATTAACTGAGTGTTATGATAAATTGGGAATTATTCATAAGGATTTGAAGCC
The DNA here is from genome assembly GCA_018668595.1 of Candidatus Woesearchaeota archaeon. GTDB lineage: Archaea > Nanobdellota > Nanobdellia > Woesearchaeales > UBA11576 > JABJCP01. Next base: position 86,425 of record JABJCP010000009.1, read on the forward strand.
GGTTAACGCAGGTTTGGATTCTAATAAAGAAATAAAGCTTACTGATTTTGGTAGTATTGATTCTTTTTCTGCAAAAAATTATTCTGATTTAAGTAATATTGAATATCGTGCTCCTGAAATTTGGGAGGGTGAAAAAGCAACTTTTTCGTCGAGTATTTGGGCGATGGGCGGTATTTTTTTCAGAATGCTTACAGACAAAAAACTGTTTGAGCCAGATAATTTAGATAAAAACAAAGATCGTAAAGAGTACGAAACTTATTTTAAGAATAGAGATTGGCAAAGCTTAGAAGAGCAAGATTCTAAATATATAGCAGATTCAATGATTCATCCTAATGTTAGATTTATTCCGGGCAGTGTTTATGCTGATATTACTTTTATGATTCAAACTTGTTTAACCTATGATCCTAAAAAAAGAGAAGATAGATTTAGAGCGTTTTTAGATTATTTCAATGAAACCTATGATATAAATGAGTTATTGAACTTAGAAAATACTAATTAATGATTATTTAATATTAAAAAATGATTAAAAAAAATTAAATAACTAAAAAATGACAGAAGAAAATAAAAAAAATAACTCCAAAAAAGATTCAAGTAGAGATTTTAAACTTTCAAATCCTATTAAAAACATTCAAGATTTAAAAAATGAATCTAAAGAACTTAAATATTTAATAAAACATTTTGAAGAATTTAATCTTGATAAACCCGAATTAGAAGATTATGTTGTCAAAGTTTTAGATTCTAATGCGAGTATTTTAACTAAGAATATTTTAATAGAAGGAGATATTGATAAAAATTTAGTTGATGTAGTGAATGATTCTAAGTTATTGTCTAATTTCTTAAAAAAGTTTGAACAATACTCTTTATTTTTTAGAGATAAGTTAGATCTACAATATGGGTTTAGAATTTCAACAACTAAAGAATGGGGGGAATCATTAGAGCAGTTAGGTGTGGTTTTAACTGCAGATAATGAGATTAATTTTAAGAAGGAAGGATATGTGTCTAATGTTGCACATAAACAATTTTTAGTTAATCTTAGAGATGATATTATTTCCAACCCAGAAACACTAGATTCTGATTATTATGGTTTGTTTAATGAGTTAATAAGAAAATCTCATAATAAAGAGAGAATAGAGGACAGAGCATTACATTCTCTTTATTATTTAGGGGTAGACTTTGATTCAAAATACTCTTTGGAAAAAATTACTGATTTGTTACTTGGTTATAAAGATCATGAGATTTTAAAAAAATTTGGACAATCAGATGTCGCGTATAGTCCACCCGTGCTCGATCAAGTATTTAGGAAAATTATTAAATATATAAAACAAGGAGACTGTAATTCAATTAATGATTGTATTGAATGTGCTTCAATTAACATTTCCAACTACCAATTAATCTCAAAAATAGCAGAAGGTACTTCGAAGCGAGTCTACAAAGCTATTTACCAAAAACCAGGTTTCGATCCTATCACAGTTGCATTAAAGATCGTCAATAGAACTGATTTGCCTGATTCATCTAATGTTGATAATCTTATTCAACGTTTTGGTTTGGAGGATATTACAAAAGGGGAAATTAATGCCATGTTGAAAACAAAAAATCCTTCTGTAGCTTCTATTTATGATTTTGGAAAAACTAACAAAGGTAAACTGTACATTGCAGAAGAGTTTGTTGAAGGTGTTAGTTTAAGAGATGTAATAAATCAAAGACCTGTTCTTGAATCTGTTTTTAATAATTTATTTTCAATGAGTATTTCTGATGAAGAATTAGATTCAGGAAGGATAGATCTATCTGATCTTTTGCCAGATTCTTTTAATTCGATTGAAGAAGAAAAATTAGTTGTGTCTGCGAAAGAAAAAAATTGCAGCAGATCTGAATTAAAAGATAAACTGCTTACTAAAAAACAAAATTTATATTCTCAACGAGCATTATCCAATACTCGTTTTTCATCAAAATTTACATTTTCTAAAGAGAAATCAATTATGCGATATGTTGTCAAAGATGGAATTGTTTCTGAAGAAGACTATTTGACAAAAATTCCTGAGGATTTGGCAAGACTCAGTTTTTATTTTTCATTATTTGAAAAAATTTTAAAATCAGTCTATAAATTACATGAAGATAATTTAGTTCATTTAGATATTAAACCTGAAAATATAATTATAGGGGATGTTGTTAAATTGACTGATTTTCAAACTGCAGGTATTTTAGAAGATTTTTATGTTTCTGGTGCAAAAGGCGTGCATGGTTCAAAGCAGTATGCAGGTCCTGAATTGTTTTGGGATTCGAGTCCAGGAATACATTCAGATATTTATTCGTTAGGTATTATTTTTTATGAACTTCTTACGGGAGAACTTCCTTTTGGACCATATGATTCGAGAGAAAAAGCAAAAAAAGATCATGAATTAAATCATGAAGATAATTTAGAAAAAGCTCTTGATAAATTAAACTTTTACAAGTCTGATGAAGTTAAATTTCTTTTTGAAAAAGTTTTGACTGATGATTCGACGAGTAGATATGATTTAATGTCTACTTTTATTAGTCATTTTAATATGGTTCAGAATAGTTTATTTCAGGATTTTAGAGTGGATGTTGAAGGAATTCCTGTATTTGATGAAGATTTGATAACATTATTTGAATTAAGACGTAAGTATGGTTTTGATGACCTTAATAAAATATTAAAATACACCAAGCATTTAGATATGACTGATCATGTACCTCTGCATGAGCCATCAGGAGGGGTTGATTATGGTGATTGGGATGATGAAGAATAATTATTATTTTTAAAAATTCAGTGAGTTGTTTATCAAAAGAATTAAGCAGTATAATTAAGTTTTATCTATAACCTCTATACCTCAAACTTAAATAACAAAAATGAATACTTAAAATCAGAGTAAATAAAAATGAATTACAAAAAAGAATTGGAAATTGCAAAAAAAGCAGTAAAGTCTGCAGGAGAATTAGTTCTTAGGTATTTTAATTCAGATTACGAAACAAAAATTAAGCAAGACGACACTTCTGTCACAACTGCAGATATTGAGTCTAATAAACTTCTAGAATCTATTTTATTAAAAGATTTTACTGATTATGGCATTATTAGTGAAGAAAAATCACCTATAAAACCAAATGCAAAATATAAATGGGTTATTGATCCTATCGACGGAACCAGAGGTTTCAAAGCAGGTATTGATGAGTTTTGTATAACTGTTACTTTAACCAAAAACAACAAACCTGTTGTTGCGGTAGTGTACAGACCAGTTACTGATGAGCTTTATCATGCTGTTGATAATCAAGGTGCTTTCAAAAACAGCGAGCCTATTGAAGTTAGTCAGGTTGAGTGCATAAACCAATCTAGAATGCTTGTTAGTGATTCTGAATTTAAATTAGATTATATGAAAGAATTAATAAACGAAATTAATCCTGAAGAAGTTTCTGATATGGGTAGCACTGCTTTAAAATTTTGCAAGGTTGCAGAGGGTGATGCTGATTTTTACATAACATTCGGAGGCAATGATCGAAATATTGGAGCATGGGATTATCTTGGTCCGAGTTTAATTTTAAAAGAAGCAGGTGGCTTATTTTTTAAGCTAAATAATTCTAAACACTTGCCAGAAAATAGGGATTACATGTTTCTTGTTTCAACAGAATATTTAAATATTGATTTATTCATGTAATTTAATATTTTGTTCTATAAATTTATTCCAAATATTGGACTTGCTGCTTCAAAGATTTTCACAGATAAATTATTCAGCACGTGTACAACTCTTATTTCTTTTTTTGGTACTTTCTCGAGCAGTGATAGGCCTTTTTTAATAAATGCTTTTTTCCCTTCAATTATATCTTTTGCAGTTTCTATATCGAAGTCATAATAAAGATTATACATTTTTTCAAATAATGTATTGATATTCTTATACAGTTTGAGTGTTTCTGGACTTAATTTAAATTTTGGATCTTTCAACTCGAGTAAATATCTGCATACATATTTGTAATCATCTGCAATATCTTCTAGTCTTTGAATTAATAAATACAGGAGTGTTGGTTTTTCAAACATTGATGTTCCTTTTACATTCACAACTCTGCAACAATACATATAGAATTTATTTTGTACATTTTCTAGTTCTGAAATTCCATCTAGTTCGTCATATTTTTGTGTAGCAATTGCATCATATGATTCTTCTGCAAGTGATTTAGTAATTAAAAACAACCTACGCATGCTTTGTTCAAATTGCGAGTCATCTATTCTCATTATGCTTTGTAGAATAACATAGTTTTTGCCTTGGTCTGATATTTCAAAACCCATCATTAAGGGCAGTCGTCTTTGAATATCTTTAATAACAGAACTATCATCATAATTTACTTTTATTTCTGTAACTCCTTTTCTATATAGATTAAATAATGTTCTTGATATTAATCTGTGTGGTTTTTTTACTGTTACTTCTGCTTTCATTTCAAGTGCTTTTGTATCAGAACTTATTGTAAGATATCCTTTTTCTTCTAAGATTTCAACTTCATCTCCTGCATTTAGATTTTTTTGTTGTATCCATTTTGCAGGTAGACTTACAGTCATTACACTTCCGCCTTGTTTTACTAGTTTTCTTTTCATTTTTTTTCTTCCCTTGTTTGGTTAATTGAATTAAATTATGTTGATTTTGTATTATATCCGTATTTAATCGTAAATCTTACATTATTATGCAGCACTACTATATAAATTTTTCTAAATTATATAGGATTAACAAAACTATAGAGTTATAGAGTCATCTATAGAGTCTACACCAAAGATATATATCGATATTCCGTCATATGTAGAAGATATTCCGAAAACATCTGAAAATAATTCAGAAAAGAGGGAGATAATCGTTGGTTTTCGGAAATGGAGGGGCATAAAATGAATATGGACAATAATCAAAAATTAAATCAAAAAGACTTGAAAATTATTGCACACCTAAGAAATGATGCGAGAATGCCATTAACAAAGATGAGCAAGAAAGTTCAAATTCCAGTATCCACTATATTTGACAGATTAAAAGCAAATGAAAATAAGCTAATAATAAAACACACAAGTCTATTGGATTTTTCAAGGTTGGGATATCATACTAGAGCAAATATTGCAGTAAAAGTAAATAAAGAACATAAAGAAGAATTGAAAAATTATTTAGTAACACACCAGAATACAAATTCAGTATATAAGATCAATAACGGTTTTGACTTTATGATTGAAGGAATATTCACGCACATTAAAGATATGGAAGAATTCATAGACGAGCTCGAAAATAAGTTTAATATTGAAGATAAAAAATTTTTCTTTATAATCGAGGACTTAAAAAAAGAAGCATTCATGAGCAATCCTGATATGTTGTGGGGAAATTAAAATAAAATATTGGCTGTATAAAAAAATATAAGAACTTGATATCTGTAACTGCCAATTACAAGAACAACAGCACTACCTTGGCATACATTTGAACACGTAGTGTTCAATTTTGTCGAGCGTAGCTCGATGTTGTCAGTAACTTGTTACTGATGTAATGCAGAAAAATGCCTGATTCATACAAGGTATTTTTCGATAAATCAAATTCATAGAATTTGATAAATTGCCGTAGTGCTGAAAAAAGAAAAAATAAACTGAGTTTCTATAATTATTATTCGATTTTTATATCTCCGAAAAAATAACAATCCAACCACACAAATCTTTATAAAATAAACTACGAATTCTAAAAACATGGTAATTCAAAAAAGACTAATAGGTCATGCAACTGGTAATTTTCATTTATTCGATCTAACTCTGGACGAAAAAATACAACAAATAAAAGAGCTAGGCTGTAACTGTACTGAGTTTACTTTTGCAACAAAAGAAGATCTTGATCAAGCATTACTTAGTTTGGATAGTTCTGAGTTCATTAAAACACTAGATTATGTTTCTGTTCATGCACCATTTAGATTTGAATATGGAAAAAATGATGAGACTTATACTTTACTAAATAAGTTGTTTTATTTTTCAGAATTAGTTCAAGCATCACATATAACAATTCATCATAACTTAATCCAGGATGATTGGGTTGTAGATAAATTATTAAATTCAGGGATCAAAACCAGTTTTGAAAATTTAAAAAAAGGAAATCCTTATACTATGAGTGATTACTTTCAAATTCTAAAACAAAATCCAGGAGTAGGTTTGGTTTTTGACGCAGGTCATGCACTTACTTATTCAGAAAATTATCTTAAAGAGTTTTTAACCAAACTAAAACCAACAAATAAATTAGATCAATTCCATATTAGTGATTGCTATGGTGGAAAACCTCATCGGCCAATAAAGAATCCTAATTTTTTAAATCATCTAAAAGAATTTGATGTTCCTTTTATTATTGAATCAAAATATTCTCCAGATGAAAAAGATGTATTAAAAAAAGATTTAGATATAGTGAGAATGTATTTGTCTTAAGAAAAAGATTTAAAAAAATTAAATGTTAAAATATTCAAAGATCATATTCTTGTTTATTTTCTCCAATAACTTTGTCTGCTAGGTTTTTACTCATCCATTTCCAAGCAGGAATAACATTTATATCATTCAATTTGTCTTCTTGAGCGAATGTAATTATTAACCCATTTTCTATTTTGAATTTTCTCATAGTTTCATATAATCCATTTAGTTCTCTTTCTTTGTTTTCTTCGGTAAGTTCATAACAGACTTGTATTGCTTGAATGAGTTTTCCGTTTTCTTTAATTATAAAATCACATTCATGTCGATTTCTATAGTAAAATATTTCTTTGTATTTTCGTCTTAATTCTATAAAAATTAAATTTTCTAATAATCTTCCTTTATCTGAGGAAAATGAAGCAGTATTGGCTCTTGCAAATCCTAAATCTATGCAAAATATTTTTTTAGGATTAATCATTTGTTTTTTTAGCGAATAATCAAATCGCGGTATTGTAAAAAATAAATAACTATCTTCAAAAAATGAAATATATGAACTAACTGTGTTTGTCGAACCTAGATTTAATATTTTGGCAAGATTATTGTACGAATATTCCTTTCCTATATTTGTTATTAAATACGTAGCAAGTTCTTTGAGTTTTTTCGTATCTTTTATTTTATGTCTTACAATTATATCTCTTGTTAGAACATCTTTGAACAGTTCTTGTAATAATTCTGTTTTTGGTTTTTCAAGAAACTCTGGAAACCCACCTAGTTCAAAATATTTTTCAAATGTTTTTAGTGATGGTTTTAGTTTCAAAAATTGTAGCATTTCTTTATACGAAAATGGGAATAGTTCGTGAGAGATTTGTCTTCCGGTTAATTTAGTTCCAAGTTCTCTGCTTAGCAATGATGCATTAGATCCTGTTAAAAATATTTTCCCCCCCTGATCTAATTTTTGCCTTACAAATCGTTCCCAACCTTCAACATTTTGTATTTCATCAAAAAAGTAGAATTCGAGATCTTTATTTAGTTCATTAAGCACTTCATCTAATTTTTCAAAATCAGTCAGTTCAAATTTAAAAATTCTTGGATCTTCAAAATTAAAATAAGCCTTGTTTTTTACTGTTTTCATTAACTGTCTTAATACAGTACTTTTTCCACACCTTCGTATTCCTGTAATTATATTGGCATGTTTTATGTCAAAATCTATTTTTTGATTTAAATCCCGTTTAATACCTGTTTCTAGCTGTTTTAACTCTTCCTTTTGTTTAACTACTGTTTTTTTTATTGTTTCTTTTAATATCATATTAATAAATGATAGAATGATTAATATATAAAGGTTTGCATTATTGATGCACAGAAGTATGCATTATTGATGCACAGTTCAGTATTTTAGTTGTATTGATTGGCTTGTTGTTTTGGTGTTATATATTAGTTTAGAAAAAATTCATTGATTATTATGAACCTTCCCCTTATAACTACTCTTCAGTGCTAATCAAACGAAACTTTTATAAATAACTATATCATAACTCTATATATATTATATTAAAGGGGATAATTTTTCAGAGGGCGAAATATATGAGACCAAAAGAATTACTAAAAGCAATAGATCATGAAATTGATGTTAACATAAAGCGAGAAAAAAAATTTTCTGTAGATGAATTAGTTGAATCTTATGATATGCATGCTAAATACAGACCTGTAGTTAAACAGTATGTTTCTGATGTTAAAAAATTATTTGCTGAAACTGGTGAAAAACTTGCAAGCGAAGCAGATGGATTGGGTGAAAGTCTTGGATGTTTAGGTTATATTGTTGCTGTGGCAATTGGTGCTGGTGCAGGATTTGGAATCGGACTTTTAACAGGCGACATGGGGACTGCAAAAGAGTTTGCAGGTTCAGGTGCAGGAATTGGTTTATTTGCTGAATTAATATTTAGTCCTGCTGCCACAGTTATGGCTCATAAATATATTAATAGTGAATTAAAAAGTTGCGAAGAACCAAGAGCAATTTATAGAAATAAAACTTTAGCAAAACTTGATAATTTAGTTCCTGAACAAAGAGATAAAGATTTATTGAAGTCATAATTTTTATTAATTAATTTGTTTAATATGTATTAACAAAATAGGATGATTTAATTATATTTGGGGGGGATTTAATATGGGTAAAAAAATATTCAAAAAAACATTAATCAACACTTTGGCTTATGGAGTGGTATTTCATCCTATTTATTCTGCGCTTAGTTCTTTATCAGGAGATGATTCTTTTGTAGAAAAATTAACTAATCCATATACTTTTTGTTTTACAGCAGGTTCTATGGTTGGTTGGTTTGGATGTTCATATTTATTTGGCAAATTAGAAGATAAACGAAAAACTAAATTCGAAGAGCAAATAAAACGAGAGAAAAAAGAATATTCTACTAAAAAATATAATTCTAATTTAGAAGATAAGTTACATACTTAATTTTCATTTTTTCTATGTTGATGTTTTTTAATTTTTAATTTTTTTCTAATTATTTATATTTTATAATGGGAAGTTTTAAATATGGGTTATGCATTATAATGCATAATGGTACGACCAAGAAAAATCAAACATGTAAATTTTGAGCCTGGAGTGACTTATTTTAAACCTCGAGCTATTCCCTTAAATCAGATTGAAGAGGTTGAGTTAACAGTTGACGAATTAGAAACTTTAAGATTAGTTAATATTGAAAAATTAAGTCAGGCAGACGCTGCTAAAAAAATGAAAATTCATCAATCTACTTTTCAAAGAACTTTAACTCGTGCAAGGGAAAAAATTACAGATGCATTGGTCAATGGAAAAGCAATAAAAATTCAAGGAGGCGAATATAAAATGCCAGGAAGAGATGGAACTGGACCTGTTGGAAACAGAAGAGGCGAGGGTAGAGGTTTTAGAGGTAGAATGGGTGGACCAAGTGCAGCAGGTCCTAATGGAATTTGTAAATGTTCAAAATGTGGATTTGAACAAAAACATGAACAAGGAAAACCTTGCGTAAATATTAAATGTCCAAAGTGTGGGCAAGTTATGACGAGAAAATGATATTTTGTTAGGGGGGAAATTAAAATGAATTATAGAATAATACCTGTCTATAAGGAAGGATTTATTGTTAGAAAAAACTATAATCCTTGTTTAATTGGTGGATTTAATAAAGACTCTTATAACTATTTTCAAGAAAAATTAAGTTTATCAATAACACATTCAAGCGGACTAGATAAGATTTTATTGATGCCTAATAAAGATGGTCGCGGTCCAAAGGGTGATGGTAAACGTGATGGTAGTGGTGGCGGTCGTGGTGGAAATCAAGGCGGTAGAAGAGGAGGTAATAAAGGCAGATCTGGTGATGGAAAAAAACCAAGTGGTGGAAAAAAACAAGGCGGTGGAAAAGGTAATTGTTAATTAAATTTCAGAGGTAATACAAATGAAAATTGCTATTAGTACAGTGGGTGATAAATTAAGTTCTTTAATTGATCAGCGTTTTGGTAGGTGTGAATATTTTTTAATAGTTGATATAAAAAATAATGAAATTAATAAAGTGACTTCAGTAAAAAATGAGGGGGCGATTCAGGGTCATGGTGCAGGTATTCGCGCTGCGCAACAAGTAGGCGAATTAGGAGTTAATGTTGTAATTACTGGAAGCTTAGGTCCTAACGCAACAAATGTTTTAAGTCAAGTGGAAATTAAAGCGTATCATGGTTCTGGTAATGCAGAAGATGTGATTGGTGAATTTATTGCTGGAAAATTAAACTTAATTTCTGAAGTTGCACAAGCTCATTCAGGCAGTGTTGCGGGGGATGTTAACTCCGAAGAAAGAATTTTTTTCCCACTTCTAGAAAATAACGGTTTTGATTCAGAAATATCTGATCATTTTGGCCACGCACCATTTTTTGGATTGTACGACACTAAGACCGATAAATTAAAAATAACTAAAAATGAATTAAGTCACACAGATCCGGATAAATCTCCTGTTGATCAGATAATTGATGCAGTCAATCCAACAATTGTTTTTGCATTAGGAATTGGAGGGCGAGCAGTTCAATTATTTAATGAAAAAGGAGTCGTGCTTAAAACAGGAGATTATGGTACTGTACAAGAAGTTATTGACAATTTAGATAAATTAGAAATTCAAAACAAAGATTGCGGACATAAACATTAAGTTAAACATTAAGTTAAGGTTTTTTTAAATGGCTAAAATTATTGGTATCACTGGAGGAAAAGGAGGAACTGGGAAGTCAACAATTGCTACTGCATTAGCATACAGTTTGGCAAAGAATCACAAAGTGCTTTTGGTTGATGCTGATGTTGATTGTCCTAATGATCATTTATTGTTAAATTTAGAACGAGAATTTTTAAAAGTTGTTGAGCAAAGAATTCCTGCTTGGAACTTAAATAAATGTACTAAGTGCGGGTTATGTGGTGTTGTTTGTAAGACAAATGCAATAGTTTCAATAAAAAATAAATTTCCTATTTTTATGCAATCTCAATGTAATGGTTGCGGTGCTTGTGTTATTAAATGTCCTGCTAAAGCAATTATTTGGAACAAAAAAGAGATTGGAAAAATATTTACAGGAAACAAATATGATATTGATTTTTTGTCGGGTGAACTTAAAGCAAATGAACCTGTTTCTGAATTTGTAGTTAATTCTTTGAATAAAATCATTGAAACAAAAAAAACAAAATATGAGTTTATAATTATTGATACTGCTGCAGGAACTCATTGTCCAGTTATTGCTGCATTGGAAATGTGTGATAAAGTATTTTCTGTTTCTGAACCAACACCTTTAGGAAAACATGATTTAGAAATAATATTGCAATTATTAAAAAAACTAAAAATAAACTCCAAAATTATTTTAAATAGGTCAGATATAGGAAATAAAAGATTTATATCTGTTGTTGCAGAACAATATGGTTTAGACATTCTTTGCGAAATTCCTTTTTCTAAAAAAATTGTTAATAATTATGCTAAAGGAATCCCTATTGAAAGCAAACACATTTCAAAGATTGTAGATGATATACTTAACTAAACATAAATAAAATTTACTAAATGAATTTATGGTGCTGTGTGCAAAAATATAATTAAATAAAATAAATTATAACAAAATATCATAAAAAAAACAAAAATAAAGCAAAATGAAAACAATAACTATTTTATCTGGAAAAGGAGGAGTGGGGAAAAGCAGCATTAGTGCGTCTTTGGCATTATCTTTTTCTAAAAACAAAAAAATTATTTGTGCTGATTGTGATGTTGATGCTTCAAATTTAGCTTTAGTTTTTGGAGCAAAAAAACAAGAAGAATGGATTGATTTATCCACTAATGAAGCCGCAGTTTTTAATTTAAACAAATGTGGTTCGTGCAAAAAATGTTTTAATGTTTGTTATTTTGGTGCTATTGATTGGAAAGATAACAAACCACATTTAAAAAAATTTAGTTGTGAGGGTTGTGGTGTTTGTAAACTTGTTTGTCCTCAAAATGCAATATTAATGAAAAAGGTTAGTAATGCAAAGATTGGTTTTGCAAACACAAAATATGGTTTTAAAGTTGTTTCTGCGCAATTAAATCCTGGCGAATCAGGTTCTGGAAAAGTTGTTTCTGAAGTTAAAAATAAAGCAAAAAATATGGGGTCTGGTGCTGATTTAATGATTGTTGATTCTGCTGCGGGAGTTGGTTGTCCAGTTATTGCTTCAATTACTGGATCAGATTATGCAATTATTGTTACCGAACCTACTCCTTCAGGTTTTTCTGACATGAAAAAGGCAATTGAAATTATAAATTTTTTTAATATTCCAAAAAGCATAATAATTAATAAATTTGATCTTAACAAATCAGGTACAAAACAAATTGAAGAGTATGCAGAAAAGAATAATTTAGTTGTTTTGTCAAAAATTCCATTTGACAAAAAATTTGCACTAGCTTTAACTAACTTAGTTCCGATAATTAAGTATGCGCCAAGTTATGAATTATTGTTTAATGATATGAAAAATAAACTACTTAATTTGATGAATTTGTGAGGTAAGTAAATAATGGAATTAATGAGAAAAAGCAAATTTTTCCAATTATGGCTTATTATTGGAATGGTTGCGGGTTTTGCAGCAGTTATATTTTTTTCAATAACTTATCTTAATGAAACTGTACTTTGTAGTGTTGATTGTAGATTAAGAAATGAAGTATCAATTATTCTTGTGTTGTTATCTCTTGTCGGAATGTTCATAGGTAGTTTGACTTATTATTTTATTTCTGAAAAATATGAAAAAAAGATTACAAAAATACATAAGGATGTTAGTCTTACTCTTCGTTTTTTAGATGGCGAAGAAAGAGTAATTGTCAGCGCGATAATTAAAAGCAGTGGTGAACTAACTCAGTCAGATATAGCAAGGAATACGGGATTATCTAGAGTAAAGATTTCTAGATCTTTACACAAGTTAGAGCAAAAAAATATAATAACTAAAACTTCTTGCGGTATGACTAATATGATAAAAATCAAAAAAGAAATAGGGGAAGTTTTAATAGAATAATAGAATAAAAATCATTTCACTTTTTGATACAAATCTTTATGGGTTATTTCATTTTTTGTAATATAATAAGATTACTCCAAGATGAGCTAATTATTAAGATTAAACAAAGAGGATAACTGATGTTCAAAAAATTAATAGTGCTATTTAATATTTGGTTGATAATTATATTGATGACAGGATGCACTAATCAAATCAAAGACCAACAAGAATCCCTTGAAGAAATTAGAGGAGATAATGATTTGTTTATGATTTCATCAAATGGAAATTTTAGTATTTCTGACTGTGCGGATAAAGGTCTGAATAATGAATTTATTATGTTAGAATCCAAATATTGTGGTCACTGTAAATCTACATTGCCTGATTTTAAAGAAGCATGTGTTGAAAAAGGAATTAATCCTATAATTTTAGACATAAGCAATGAATCTCAAAGATCTCAGATGGAATCCTATGGGATAAATATTCAATTCACTCCAACATTTATTTTCGATTGTAATTATTATGTTGGTGCTAAATCCTCAGAAGAATATTTGCAATTATTAGATAAATTAAATGTAAAGGGAGATTAATGATGAAAAAGAAAATTAAAAAGTGCTTGATTGTTTTATCTATTGTATTATTGTTAGTTTTACTGTATGGGATTACAAAATTAATACCTCCTGATTTTTTATCTCTTCTTAGTATGCAACTGCCTTTGCCAATTTTTACTTTTTTAATTGCACTGGTTGATGGATTTAATCCTTGCAATCTTTTTGTTTTAACTTTGTTAATATCTTTGATGTTGTCTGAATCTCATTCTAGGGAAAAAATATTTGCAGTGGGATACAGTTTTATATTTGTAGTTTATATTTTTTATTTTCTTTTTATGGCTGCATGGCTGAATATTTTTAAATATATTGGATTTATTGATCCTCTAAGAATCGCGATTGCTTCAATAGCAATAATTGCAGGTTTAATAAATTGTAAAGAATATTTTTTTTATAGACGAGGAATTACTTTAATGGTTCAAGATAAACACGTCAAACCATTAATTAAAAGAATTCAATCTGTTGCAAAACTTCTTAAAAAAGGTTCGATGCCAACCTTGATTGGCGCTTCGGTAGTATTAGCAATTTTTGCATCACTTGTTGAACTTCCTTGTACAGCAGGATTCCCAATAATTTACACAGGTGTATTAATAGGTATGTCGTTAAGAGGTATATCTTATTATCTTTATTTGGCATTATATAATTTAGTTTATGTGTTGCCTCTCGTTACAATAATTACTTTGTTAGGATATACATTTAATGGCAAGCAAATAGAAAAAACAACAATGGCATTAATTAAATTCATTGGTGGTGCGATAATGTTAATATTGGGTGCTATTTTAATTTTGAGTCCTGGATTAATAGGACTTTAAAACAAATTATTGATGTATGGGTTGTTTTGTTTAGATAAATCTGTTTATGATATGGGAATTCTAATTTAGACGGTAAGTTGCATATTTGATTTTCATTCATCCATTTTATAAGTTGGTTCTTCTCCAACTTTGACATATTCTATTCCTAGAATTTCTATTCTATTTTTTGGAACTCTCCATTGTGGTCGTCCCATTATCATATCTGGTTGTGGAGTTGTAAGTCTTGCTTTTATGATTGCATATTCCAAACTTTCTTCATCTTTTGCTTTTTCTCGTCCAGCAAGTTCAGAATTTTGTTTAACTTGTTCATCCCAAAACCAAACACCTACAGTTCCATCGATAGATACATAATTTTCAAATCCTTCTGCTTCAATTTTTCTTGCACGCGCACCAGATGTTCCGTGATAACCTATTGCAATTCCTCCTTGATCTCTTAAACGTTGGAGATTATCTTGAGTTTTTCGCAAAGCTTCTTCACTTTCAGGACCTCGATGAGGAGTAATGTTTTTACTTTTAGAACTGGGAGTACATTCATTATGCTGGTTATAATTAACGTTGTAGTTCATTTTTCTTTTTTTTGTTTTAATTATAAAATAAAAAATTTAATTTAATTTAAAATTTAAATAAAAATTAGTTATAGTTCATATCATTTTTTGCAGTTAGATGATCTACACTTTTTGGGAAATATTTTGGTCCCATCTTCTCTGCAAATCTTGCTCGAAATCCTTTTTTTCTTGCGAGAATTATTTGTTGTAATCTTAGATCTTTTGTTTTTGTTGCAAAATCATATGTTGCATTAGGGAATCTTTCAACCATTGCAGTTTCTGCTTTCATTTTTAATATTCCTGCACCAACAATTCCTGCATATCTATCTGCTTTTTCGTCGCAGTATGCTTCGAATGGATTTTGAGCAATGTATTCTTTGATTGCTGAATTGATTAATTCTCTTGAATTATTTTTATGTCCTAGAAATATTGCGTTTCGAGGATCTTCTTTTAAAACTTTTTGACCAATTAGGTCTGTTAGTTCAAGTTGTCCTGCTTTACGTGTAGCACTATATGTTTTTTCAGCATCCATTTCTAAAATATATTTTTTTGCTTTTTGCATGATTTCTTCCACGCCTTGTTTTTTTGCTTGGGTATATACTTCTATTTGATCAAGTCTTTTTGTTAATTTTGCATATAATTCATCGCAATTTATTTGTTTTGCAAATGAAATTACTGTTTTTACTGAACTAGAAACTGCAATTTCAATTTCTTTGACTGTATTTGCGTCTTCTAACTTTTTAGAGTTTTTATACATTAGTTCTATCGATTCAATATCTATTTCTGCTAGTTGTGTTAATGCATTTCTTGCCAAGTACTGATCGTCTTCTTCTTTGAAAAAAGTATATGCAGCTAATGGGTGAGATTCAATAAATTCTATTGAAGCAAACCTTGCTAATAATTTTTTATGTTCTGTATCTTGTTTTTCTTGTTGAATTTGCTCATGAACTTTTTTGTACTCTTCAGGATCGTTTTGGATTTTTTTTAGTGTATTTATCAATTCAATTGTTGGTTGATCATTAGATTCTAATGCGAGTTGTTCTATTGTAGAATATCTGGCTTTATTTAAAAGAGTTCCTAGTGCGGTGTTTCTAAGTCGTGTATCTCCAAATTTGTATGCAGTTTTTAATGCGTCTTTAGGTTTTCTTACGGCATAGCTTACTGCTATAAGTTCAAACATTTCAGGGGTTAAGTCAGATATCATTAATTTTGCTTGTTCATATGCGTATTCTGGTTGGTATTCTATTTCTTCTAGGAGTTCTTCACCTTTTCTTTGTGCAACTCTTTTTTTATATGCTGCAACGGGTAATAATAGTCTTTTTCTATTTTCAGAATCAACTTGTAAACTTGGCTTTATTTCAGTTAACAATGATTTTTCTTGCACTATTGTTGTTAATCGTTCTTTATTTGTTGGTTTTTCATTTTGTAATCCCTTACTCACTTTTTATCACCTTTTTCATTTTTTAAATATGTTAAAATAATAAACTGATGTCGGTAATGATTTCGAACTAATATATAAATTTTTCGCTTTTTTAACCACTTATAAGTGACAAAAACAAACAAAAATTAAGGTTTCTACTAACTGACATATGAGGCAATTTCCCTAATACTGCACTAAATAAGCCAAAAGATCAACATCTACTAACTAAAAAGTATATACAAAACGTTTTCACCATAAAATACAGTGTTAAACAATATATATTTGGTACAACTAATATATACTGAGAGATAGAATACAATCTACTCTCAATTCAACTGCAAATTTTTTCAAAGTAAATATTGAGGGGTAATAAATTATGGTAGATCCATCTTTGTTAGATGAAATTTTATTAATTCATAACGCACTTGTTAAAGCTAGATTTCCTGAAAATGTGTTTGGAGAATTGAAAGCTTCAGAAAAAACAGATCAAGAAAGAGAACTAAAAACTACGTATAGAACAATTCTAAAAAAAATTCATCCTGATAAATATGCACAAATTGAGCAGGCAAGTTATTTAGCACAAGAAGCAACATCGCTTGTCAACAATTTATACGAAAAAGCAAAAGCAAAAATAAATTCAAATTCTTATGGAGAAATTTTAAATGACAAATCAAGTTTTGGTGATGCAACTTCAATCGAAACAACTTTTGACTTAAATGATTATTGTTATGAATTACTAAAAGATCCTGTGCAGGGAGATTTTTGTGATGTTTTTTTTGGAGTGCGAGAAAATGATTCAGGTCTTGAACATATTTGTTTCAAAGTTGTAGAAGATAAAAGCAATAATAGTTTACTTGAACGAGAAAAAGAAATTCTAACGTCAATTACCCATAAATCAATTCCAATTTTTCTTGATTCAGCCATACTTGAAGATGATAGACAAGCAAATATTCTCAGACGTGTAGAAGGAAGTTATGATTTGTATGAAGTTAAAGACCAATTTCCTGACGGAGTACCTCAAGAGCATGCAGTTTGGATTTTAGACAGATTACTTAGTGTTCTTGGTTACTTACACACAAATAAAATTATTCATGGAAGTATTGAACCGGGAAATATCTTAATTACTCCTCATAACCATAATGGATTTCTTATAGATTACACTTTAGGAATTAAAGAAGCAACAAAAACCAATTCAAAATATTTCGGAACAAATGATTATAGTGCACCTGAAATTGAAAAAGGAGAATCACCTCATCCCTCATCTGACTTGTATTCTTTAGGAAAATCAATCATTTTTCTAATGGGTGGAAATAACACAACGCCACTCGCGAACATTGATCCAAAATTAAATTCATACTTAGCAAATTTTGTAACAGAAGATCCATCGAGGAGAACTAATGATGCTTGGAAAGCATGGCATGAGCTAAAACAATTAAGAAAAGAGGTATTTGGAGCAGAGAATCAATTTTTAGAGCTTTGCTTAGATTAAAAAAATACAAAATAACCAAACAATAAAACAATAAAACAACAAAATAAAAAAATAAAAAAACAAATCAAAACATGGAGGGATAAAATATGGGAGGAGGAAGTTATTCAAGAGATGTTGGGCGCTCGTCGTCTTCAGGAAGTTTTAGTTCAGGAGGAACATCAAGTTCTAGGGCTAAAAGCGATTTGTCTCAGTATGGGCTGCACAACGATTTAAAACCAAACAGGGTAATAACATCACTCAAAGAAAGTCCGATTGTTATTGCACTTGACGTAACAGGATCGAACAGAGAGTTCTCAAGAATTGTGTACGACAAAGCACCTATGCTTCATGGACAAATAGAACAACAAGGATATCTAAAAGATTTTGATATTTGTTTTACAGCAGTTGGTGATGCATATTGTGATCGTGCACCTTTACAAGTCTGCGACTTTGATTACGGAATAAATCTTGACAAACACCTCAAAAAACTTTTCTTAGAAGGTGGTGGTGGTGGTCAAACCATGGAAACTTATGAACTTGCAGCGCATTACTTTAACACAAAGTGTGAAATGCCAAATGCAAAGATGCCTTTCTTTTTTTACATTGGAGATGAAGCACCGTATCCTGTTGTTGAGAGTAGAATCATTGAAAACGTAATGGGCGAAACTGGAGCAAACACATTAGAATCAAAGCTTGTTTTTTCAAAACTTTACAAAAAGTTTGAGGGAAATGTGTTCTATCTTCAAAATCCTTATTGTGGGCGTGATAGAGATACTGCTGAGCGTATAAGAAGTGCATGGATTCAACAAATTGGTGTTGAGAACACAGAAAAAATAATTCCAGTTCATGAGGAGAAATCAGTAATTGATTTGATTCTTGGAGTTATTGCAATGACGTCGCATGCTAGAACTTTGGATTCTTATAGAACAGACATGGTACAGAGAGGTCAAACATCAACAAGAGTTGCAAATGTTGACAAATCTCTTGGGCAGTTTGAAACTAGAGTTGCAAAAAAACCAAAACAAAACGCAGTTAGTGTTCCAAGAAAAAGATCATCCAGATCTAGAAAACGAAGTGGAGCTAAAATAATTTAATAAAACAAAGTAAAGAATCAAACCAAAATTAACCCAATATAAACAAAACAAAACCTGGAGGTTAAAATGCTAATATCAACATTACCATCTGCAAATAAATTAAAACAAATCGAAGAAATGTTTTCCAACCCCTCAATAGTTGGTGCTAGATATAATGTTGGTATTAGATCCTCCTATGGTCCGCACATGACTTTGATGATGGTAAGTAAAGTAGCAAAAGCAACTAATAAAGATTTATGGGTTGATCTTAAAGGAAGACAATTAAGAATTCAAACGTGGGCAGATCCAACTTATGGAGATATAGAACTTAATCATGCAATTGAAGTTGATTTGCCTGCAAAAGTTTATTTCAGAGGAGATCAGTCTTCAACATTAGTGCAATATAGTGGTAATAAAATTGTTGTTGATCCAGATCCTCCGAATGCTCTTGGTGCAGGCCAAGCAATTAACATAATTGGAAATAATTTAAAAATTAAAGGAGATTATTTAACAAACACAGATAAAGAATATTTAGAAGCTGCACAAAAACTAGGGGTTAAAAATTTTATGCTTTCTTTTGTTGAACAGGAAAGTGATTTGCAAGAAGTGAGAAATTATATTCCTGATGCAAATTTAATTTTAAAGATTGAAAGCATTGGTGGTTTAAGGTATGTGGCAAATGATTATCATAAAACCAGTAAGTGCAATCTTATGGCTGCGCGTGATGACTTAATGATTAACATAGGGGATAATAAAGCAAATATGATTCCTGCACTCGAACTTATTGTTGCAAAAGATCCTGATGCAGTTTTAGCTTCTCATTTATTTAGATCTTTAGAACACTCAGGAGGTTTAGCAATGGGAGACATTTCTGACATTGTTTTAATGAAAGATATGGGTTATAAAAATTTTATGCTTAGCGACGGTGTTGCACATCATCATTTTGAAGAAGCTGTTAAATATTGGAATGATATTAATAAGTGGTACAAAGATCACAACTAAAATCAAAAATAAGTATTAATGCAGTTGATAAAAAATGAAATCAATATACCTCATTGCAGGACTTGGCTTTGGAGACGAAGGTAAGGGGACGATTGTAGATTTCTTAACAGAATACAAAAACGCAAATTCAATAGTAAGATATAATGGTGGACCTCAAGCAGCACATAATGTTGTAAAAAATAATATAGAACATTGTTTTGCTCAGTTTGGTTCAGGTTCTCTTTGTCAAACAAAACCAAAAACTTATCTTTCAAAAAATATGTTTGTAGATCCACTATCGCTTCTAGTTGAAAAAGAAAGTTTAGAAAAAAAATTAAATCACAATCCTTTAGAACATTTAATAATAGATAACGAATCTTATATCATAACACCCCTGCATAAACTTGTTGGTCAAATGAGAGAAATTTCCAAAAGAACTGGTAGTTGTGGTATGGGTGTTGGTGAAGCAGTTAGAGATTCTAATGTTTGGAAAAATAGATCGATCAAAGCAGAAGATCTAAAAGACAAAGACAATCTAAAAAACAAATTAAATTTTATGTGGAGGATTAAATTAGATCAAGCAGAGCAATTATTAGATTCTGACCCTGCCAATAAAGAATTGCAAAATAGATACAATAAAATCAGTCAACCTGATTTTGTAGATTCAATTGTTTCTGAATATACAAACTTCACAAACCAAGTAAACATCATGCCTGATTGTCATAAAGAAGCATTAAAAAACCAAACCATTATTTTTGAAGGTGCTCAAGGAATTTTACTCGACGTAAATTATGGGTTTTGGCCTCATGTCACAAAAACAGATATCACTTACAAGAATGCAGAGGACTTGATAGCCAAAACTAATCCAAACACAACAAAAAACAAAATAGGAATTCTTAGAGCATATTTAACAAGGCATGGTGCAGGACCTTTTGTAACTGAAAACACAGATCTAACAAATACAATTCCTGATGTTCACAATCAAACTAATACTTGGCAAGATAATTTAAGGGTTGGTTATTTTGATCTTGTAGCAGCAAAGTATTCTTTAGAAGTGATTGGAAACCTAAACAGCATTGCACTTACAAATATAGATAGATTAACAAATAAAAATAATGTTAAAGTTTGCACAAATTATGAATATGCAGGAAATGAAAACATAGATGATTATTTCAATTATCAAATAATAGATGATAAAAAAATAATCAATAAAATTAAAGTAACTAAGCAATCAGACCGATATCATCAATCAAAACTAGCAGATCTACTAAATCAGTGCACTCCTGTTTACAAATCATTCGAGCCTTGGACCAACAACACACCAGAAGATCAAAACTTAAAAACCTACTTAGATTATTTAGAATCAGAAAAAGCTCTCAACACAAAAATAAGTATTCTTTCATTCGGGCCTGAAAGTAAGGATAAGGTTGTTTATCGTCAAGAATTAGTTTAAATCTAATTAAAATATTATCTAAATTAGTTATAATCCTGGCTATGATTGTCTCTCTCACCGGAATATCTACAAATTTCTTTCAATAAACTATTTAAATCTTCTAAGTTCTTTAATGTTGTATGTTAAGGGATAAAGAGGCAGTGTTGCTTAGACATTTGAGACAGGATTCAAGGAAAAGTTTGGCTAAGATTAGCAAAGAAACTAATATTCCTCTTTCTACTTTGTGTGATAATCTGAAAAAATTAGAATCAGGAGTTATTCAAAAGCATGCTTCATTGCTTGACTTTTCAAAGTTGGGTTTTAATTTTAAAGCAACATTTGTAATAAGTACTAATAAAAAAAAAGAGTTAAGAGATTTTTTGACTCTTCACCCTCAAGTTAATTCTTTATCAACTTTAATTAATAATTATGATTTTTATGCAGAGTGTGTTTTTCGCGATCTAAAAGATATGGAATCTTTCAAAGATAAATTGGATTGTTTTGAAATTAAAGAACTGGAAGAAAATTTAATAATTGAAGAATTCAAAAAAGAAGGATTTTTCATTTAATTTTTATTTGTATTCTTATTTTATTTTTTCTATTTTATTTTTTCCCTTTTTTTGAACTATTTTCACTTTTATTGCTTTTACTTTTTTTACTTTTTTCACTTTTAGATTTAGTTTTACTATGTTTACTTGTTTTCTTTTTTTTGTTCTTTTTATTTTTCTTATTAACATAGTCTCTTCTTCTTTGTAGTGCTTCTTTACCTTCTTTATATTTTGAGCGAACTTTTTCAGTTGCAGATCCTGCGCATTCCAAGTCATTATATGTTTTATCCATAATTTCTTCTGCGCGATCTAGAGCACTTACTGCTTTTTCTAAATTATTTTCATCATATCCTCCAGATTCACAAAGTCTATTTAATCCAGAGTATCCGAGTCTAGTCATTTTATCTGCAACATATAATATTTTTTCTTCATTACTGGCTAGACTTCCAACATCTTGATTATGTGCTATAATTATTTTTTTTATTTTTTTTATTCTAGCATTATCCAAGCCTAATTTTTTTAGAAATTGTTCACAGGCTTTTGCACTGTAGAAATTATGGTTATTTGCAATTTCATCATCTGATTTTTTTTCTACTGAAGATTTATTCAATCTCTTAATCAAATACCCTAAATCATGACACATTGCAGCAGCTATAACTTCATCATCAACAGAATTTCCTTGTTGTTTATATAATTCCTTGATATTTTTAAGAACATCTATTGTGTGCCCGGTTCCATTTGTTTCTAAAACACTTGATTCATATTGGCCATTAGGCGTCAAATTATTGTAAAATCCACTAACATCGCGCCATAAATCAACAGTATAACTATGTTTAGGTTTATTAGAATTCACACTATTTGCTAAATTTGTTTCATTTAAAACCATTTTAACCCCTATATTACAGATCATCATCAGTTTATATATGTTATTATAAGTTTTTTATAAAATTGATATAATTCTCTTTTTTCTTTTTAAACAAATTGTTTTTTTCGGAAACTTTCCAGTATTTCATCAATAAGCTTTTTTAAAAAAAACATACTTGTATTCTATGATGTCTAACAAAATACTTAACAAACTAAAAACTGAACCAATCATTCAAAGAGCGGCAGATCCTATTTTATCTAATTCAGTTCAAGTTATTAGAAAGTCTAACTCTCCTATTTTATTTGAAAACAAGAAACAAGATATTGTAGATATAGTGGATGAATTTTACAATTCATTAAGTGTTTGTATGAGTCAAGATTCTGCTATCGAAACAAAAGTAATTCTTGAGAAAAAACATAATATTGCATTAAGATTAGACTTTGATTCTAAGGGGATATATACTGGTAAAGTATCTGTTGTTGAATCTGCAAGTCTTCATCAAGGTCATATAAAATACTTAATGAGTGATAAACAGTATGATCATTTTCTTATCACAACTGATTGTTCAAGATACGGACCTCATTTAGAGGCTAGTGTAAATATGGTTTGTGAATTATTTAATCTTAATGTTAAAAAAGATCAATTTCCATTAGTATTAAAAGATAATAGAAACAACAATGCTGCAGCAGTTCTTGGATCATATTTGGTTTTTCCTACTGATACTGGTTCTTTTAATATTTCAAATCCTAAACGAGAAGTTTTTGGAACAGTTAAGTTAAATAAAAATTATGTCAATAAAGGAGTTTCTTTGAAAAAACCTTTGTTGTATTCTATTGTTAAAGAAATTTATCAAGCTAATACGGGGGTATAAATAATGGATCCAATTTTAAAAAGTTTAAAAAAAGGCGAAAGTTTTACAGGAGGTTATACTTCAACTACTCAACAATATAATCCTATAGGTTCTGATTCTGAGAGTGGTTGGAAAAATTATTTGAAAAAAGGAGCTATCGCATTAGGTATTGTTGGTGTTCTAAGTATGGGTGGTTTTGGTATTTACAAAGGAGTTTCTTGGTTAACTGAAAAAAAAGATGCAGTTGAAACTATTGAAGAAATTATTGTAGCAAACCCTGATCAATTACAAAATTTAGACGAGAAACAAGTGTTAACTGTTGTTCGTTCAGGACTAGAATTAAAACCTGAATATTCTGATATGTTTATTCAAGAAAGTATCAAAGCAGCAGAAATTTCAGGGCATAATTATAATTCAGATACTTATCTGGTAATGTTTGATGTTATAAAGCGTGAAGCAGAATTAAAACCCGAGATAATGGATCATTTTGGACCTAAAGCAAAAGATCGTCTTAATCATGGTAAAGCAAAAAAGTTTGTGAGAACTTTAGAGGATGAAGCAGATTCTGCTGCAAAAGTTGCTAAAAAGAAAATGGAAGATACGTGGGGATTTTTTAAGGACGGTTATGTTTTACTGCAAGAAAGATTTGAATAAAAAAGTTAAACAAATTAAATTAAACAAATTAAATAATTGTGGATGGTGGTTTATTATGGGAATTATTAGAAAAACTTTATTTTATGTTTCAATTATTAGCATGGCATCAGGTTTTGGTTATTGTGTTGGTAAAGGTGTTGGAGATAAACAGTGTCGAGAAGAAATTCATGAAGGGTATTTCACACATCCAGACTCAGGTCAGAAATATGAACTAAATGTTGAAGAAGGAACTTTAGAAAAATTAAGTGGAGAATATGAAAAACCTAAAGATTATATTGGTGAAAAAGGCCTAAAAGAAATTTTTGAAAGTAGGTAATTGAGTTGTTAAGCACAGGGATAATTAAGTAATTAATTATTGGATTTTTTATTAAAATTATTAGGTGGTATTATGGCAGATGTTATTAAAAATAAATTAAAGGAAAGAACAACTTTAGATGAAGAGCTTTCAGATAATCCTTCAGGTTCTGACACTCCATCACAAAGAAAATTAAAAGACAAAGATATTTTAAATAATTTAAAAGATACGGGAGTTAATCAAGATCCTGCCATCACTCAACAATTTGTTAGAGAGAAAAGGGATTTGATAAGAAATGGTCGTAATAAAAGTGCTGCAATAAAGTCTCAGTTAAAACAACCAAGAGGAGAAAATCAACAAACAGGACAAATAGGGAATACTGCAATTCAACCTTATCAACCAACTCAATCAGTTCAACCTATTCAATCAGTTAATCCTGTTCAAGTTCAACCTTATCAACCAACTACTGTAACCTCTCAAGATGCTCTTTTAGCAATGGGTATTGGAGAAAGTACGTCGGGAGATTTAACAAGATTAAATCAAACATTGGTTTTATTTAATAAAGGTCAAAAAGAATTAAAAGTTATTAAAAAAATTGATGATTCTCAAGTATATAGAGTCTGGCATTATGTTAAAACATTAGGTGGTACAAAAAAAGCAAAAGCAAGAATTACTCAAGTATTTAGATCTCAAAATGATAATGTTCGTCAGATGAATATGATTCTTGCAAGTATGATTGCTAGATTTGGAAAAGATGCTGCAGATATTAGCGGAACATTAGATGGTCTTATTTACAATGGTGCACAAACAATTAAAGCAAGAGATGCATATAGATCTAAATTAGCACCTACGCTTGAATCGTATAATCAGGCAACGTCACTTCTTTCAAATTTAGATCGAGATAAAGAACCGGATAAATATTATTCTCATCTAAAAACAGTTATTGATCTTAAGAGAAACTTAAGAAAATTAGGCTATGTTGTGAGAGATTCTGAAGCTACTGACAAACACAATCAAAGAGATCTTCAAAATTTATATTTACAGGAAGATTTGTTTAGTACTTTACTTTATGGTGCTATGGAAATGGCTAAAACTACTGAGCGTTATCAACAAACTCTCGACAATAATCTTAAAGTTTGGGAAGCCACAATTCCTTTAGCCGATGCAGTCAGAGCAGTTAGTCAAGGTCTTACGGGTTTAGTCGGATTAAATAATGATTTGAATGGTCATTATGTTAGAGCAATTACAGGCATGCAAAATATCTTTGCATCAAACCCTGGGGCTAACGCATTAGACAGTACTAATGTTCAGCTTCAGCAACTTGTCGAGGGAATTAACACTCAAAGATATCTTGCTAGTGGTCAGGATTAACTCACTAAGAATTTGATTTTTTTCATTTTGAGGATTGACTAGAATGGATAAGATAAAAAACAAATTGAAACAGGATCTTGATAAAAAAAATAGGAGACATAATAGAAAAGCAAAACGTATGTCGACCAATATTTTATCAAAATTAAAAACAACAATACCTCCTCATAGAGAAATAACTAATAAAAGTTCAAGAAGAATTATTGATGCGCTTAAAGAACAGTATAAACAGTATAATCAA
The DNA here is from genome assembly GCA_018668595.1 of Candidatus Woesearchaeota archaeon. Lineage (GTDB taxonomy): Archaea > Nanobdellota > Nanobdellia > Woesearchaeales > UBA11576 > JABJCP01. The sequence goes on from JABJCP010000009.1 coordinate 112,493, forward strand.
GCAATTCTTGATGTTGGAGAAATTAGGGACGAGTATCAATTGCTTGTTAATGATGAGAGTGTTAGAAATCCATTTATTGTAAGTTCTGGTCTTGTAGATATAATAAGAAATGAAACTAAAAATTTAAATTCAAATGAAAAAAAAGCAAGACGCATTTATGATTGGATTGAAAAAAACATAGAGTATGGTAAAGGATTAAAAAAATATAGTAATTCTGAAGAAGTAATTAATCAGCGTCGGGGTGTTTGTGGTGAAATGGCTTTTGTATACGTCACAATGGCAAGATGCATTGGTTTAAAGTCTAGTTATGTTAGTGTAAGAAGAGATTATAGTGGAAAAAAAGTTCATCATGCTTGTGCTGTTGTGAGAACAGAAAGAGGTAATATTTTTGTTGATCCTGCATATCACACATATGATGTGAAACACAAGGATTACGAAGTACTTAATGATGTTGAAGTTTTAGAAAGATTTAATCAATGGAGGGGAAGAGAATAAAATGAATGATAAAATTAAAGAGCATCTAAAATATGTCAATTTCCAAAAAAATAAAGAAACATTGTCATCCTCTCTAGATAATAAAGTCGAAGTTGAAGATATTGTTGTTAAAAAAAGATCGTTAAAACCAGGATTATTATATATTCAAATTGGTCAGTATGGAACTTTTCATAGTAAAGGCAAATACGAAGCGGATAATAATTCTCATAACGGTCTCGAAGTACATGTTTCAGATGGGGTGCATGATTATTATTTAGTTACGGGCGTTTGTGAAGAAAGTGCAAAAGAAAAAAACCAGGGTTGTCCAGGAGTTTGTAAAATTAACCTGCCTGGCGGACATTATGCGGTAGAGACATCTTATAACGGACCTTATAAAAAAAAGATAACTGTGGATGGAGATACAAAATTATATATTCACATTAAGAGCAAGCTTAGAAAAAAATCTGTAAAGAGAGTTGAGACAGGAGATAAGAAAAATGACTGATAAAATAAAAGAAAAATTAAAAAGTGAAAAACCACCAGAACCAATACCTACTTATCAAAAAAAAGATATTCAATATATCTCGACACCAATAGATAAAAAAACAGATTTAGGAAAACTTGAAGTTATGGTTTGCAAAGATTTTATGGATTGGACAGGAGATATAAAATCAAGTAAAACTGTTAGAGATTTTATGAAAAACTTTGCAAGTGTAAAACCTGGAATTGTCGTCGAGGCAAAAAGTACTCACAACGAAAAAGATGTTTATTATTTAAACACTAGGTGGGATGGTCGTTCTAAAGTAAAAATCCCTACAGGCAATTATACAATTACTGCAATACTTGATGATAAATCTTATAGTAATCCTTCTAAGCACGCCACTGTTTACAAAGGAAAAAAAACAGAAGTAACTTTCACCATAAAAAAAGAAGACTTTCAAATCGAAAAAAAATATACCTAGAAAATGACAGATCCAATTTTAGAAAAACTAAAAGGAAATATTATTCCTAGTGAAGAACCAGTATTAAAAGATCCTTACAAACCAAATCCTGCTAATGTAGCTGTTGAAGTAAATACTATTGAAACTAAAGTTGGAGAATTATTTAGTTTTGAAAATACAACGCCTGTACATTGCAAACAAACTTTAATTTATGAAAAAGGACTTTTCGAACTTGTTAATATTGATAAATCTCCTGTTTTAATTAATGGAGAACTTGTTTGTGGTCCTGGTCCCATCCACAAATACAATTTCAAAGCTAAACAACTTGGGAACTATTGTATAACTTGTGCTGATATCGACGGGACAAATGGTATGATATATAATTTAAATGTTTATGAAATTAATATTGCTAAAATAGATAAAAAGAGGGGTTAAAATATTTTCTTTTCTCCGTCGTAAATTTAAAAAATCTGAGTTAAAGATTTCTAAAAAAGTTCTAAAAGATTTAGATTCAGAACTCAAAGAATTAGATTCTGAATATGGCGATATGGATGCATATTGTAAATATAATGGAGTTTTAAAAAAAACAATAGGCATTATTGATAATTATTATGAAAATAATAAACAACTAGAGTCTCGAGTTAAAGAGTTAGAAAAAAAATTAGACAGAAATAATGTTGCGTTAACATCGGATCAAGATCATGCAAATCCTACTAAGGTTCATTTATCTACTAAATTATTTTTGATTTCTGCAGTAGTAGTAGTTTTATCCGCTGGAGGGTATGTAGCACATTCTGCATATAATGAGTTTTTAGAGTCGCAAGCATCTGAGAAAACTTTAACAGAAGAATCAATTAATTTTAATTCAACAGAATATTCAACTTGGTTTTCGCAAATAAAAAATATTTTAGAACCAACTAATCTCCAAGACGAATCTTCTTCTAAAAATAAAACTAAGATTACTCCAACCTATACTTCTGATCGACCACTGCCGGTTCTTGTTAAACCCCCTGCAAAACCACTTGCTGTTCTTGAACAAGAAAACAATACAAAACCACTTAATGTTTCTGAAAAAGAAAACCATTCTCATAAAAATAAATCAACTAATAATTATCCAAAAAAGTTTGATAAATCAGTTATCAAACAAAAACAATCCAAGACTAAAAAAATAGTGACTTATTCTTCTAACGAAAAACACATAGAATCTCTTATTGGTAGATTCTTTAAAGATGTTGAAAACAGGAATTTCAAAGCAACTAGTGATTATTTTTCTTGTGTGAGAAAGAGAGGTGCGGATTATAATTTTCCTGAACGGTTAGTTAAACGATTTGATAATGAAGATGAACTTTATTTTTACAAAAGAGCAATTGTGCGCAATGTCGATGAAGAACATAATAGAAATCCTTATGTTAGTGGCAAAATTTACAATGCTAAATTAAAAGTACAATTAACATCGTCAAATGATTCTTATTATCATGAATCTCTTGGTTGGATTTTTGCAAATTGTAAAAATCAACAAGAAAAACCAAAAGAAGGAGATTGTAAATTATTGGTTTACAAAAGTTACTTGACTAATTGTCCTGAGTTTACTTTTTAAAAATTTAAGGAGATAAAAAAATGAATATTCCAAAAACAATTTTAGAGGATTTTAAACTTTGTGGAGAACCTTTTATTATTCGCTCTAATAGAATTTATACTTTAGAGTCTGCTCAAGGAGTATTTGACAACAATGATTTTATTCAGTTTCTCGACAAAAAATATCCTTTGGAGAAATCTTTGTTAATTTCCAATTTAGAAAATCGTTATTTTTCTTTAAATGAAAAATACATTAATAGTTATTTGCAACACATCATTAAAAGAGATTATGTGAGTAAAGTAGAATCATCTCACGCAGCGTTGATTTCGCAGCACAATATTTATGAGCAAAATAAATTATCTTCTGTTGAACATTTTATCAGATCGCAGGTTGTTCCACAATACGCAGAACTTGCTAAAGATTTTTTCCAGGTTAATTCAGATGTTCCTTCAAAGCCTAAAAAAATAAAAACTGTTAGTTCTGAAACATTTGATCCTGATATGTTTCGTTTTCCAGATATTTCTGATCTCTATTCAGAAAAAAGCATTCTTGAATCTGTGATGGGTTCATTTGTTAATTCAGATTTTATTTTTACTCTTGGTGGAAGATGCTATGTTTCGTCTACTTATGATAATTCTCCTTCAGAATTAGTAAAAATAAACAATAAAGTTCATTCATTAAAATATTTAAGTTCACTTAGTAATCTTGATAAGAATTATAAAACTGCAATAATCAGAAAGTTAAATTCTGTTGCAAAAAATCATGGAGAACAACTTATTCCTAAGATTCAAAAAAATTTAGATCAAATAAAAAATCTTGAATCTGCATTTGAGGTTCAAGATAAAACTGATTTTGGTTCAATTGGTTACCAAAAAGTTAATAATGATAAATATAGAATTTACATTAATATAGTCCCTTTTATTGCTAAAATGAGGGGTAAATTTTTTCATTTTATAAAAACTAAAGTTGGAACTGATTTTTTAATTAAAAATAATTCTTTAGAAATTTTATCTGCACCTGTAGTTATTGAAAAAGAGCGCTATTATCATCCTTTTGTTAGTTCTAGTAATAGTATGTGTTATGGAGGTAATAAACGTTGGAAATTTACAGGTGTTGAGTTTTGTAAAAAGTATCATTTAGACTCAAAAGAAAATAGGCAAATTGCAGGTTATAAAGTCGCAGCAGTTTTGGCTGAAGGGTGGAAAGTTATTCATAGAGGGTATTTGAAATCAAATTCTCCAGATACTTATCATCCCATATCTCATTTTCAAAATCGTGAAGTTTCAAAGCAAGCGGCAGATAATTTAGTAAACAGTGGTTTGAAACTTTATGTTCAGGATGAGTGAGACAGTCTTATTAATCTTAATCACATCGTCGGAACTCTTTCGGTTTTTTCTACAAAACTCTTATTAAATAAATCTTCATAAAATCATTTAATAAAACAGGGGGCTAACAAAATGAGCTTACTATATTTAAGATTAGACGCATCTTTTGCAGAGACTACAACTCTTGTGAAAAGAATTCCAGAATCAAAGCTTGACGAAACAATAGAGTCTCTTATTTTGTACATGTGTGATACTTCTCCAGATGTTCTTAATCCAGAACTAATAGATCATGCGAATAGTTGTTATTCTTTTAAAGAAGTTAGGTTGGCACAAAATATAGAAGATAGTATTGAAACAATTCAAGAAGACAACCCCGCATTTGTTTCGCCTTTAAAATTATATTCTCTTGTTGGGGATATTCCTGTTATTATGGCATCTCACAAAACATTAGCAAATAAGTCTCTTGCAGAATATAAAAATAAAATCATAACAACAAAAAAATTAGATAATGAATCTTACAAAATAATTGATTTGATATTAAAAACTGTTTAAGGTGGTTGGAAAATGAATGAAATTAAAAAACTTGAAACTGTAATTGGCACAGAAGATGTTAAACTTAATGAAGAATCTGTAATTGAAGATTTATTCGAACAGACAGGTAATTTTTTTAATGATGTGTTTATTAAAAGTAGGGTTGGGCCAAATACTAAATTAAATCATAAAAAAATATCATCAAATAAATATTCTATTTCGATAGATTTAGAAGATTATATTCTTAAGAAGAATGATAGATATTTTAAGTTTGATAAAGTGACAATTGGCTTAGATATTTTATTTGATAAAGAGTCAATTCAATTTTTAAGAGCTACTAAAATTAAATTAGGAAAAAAATATGATCATCCTTTTGTATTTAATGATAATTCTATTTGTTATGGGGGTGGCTTAAGGTGGAGACTTGTTGGTGTTGATTTTGGAAAAAAATATTCTATTAAAACAGATGAAGAAAAAAATAATGCTGCTTGGAAAACCTGTCTTGTTTTAACAGAAGGTGCTAAGGTGCTACACGAAGTACATGGTGATCAAGTCATACCTGTTAATAATTTAATGAATAGATTTTCTGATAGAGAAATATGTAAAAACAAAGCAGAATTATCTGGTTTAATTATTTATGGTGCTGAATCATCAACTAAAAAAACTCAGGAGTTACCTAACTCTAGTAATTTATATATTAGATTGGACGGAGCTTTTGCAAACAAAGTTATTCTTGCAAAACGAGTTCCTGAAACAATTTTATCAGAGCCGTTGGATGAGGTTATTAGGTATATGTGTAATCCGACTTCGGATGAATTGAATGAAGAGCTCGAGGATAATCCTAGTAGTTGTTATACTGAACAAGAAGTTAGCACTGCGAAATTATTTCAAGAAGCATTTGATGAAGGAATTAATTCTCCGAATAAATCATTCGAGGTTCAGGCAATTAGTGTCGACGGAAATTCGCTGATTTATCTTGGCAGAGATGCTGATTTGAAAACTGTAACTCTCGATTCTAAACGTAGTGAAATTCTTATGGAAGAACATATCGATGAAGGAAATTATAATTTGATTGATCTTAAAGGAACTTATGTTAGTTGTTAATAAAATGACTCGCGCTGCTATTTTAATCGGATCGTTGGAAAGTTTTCAAAAAGAGGAGTTTGCAGATCCTATGAAAGAATCTTTTGCAAAGATTGGACTCGATTCAATTATTGTACCCTTAAATAAAATAGAAGAGTTAAATAAAGTAGATATTGTTTATACTCTGCCTCATAGTATTCAGGTTGATCTTTCGTTCTTAGATGAAAAAAATATTCCTATTATTAATTCGCATAGGTCTCATTCGCTTTCTAAAAATAAAATGGAAAGTAGTGATGTATTTATCAAAAATAATATTCCAACTCCGGATACTATAACAACAGATTCTCAAGATGAATTAATTAATTTCATAAATAAACACAATAAAATTATTTTGAAGCAACCTGATATTTGTGCAGGCTATGGGCACATGATTGTTGAAAAAATCAATAACAATTATTTTGCATGGAATAATGATTCAAAAGGCGAGTTTGATTTTTCAAATCCTAATTTTGTTAAAGCAAATAAACGAGTTTTTGCACAGCCGTATTATGCACAAGATTTTATTTCTGATTTTAATCCTGATAATATTGTGTCTGTTTATAGAGCATATGTTATCGGAAATAATGTTCCTATGGCAACTGCAAGAGTTGGTAAAGATCAGCCCATTGTTAATGTTGCAAGGGGTGCACATTATGAATTTGTTACTCCTGATAAAAAAATGAAAGAAATTGCATTAAAGACTGCAGATAGTATTGGTTTTGAAGTTGGAGTTGTTGATTTATTAAAAGATAAAAATCAAAATTATTTTGTTATTGAATGCGATTGCGATGGTCTTACATTAGTTGTTTGTAGAAAGTTTAGAAAATTGAAAGAGTTTGAAGATAAATATGATTTTGATCAGCACATTGGCAGAAGATTAATTGAAATTGTAAATGGAGAATCTTATAGAACTTGATTATTTCCTCGTCGGAACTCTTCCGCTTTTTAACATACAACCCTTATTAAATTCAATATTGCGTTTATATTTGTTTAGTGGGAGAACTTAAATTAAAAAGTAAAAATACATCTAAACTAGATTGAGATATACAAAAATGAAAAATTTATACATTAGATTAGACGGAGCTTTTGCAGATAAAGGCGTTCTTGCAAAAAAAGTTAGTGAGAATTTACTTTTAGAAACATTAGATACTGTTATTATGTGTATGTGTGACTCTACTCCTGATGAGTTTAATCATGAATTAGCTGAGAATCCTGGTAGTTGTTATACTGCGCAGGAAGTTAGAAAAGCCGAACTTATTGAAGAAGCACTAGACGATGGACTTAATTATTGTATTACTGTTAAGGTTGATGCGCTTAGTGTAGGCGGAAATTCTTTAGTAGAACTTGGAAGAAATGGTGAACTAAGAACTGCTACAATTGCCGATAAGAAAAATGAAATTCTTAGAAAACTTGATCTTGATGGTAAACAATATTATATTGTAGATCTTAAGATGTCTTATTTATGCCCTGGGGGTTAGATTCAAGTATCTCCTCGGAATCCTTCCGAATTTTAACACGTAATCATTATTAAATTCAATATTGATTTTATACTTATTTAGGGGGAAAACCTAAATTATATGTAAAAAATAAAAATACATCTAAACTAGATGGATGCATATGAAAATGGAAAATTTATACATTAGATTAGACGGAACATTTGCAGATAAAGTTGTTTTTGCAAAACGAGTTTCTGAAACAATTTTATCAGAGCCGTTGGATGAGGTTATTAGGTATATGTGTGATTCTTCTCCTGATGATTTAAATAAAGAAATTGAAATAGATTATTGTTTTGATATGAATCAAGATTACATCAAAGACAGTGGTTATACAGCGCAGGAAGTTAATAATGCAAATATTATTGAACATTTTTTGAATCAAGATATTAGATCGGACAATATTTGTGCAGAAATTCATGCTATTAGTAAGGATAAAAATTCGCTTGTTTATTTAGGTAAAACAAACAAGCTTAAAAATGTTAATCTTGCTTCAAAAAAAAAATATTTGTTACAAAAAGAAAAAATAGGTGGCGAAAATTATTTCATTATTGACCTTAAGTTTAATTTGCTTTGCATGTAGATTGCAAGGTTTAGTATACTGCAGTTTTATTACTCTCTCCTCGGAACTCTTCCGCTTTTTAACACACAATCCTTATTAAATTCAATATAACATTTATACTTATTTAGGGGGAGAACCTAAATTATATGTAAAATAAGTAAAAATACATCTAGATTAGATGGAGGTATATAAAAATGGGAAATCTATACGTTAGATTGGATGGAGCTTTTGCAAACAAAGTTGTTCTTGCAAAAAAAGTTCCTGATACAAAGTTATCAGAACCGCTCGAAGATGTTATTAGGTATATGTGTGATCCAACTCCGGACGCATTAAATGAAGCGCTTGCAGATAATCCTGGTAGTTGTTATACTGCGCAAGAAGTTAGCAATGCATCTTTGATTGAAGAAGCTTTAGAAGATGGGCTTAATAGTGAGAATTCTTCGTTTGAAGTTCAAGCAGTTAGTCTTGACGGTAATTCAATGGTTTATCTTGGCAAGGATAATGAATTAAGAAGTGCAAATATAGCATCTAAGCAAAACGATATTCTTAGAGACGAAAATTTTGATGGAGAGGTTTACAAGCTTGTAGATCTTAAAGGAGTTTATGTTGGAGTTGGTGGTAAACTTTAAAATGCAAAATTTAAATACTTTTTTAAATAGTTTTAAGCTCGCTGGAGAACCTTTTTTTATTAGAGGTGACAGGCTCTATACTTTAGAGCTTTCAAATGGTTTTTGTAACAGCGAGCAGTTTTTATCTTTAATGGAGCGAAAATATCCTCTAGAAAGATCAGTTGATATTAGCAATCTGGAGTATACCTCTTTTCTCAAACAAAAAAATTCAATTTTAAATTTTATGGAAAAACACATTAGAAATAATTTTATCAGTAAACTTGAAAGTTCAGAAAAAAAGGTAATTCGTGCAAGTGGTTTGTATGAACAAAATAGACTTTCTTCTATTGAACGATTTATTCGTGAAAAAATAATTCCTGAATATGCTGAAGTTGCAAAGCGTTTTTTAGATGATAAATCAATAAAAACACCTAACCTTATAAAAAAAGTTTCAAAGGTTAAAGCAGAATCTTTTGATGTTAATAGTTTTGTTTGGCCAGGTATTGAAGACTTAAAATCAGATATTAGTAGGTTGGATAAAATAATTGAAAAAGAAGGCGTTTTAATTGTTGGTGGTCGCTGTTATTCTGCATCTCGTTCAAAATCAAAATCTTTATCTGATTATGTTAAAGCTGGAAGTTCTTTTTATAGTTTAGATTATATGTGTTGTGTTGATGAATTGGATAAAATTTACAAACAAGAATTAGTTAAGTTTTTTCAAGATACTTCAAATAAGCAGGGTAATATTTTAGTTCCTTTAATTAAGCAAAATAACCAAAAATTATCTAACTTAACAGATGCTGTTAATAAATCTGTTGATCAAAAATTTGGAAATATTGGTTATAAGTGTGTTAGTGAACATAAGTATCAAATTTTTCTTAAGTTTAATCCGTTTATTATAAAAAAAGATGATCAATACTATAAATTTCCTGAATTAAAATTAGGAACTGATTTAATTATCAAGAACAATATGCTTGAAATTGTAGCAGCACCTCAAGTTTTGGGTTCTAAACCATATCTTCATCCTTTTGTTTGGTCTGATAAACGCATTTGTTATTCTGGTGATACTAAACGTTGGCATTTTATAGGTATCGATTTTGGAAAAAAATATCCTATAAATTCTGAACAAAATCAAAATGATGTTGCTTGGAAAGTCGCATTAGCTCTTTCAGAGGGTTTTAAGGTTATTCATAAAGGATATATTGGAAATAAAATTATTCCTGTTAATAACTTACATTCTAGTTGTAAGTCTCGCAAAATTTCTTATTCAGAAATATCGCCCTCAAAATTAAAGGTGTATAACAATGATTAATAAAAACAATAACAAATATGGTTCATCAAACAATAGTATAGATGAAGAAATTCAAAAACTTATAGGACCTATTAGAATTACTCGTGAAGCATTAGAAAAAGGTAAATTAATTGCAAAGCGTACTTGTGATATTGCAAAAAAATTTAATCTTGGAACTTTAGAAATTTATTTGTATAATCTTAATCCTATTGATAAACAAGAAAAAGGCGATTATGCTATTAGAGATTTGTACATTGCACATGAGCAAACTGTTTCTGCTATTAATTGCGAGGTTGGTGCTCAAGGTCAAATAATGTCCCGAGATATAGCTTATCAAGAGCATAATATGTATACTATTGGTTGGTCTCATTCTCATGGAGATCTAGGGGTTTTTGTTTCAGGAACTGATGATAATAATACTAAAAATGTTGTCAAATTTTTAGGAATAGCGTCAGGGATTGATTTATTGGAAGAGTGTGGTTCAATTAATTATGAGAATATGGAAAACAAAATTACTTTTTTAGATGGATCGCAGTATTTTATTAGTGCAGAAACATCAAAAGATAAAGAGCTTGTTGAAGGTTTATTTGAAACTATTTTAAAATCAAATCCGTTAACAATTCATACAAAGAAAAAAAAGTTTTTTAATTGGACTCCTAGTTTTGTTTTTAATTCTAAAGGAGATTTTCATCCTTTTATGGCATATTATTTAGATAGAAATATGATGTTGGTTGATGGTTGTTCTTATGAAATTTTGGAGGAGAATAATGGCATATGTCTTGATCCGCAAGTTATTGATGAGGAAATAATTACTCGAGTTAGAGAACTCAACTTCATTAAAAATAAAAAAACGCCAGAAACTAAAAAAACTCAATCAAAATTGTACAATTTATTTTTTAAAAAAGCTGAAGAATTTGACAAGAATCATGATAAACTCAAAGAGTATATTAAAAATAAACAGAATTCTAACCGTACTTCTAAACGAGAGTGGAAAAAAGAATCTGGTTTATCTAAAAACATTCAAGAATCTGTTGTTGAAATGGGTGATCTTTTAGATCATTGTGAAAATGAGTTAGGGACAAATATTAGTGATGATGAACTTGCTAAAATAAAACAAGTTTATCTTGCAAGGCAGCAGCAGATTAAAGAAGCTCAACCATTAATAGAACAAAGAATTGATTCACTTTGTAATGAAGCTAACTCTCGTAATTATGTTAAGAACCACGGGTTGATTGATATGTATGAATCTATTTTAAAAAATTCTTTAGGAGGAGATATTGATGCCTAATGAAGTTATTGCAGATATTAATAATCGTAATCATTTAGCATGGAGTATTGATAAATCTATTAATATGGATTATTCAAAAAAATTAGCTGATTTAGAAAAAAATAAAACTGGTTTAAGTCAAGGGGTTTACGATCAAAAGAAATTAGGTTTATTAGAAGAAAAAAAAGCAGAGTTAAGCAAGCTAGGAGAAGAAAGAATAAATTTATTAAATAATTTAAAAATAATGGTTCTTGGTTCAGGACCTCTTGCGCAATTTGTTAGCGGAGGGTTAATGGGTTTAGGTATTGGAACTATTTATGTCGTCGGTAATGAGATTGTTTCACGAAATGATAGTTATGATTTTTTAGTAACTAAAGAATCAAATCTTGGAAAATCAAAAGTAGACGAAATTGTGGCTAGGATGAACGAAATTAATGATTATAATAATTTTGTTCCTGTTTTTTCAAGATTTAGTTCTGCTTTAACTAATTCATTTTATCCTTCGGATATGATTATTGATGCGACAAACTCGTCTGTTTCAAAAAATAAAGTTTTGAGATATTGTATTGATAACAAGATTCCTTTAATTTCTGCATCATCTAGTTTTAGAAATTCAAGAGTTTCTTCTTACAAACCAAACTCTGCACCTATTAGACTTAAAGATTCAGTTAATTTGGAAGCAGTTATTCACCAAGAACTTGATGGTCTTTCTCAAGACATTGTGAGTTCTGGAATTATTGCAGGAATTATTTTAGAGGAAGTTAGAAAGCAAAAGTTTTCTATGTCAAAAACAGATTTTCCTCTTAAAAATTTTCAAGTTGTAAATTATAATCCTTATTCTAAAACAAGAAATAATAAGTTGAGAGATCTACCCAAATGTGCTAAAACTTATGCAAATAAACGTGTTTTAGTCGCAGGAGCAGGAGCGCTAGGTAATTTTGTTGCAATGGAACTTGCTTTGTTAGGGGTTGGACAATTGGATATTTTAGATATGGATTCTGTTGAGGTTTCAAATCTTAATCGTCAAATTAATTTTGATAAGTCAAATATTGGTAAGGAATACAAAAAAGCAACAGTTCTTTTTGATCGTTTAAAAAAATTAAATCCATCTATTAATGGAACTGGAATAGTTGCAAAACTTGAAATGACTTCGGATAATTTGATTAAAGAAGGCAACTATGATGTTTTACTTGGTTGTTTTGATAATAAGATTGCAAGACAAACTTTAGATCATTTTGCGGAAAAATATAATATTCCTTATGTTGACGGAGGTTGTTCGACAAACGCAGGCCAGGTTGTTTCATTTATTCCTGGTTATAACCAGAAGGTCACTGAACAGGTTAATTTTCCAGATCCTTCTAATAGTGGTAATCAGGTAGGTTGTGCTATTGTAGCTCAAGCTAATCCTAGTATTATTACTTCAAATGCAATTATTGGCAGTGCAACTGTTGCAGAGGCTTTAAAGATTTTATCAGGGCAAAATTATGGGGATGTTGGAGGTTCTTTTAACTATCGTAGTAATTCTCCTGACCGTATTTGGTTGGATCCTTATGTTCCTTAAGTAGGTGTGTTTTATGGCGAAGAAAAAAAAAAATAATCTAAAACAGGGAAAAAAAGTAGGAAAAAATAGAACGGAATTGTCTAAAAAAAAAAGAAAGCCATTTGAAAATAAATTAGATAAACTCAATAAACCTTTTTCAGAAGACAGTTCTTCGCAAGAACTTTCGTTACACAAAGATTATTCTAAACTAGATTGGTTTTCTTTAAATGAGAAATTTGAATATGAACTTAATAAACTAGATATAAACCCTATTAATATGGAATTATTTAATTATGTTAGATCTGATTTATATTGTGTTAAATCTGAATTAATAAATAGGAATTTAAGCAGTAGAGTAATTCTTGATAGAAATTATGATTTGGAATTGTTAATTAAAAAAGAGATTAAGCCAAAAGTTACTATTGATATTACTGATGATTCAATTGAAAAAAGCAAATTAATTGCAAAAAAACTCGTCGATCTTGGTAAAGCAGCAGGTTTAGGAAAGAATGAGATATATTTGGCAGGAGTTTGTGATAAATCCAACTATGATAAAGATGATTTTATTGTTGAGGATATTTATATTGTTCCTGATCAGGTTTGCTCTAATGAGCGATGCGAATTTCCAAGTACGGGCAAGTTTAAAATGCTTGATGAGTTGGATAAATTAAAAAAAGTTCCGATTATGTGGATTCATTCTCATTGTGATGATACTTATTTTTCTCCTGACGATAAAGATAATTTATTTAATCTGGTCAGATTTGATGGTTTTCTAAAAGAGTTGTCTTATGAATTATTGGATGAAAAATCGAGTTTAATTTTCAAATGTTATCCTGCAATTGTTGTTTCAGGAATAAATGATGCTGAAACTTTTGGAGTGCAGTTATTAAGAAAACCAAAAATTTATGACAAAGATTCTAAAAAAATATCTGAGATTAAAGAAAAATCCACAGTATTATTGACTGGGGCAGATATTTCAGTAAACATTCATAAGTTGGATGTTAAAATTAGTTTAGATGAAATTTTAATTCAAAAAGAATTGGTAAATAAAGTTACAATTAAAAGATATAATTCTATTCATAAATTATCTGATTATTATGATTGCAATCTAAAATTAATAAATTCTGCTGAACCAAAATATGTCGAAGAGCCGTCTACAAAAATTAAGGATAGTTTGGCTAATAGAGATGGGCAAAGAGCTCAACAAAAAGCACAAGAAGAAAAAGTAAAAACATCAGGCATTCTTGGTAGATTAAAATCTGAACCTGTTGATGAAATTTCTGATTCAAGTTCATATGAACATACTGTTGCAATTATTAAAAAAGACTTGCCAATATGTAGTGCTAATTCAGATTTAGTTAATGAAATTAAAAAACCTCGGGATGAATATTATGTTGGAGATTCATTTAAAATTACGCATATTGATGTGAATAGGGGTTCTTTTGTTTTTAATAATAAAGAGTATTTCCTAAAATTCGATAATGAAAATATTAAACCATTTTTAGATTTATTTTTTAAGAATGCATATTTGAAATTTGTAAAAAAAGCTAATGGTTAAATTAGTTTTAAACAAGGTGTTATTATGTCAAAAAACATTTTATCAAAACTTAAACAAAAAATAACAAGAAAAGGTTCTGATGATGAATCTAGTTTGGAGTCTAACAAAGCAGTGTCTAGTAATTCAGAAAAAAATAGTTCAAATAGTTCTTTATTAATTAAAGCACAACTTGTTAATCAATTAAATCAGCAAACTAATCAACAGATCAATTCTCAAACAATTGTTAGTAAAAAACCTGCAAAAAAAGGAATTACCGAATTTTTAAAATCAAGACATACTCCTGAAATTTTAAATCAGGCGACTGTAAAAAAAACTCAAACTATTAAAGCAATGTTGATGGGTACAGAACCAAAAAAAGTAGAGCCTAGAAAATCTAATTATTCTGAATTAAAACCTGTTGTTTTTACTCTTAATAAACTTGATTCTCATAATTTTACTCTTGTTAATGATCTCTGTGCTAGTTACTTATTTAGATACTTGAATCCAGATAAGATTTCTTCTTATCTTAAAAATTCGAATGCAAATCAAAAGAATAGGTTATTTGTGTTAAATGCTTATTCTCAAAAAAATTCTGATCAGGGTATTTATGCTTTTTTAACAGATGAAATTCATTTAGCAAGTTTAACAACTTTTGTTGCAATTTCAATGAAAAGAGATGTTACGAATTTTTGCAGAAAACTTTACGGGCATCAAGATCTTCCAAGAGATAATGTTGTAGATAATATGCTTAAAGACATAACTTCGTCTGTTTTAGATTATGATTTTAGACGTTTTTACAAAACAATTGATAGAACTGATGATTATAGTTTAATGGCTGTTTGTAATAATCTTTTGAAAATTTCTATTCCTAAGCAGAATACTGATACAAATTACTTAACTAGAGATATTCCTCATAAGATTGAAACGCTTGAAAATTTGATTAAAGAGAAAAATATTGATGTGTCCCAAGGATTGGATTCAGTTTATTTGATTAATAATATTCCTGAAATTAGATGCTAACTAGATGCTAACTTTTTAGATGCTAACTTTTTTCAATCAATTAAAATGTTGACTAAAAGATGTTTAAACAAAAAGAATCAGTTACTGAACAAGAAATTCAAACCTTAGAATCTATTCTTAGTGCAAACAGTGTAACTCGCAAAAAGACGACATCCTTGCCTTTATCATCTACAATTCTTGCGGATTTTTTTATTGACAATCTTAGTGACGAGAGAATTCAAAATTATGTAAAAGAAGGAATGGATGTGAAGAGCATGATTATTGCAGATTATTGTCTTACTTTCGGTGGTTCTTTTAGAAATGCAAAAAGTTTTTGGAGGGCAGAGGGTAAAAAAAAATTTGAGTATTTAGAGAAAGAGTTTGATTTAGACAAGACTTTTCAAGATAACTCTGATTTGATTTTTAAAAGAGGTATTGAAGAAAATATTGCGGCAACACAGTTTGTTAATTTAATACAAAACAAATCTCTTTTACGTTTAATTGATAAAAGTTCAACAAAAAACGATTTGAAATCAATTCTTATTTCTGATTTAATGTATTCTTATTTAGGTTCTGTTAAAAAACATATTGTTGGTAATGGTTACTTGCCTCAAGAAGTTTTATCTGAATTCTTTAGTCTTCATAATGCTGAAGATAAGTTTAGTAAATTTAGAGAGGATGTTCTTACAATCGAGAGTTATATATCAGAATTCCCTAATCTGTTTACAGTTCCATCAGATAAAAACATAAAGCAACTCAAGTCAATTCAAACAAGTTTGGATAAAATAGAGAAACGAAATTTGAGTGAAAAAAATAAATATTTAGACGATAAAAAATATGAAGTATTAGAGATACTCGAAAAAGCCAGAAATAATTATGATTTAAGATTTGCGTATTTGTTTTCTGAGGTTATTGGTTGGGTGGATCAACGAAATAGATCTGAAGATCCTTGTAAAGATTTAGATGACCTTACTATTTGGAAGTTTAAATTCGAGACTGCAAATAAATTTAATAAGGCATTTAACAAAAATGACGAGGAGTTTGATGATTCTTTCAAAGGGTTTAATGTAGTTTATGAAATTTGTAAAACTGCAGTTGATTCAAAAACTACATTGGATCATCATATTGATGAAATAAAAAAAATAGAGATTCAAATTAAAAAAGCAGCAACTGATGAATCCATTAAAGACAATTTGCTCCAGGATTATCTTTCGAATAAATACTATTTTAATAAATTAGCAGACTTTAGTGATGGAACTTCAAGATCTCCTCAATATTCATCATATGAAAAAATTCGTTTTGGAAATTATACATTAAGAACTGTATTGACTGAAACTCAAAATTTATTAGAAAAAAATATCATTGCACCTGAGAAACAATCGTGTGATAAAACCTTGAGTCTTGCAAATAATTTTTTTAATATTTTTTCAGAAAATTCTGCTGATGAAACCCTGGATGATTTTTTGGGTGCTGATTTGAATAGCATCAACCGAGTTATGAGTAATTGCAAAATTGCAAAAAATAAGTATGAATTAATGGATTTAGATTCAACAAAATTTAATACAATTATAAATTCTCTTTCTAGACAAAAACAGTTTGTTGAGTGTGCTAGAGGATTCAAAAAACAAATAGATTCTGAATTAGAACAATTAAATAGTTATGAAGAAATTATTCAGCCTCTTAAAGCAGCAACATTTAATGCAGATGTTTTGCAAAAAGTCAATTCTTTGAAGGGTTGGTTAAAAAATGTTACTAAGGATAGATTCGAGAGTTCTTTTGATCTTTCATCCAGATATCCTCTTCTTTACAACCATGCAGGTGATAATTTAGCTAAATTAAAATCATTGGAATCAACAATACAAATGGACATCTTAGACAAAGCTAAATTAGTTGCAGATAAAAAATTAAAATCTGTCGATACAAAACTAAAAATCACAGGAGATTTAAATGCTGATCGGAATTATGCACTTTCCCAGATAAATAGATTAAATCAAGTCAAGAATATTTATTCTCTTTTGAAGACTTCTGCTAATGATCTTAATACTAAAGAATCTGCATTAACAAAGAATATTAATTTTTATTCAAATACTCAATCAAGAATTGCCAAATTTAAAACTTTTGAAACTAGATTAGTTCACAATTCTTTATTGCCAAAAAAAGATTTAACAAATTCAAAACTTAAATCAATTTTAAAAGATTTAAAAAATAATGAGGGTGTCGGATCTTCTTATTTAGCAGATGCTAAGCCCAAGGATAGTCCTTATTTAGAAAGCTTGGCAAAAAGTGTTAACGATATTATGGTATCTGTTAAGGCTAGGTGTTTTAGTTTATTAGATTCAACATTGGATAATCATTTACAGTGGCATGATCAATATAGTGTTAAAATTCAAGAATATAAGTTTAATAAAAATGCAGGTTTTGCAAATAAGTTTAAACAATTTAGTACTAGTTGGAAATTTACCGATTCGCTTTCGTCATATGATTCTACAATTAAAAAGTGTAATCAACAGTTATTTGAGTTATCTTCTATTCTTAAATACGCAGAACCTCATCATAAAACCAAATTAAATATTGCGATTAATAATTATTCTAGGTTGAGAAAACAGATTAAATCTTGTTCGAGTGAACATAACAAATACTTAGCTAAATTCGCAGGTGCTAGTGCAGGAGCAGGCGGGGCTGGTGCAGGAATAATTTATGCATTGAGTATGTTGTTTTAAGAATTTTGATTTTTTTTTTTAAAATTTGCATTACTGCGGCAGTTTATAAAATTCTATGAATTTCAATTAACTAAAACGGCTTGCATGAATCAGCCGTTTTATCACAACAGATCAGCTCATCGCTGAAAACATCAAAACTTTGTTTTGACATAATTGAATTCTACGAATTCAACTAATTTGCCAAGGCAGTAATGCTGTTTGTCTATATTATTTTGGTCCTGAATAAAAGAACTTTTCTATATCGACATCTTCAGAATTATAATTTCCACTTCTAGGATTAGGTGCTGGTTTTGGCGGAGTTGGTTGTGGCTTAAATGTTGTCTGTGCTTCTTGCTGTGCATCTGTATTTTCTTTTGATTGAGTAGTTTCTTTTGATTCTGTTGACAAAACTTCTATCGGATTTTTACTTAGTCTTGTTACTTCTTGTTTTAAGAATTCTATTTGTTGCTTTAAGTGGCTAACATGTTCTTCCATTTGAGTCAACTTATCAGAGTGTGTGTTAACAATCGATACAGTTGTTTTTAGAATAAGATCTGTTGATTCAGAGTTTTGTTGGGTTGTTGTAGGTTCAGTATTTGTAGGGTCTGTAGTTGTTGCAGGTTCTGTACTTAACTCTGTAGATTGAGATTCTTGTGTAGGCATTACTTGGCTGTGTTCAGGGGAAACATTTTGTGCTTCAGTTTTAGTTTCTTGTGCTACTACAGGTTCTGGATTTATATTTGTTGTTACAGAAGGAATTCCATCTATTGCTTGGCTTAGTTGTTTTTCGGCCATTTGTACAGCTTCGCTCATACTTTTTACCATGCCGTGTCTTAGAAGATCTCTTGCTAAATCATTTATTTTTCTTACTTTATCTATGTCTACGATTTGAATCACCTGTTTTGTTTTTTTTGTTTTTGTTTTTAAATTAAAATATTATTTTTTTATTAATTTTATTAAATATTTTTTTCAAATATAAATTTGTCGTAAGCAGAGTATATACTAAACCATAACTATTATTTGGAACTTTTTTATGGTTTAGTATATCGAAACCGTAAGTTAATAAAATTTCTTGCGGTTGAGAATATATAAATTATAGATATACTATCATAATTAACTTTACTATCGATTAGTTAAAATAAATTCTTATAAATGCTATTATAATTAGTTATTAAATTAATGGGGTGGTTACGATAGAATTTCAAGTTTTTATAAATTTCCTTATTGCTGTTGCTCTTGGAGCGCTTGTTGGTATGCAAAGAGAGTATGAGATTCAAACAAATCAGAGGAAAGATTTTGCAGGTTTGAGAACATTTAGTTTGATTTCTTTGTTTGGTGCAACTGCGAGTTTTATTTCAATGAATGTGTTAAACTCTTCTATATTTTTGTATGTTACTTTTGGTTCAGTTATGCTTTTGATTGTTGCAGCATATATTGCAATGGTGTTTCATTTTAAGGAGAATGAGATTGGAATTACTACTGAGATTTCTGCAATTCTTACTTTTCTGATGGGTGCACTTTGCCTTCTTGGTTTTGCACTGCCTGCAGTTATTATAACTATTATTATGGTAATTTTCTTGGCAATGAAAAAGCCACTTCATAGGTTTGCAAGTAAGATTAAGATTGATGAGGTTTATGCTACAATTAAGTTTGCAGTTATTACTATTCTCGTCCTTCCGTTTTTACCAAACGTAAATTATACTCCTATGAATATTCCTATTTTATCAAAGATTATTGAGGCTGCACCTTTTCTTTCAGTAGAAATTGCAAAGCAGCTTGATGTATTTAATCCATTTAAGATTTGGTTAATGGTTGTATTTATTTCAGGAATTAGTTTTATAGGTTATTTGCTTATTCGAGTGGTTGGTACTGGAAAGGGACTTGGACTTACTGGTTTTCTTGGAGGTTTAGTTTCTAGTACTGCAGTTACATCTAGTATGTCTTTGGAAAGTAAAAAGAATTCTAAGATTGTTTATCCTTTTGTGTTTGCAGTAATTATTGCTTGTTCGACAATGTTTATTAGAGTTATAGTGGAGATTCTTGTTGTTAATTCTTCTTTGTTAAGGTTTGCTTTGATTCCTATGTTTACTATGGGTGCTGCAGGTTTTATTGCTGCATTGATTGTTTGGAAAAAGTATAATAAAAATCATATTAAGAATATTGAGTTTGATTCGCCCTTTACTCTGGCGCCTGCATTAAAGTTTGCACTTTTCTTTGCTTTTGTTTTGTTTATTGCAAAGTTTGGTTATGTTATGTTTGGTGCTAAAGGAGTTTACATTGCAGCTCTTTTATCTGGTCTTGCAGATGTTGATGCAATCACACTTTCTATGGCAACTTTGGCTTTAGCTGGTGATTTGAGTGGTGTTGTTGCAACTATTGCTATTGCTATTGCAGCTATGACTAATACTGTTGTTAAGGCAGGAATTACCTATATGTTTGGAGGGAATAAGTTTAGAAAAGCCACTTTGACTATTTTTGGAATAGTTGTTGGAGTGGGGTTAATTAGCCTTATTTTTCTTTTTATTTGAGCATTATTTAATTTTTTCTCTTTTTTTTACAATTTAAGCAGTTTTAACCCTTTAAAGCTAATTCTAAGCATTATTTAGATCTATATTTACTGAAATTTAAACAAAACTTATATGCGTTACTACTGTTAAGTAAACAAAAACAGAAAACTTTATATATAGCATATTCATTCCTAGCAATTAGAGCCTATTTTATTAGTAATTAATAGTAATGTTAGAGATAATATTAGCACTATTAGAACTTATTAGAACTATTAGAACTATTAGAACTATTAGCAACATTAGTAGAAATAATGATGTTGATTCAAAATACTAAACTAATAAATTAAATTTAACAGAGGTAAAAATAAAATGTCATTAGAAGAAGTTACTCAATTAAAATCGCTATTGTACACAGGAGCTTCAAAACTTACTAAAGATGATCTAGCACTTAAAACAAAAGAAGGTTGGACTGTATATAATTCATTAAAACATATTATTGATAATGATGGTTATACGCAAACTTCAAAAGGAATGTATCTTAGAGAAAATGAAGACGGACGATGTGCTTTATTTTTAGAAAAAGATCTTTCTACTATTGATGAAGAAACTCCCCGTACTGGTTATTCTTATGTTACTTTTGGTTCAAAAAAAGTTGCTGATCAGTTTGTTCAAGATTACAAATCACTTTCAAAAAATTTTAATTGGAAACGTTTTGGTAAACGTGCTGCAATTTTTGGAGGTATTGGTTTAGTTGCAGGATTCGTATTTGTTCCTGCAGTTATTGTTGGAGTAACTGTTGAAGCGATTGCTGCTGGCGGAATGGGTCTAGCAGGTGGAGCAGTTAGCTATACTCAAGAAAAATCAAAAGGTTCTGAAAACAAAGCTAAAAAAATAACAGAATTCAAATCTAAATATCAAACAAAATGGAAAACTGGAATCGATGCAGTCAGAGCTATTTGTCAAAAATAATTTGTTTAATTAATAAATTCAAAATAATAAAATAATAAAATACGACAATAAAATAAAAATAAATTTAAAATAAATCAGTAAAACAACAAAACCAAAAATCAAAATAATAAATTTTTAGACGAGGTTAATGAAAAATGAAAAATATAATTATGTTGGGAACTGCTGCGGCTTTACTCGCTACTGCAGGTTGTGCAGATAAAGAAGTACCTGAATTTAAACATCCTGAAGCTGTTGATTGTAATGATATGGAAAAACAGTGCGGGCCTGCTAAGTTTGATGATAAAACAAACGTTGAGTCTATTGTTGGCAGGATTTTAACTGGACAGAATCAATTTCTTAATTTCAAATTAGATTCTGATAAGTATGATTCTAAAAATCATTCAGTTTTAGCTCAGTATGCTATTGTTAGAACTGATACTGGTGAAGACCTAATTTTCGTTTGTGTTGGAAGTTGTGTTGCTAAGCATGGACAAGTAACTGTTGAATATGTGCCTGTTGAAAAGCTTAAAGTTTCAGATCTTCTTAACAAATATGTTCATGTCGATGCAGTTCCTGTTGGTCAGGATAAAGAAATGACAGATGTTAGAGGAGTCTTAGTAACTTCAGAACCAGTTAAAAAAGAATACGATCTTTAATTTTTTCAAACTTTTTTAATTAAAATAAAAATAAAATAAAATCAAAATAATAAATTAAAATAGTTGAGGTAAAAGTAAAATGTCATTAGAAGAAGTTATGGAATTAAAATCTACATTATACCATGGAGTATCTCGTCTTAAAGCAAAAGATTTAACTCGTGAAACTCCTGACGGAGTAACAATTCATAAGTATATGATGCAAATTGTTGAACAATCAGGTTACAAAAAAGTTGCAAAGGGAGTTTATCTTCGTGAACTTGAAGATGATAGATGTGAATTATTTTTAGAAAAAGATGTTTCTACAGTTGGAACTCAAGCACCTAAAACAGGGTATAGTCATTTGAGTTTTGCTTACAAAAAAACTGCTGATAAGTTTGTTAAAGATTATAATCAATGTTCAAGAGTAGTTAGTCCTACTGCTGCTAAAGTTGGTGCAGGTAGTTTGGCTTCGATGGCTGTAGGGTTTGGAGCTGTGGCTTTGACAGGACCCCTTCTTGCAATTCCTGGTTTAATCCTTGCAGTGGGTGGTGTTGCAGGTTCTATTGAGTCTCATTTAATACAAAGAAAATGGGATAAAAAAGCAGAGAAAAGAGCGAGTGAATTCAGATCAAAATACGTAACCAAATGGAATACAGGAATTGGCGCAATTAGAGAAATTTGCAAAGATTAAATTTGGATTAAATTAGGAATAAATTAATTTAAAATAATAATTCAAAACAAAAAATATAACCATAAAAACAATAAAATAGAATTAATAAAATAAATAAAAATAATAAATTTTTAGACGAGGTTAATGAAAAATGAACGTAGAATTTGATGGAGTAACATTAGAAAAAAATATAGATAGTATAAATAGTGCTTTAACTCAACTGCCGGGATGGGTTAAGTCCGCAGAGTCAATTGATAAACTTAATGCAGGTTTTAGAGGTTTTGCAAATACAGTAACTTCATTGGATAATTTAGCTCATAGTATTGAACAGTATGTTGGAATGGTTAATGATCAATGTTCTGATTTGTTAGAATGTGATTCTGATGATTCTGTTAGTGGTTATTTGATTGTTTTTGATCAATGCATTGACTTGAATGCACGAGTGGAGCAATTAAGTGGAGTGTATGATTCTGCTATTAATGTGCTTGCGTGTTATTCAAAAAAGGCTAAGTCCTTGATCGACGATGAGTCTAGTGCGGTTGAAAAATCAACCTGCAGTATTATGAATGCTAAAGTTAGTTTGTTGGGTAAAAAATTAAATAAAAAACAGTCTGATATGAATATGGCTTTGGATTCAGAACCTGTAAGTACTGGTGATAATTCTAGTGTTTATAATCAGTATGCGAATGCATTAGCAGATTTAAAAAAGAAATGCATGGAATAATTTTTTTTTAATTCAAATTAATAATCAAAATAAATTAATAAATTAAATAAAAATAATAAATTTTTAGACGAGGTAAAGAAAAATGGATGAAATGTTTTATGCGAGTGATGAGGAGATAGTACATAACGCAATTGATAGTCTTTGCGAAGCTTGGGATACTCCTACTTCCGAAACTGGAGGTCTTTTAAATAAATGTAAAGTAGGAGGTGTTGCTGTTGGAGCAGTACTAACTTTTGTAGGTGTTAGTGTGGGTATGTATTCCCAGATACCAATGCTAATGGATGTGCCGTTAAGCTATAATATTGCGATTAAATCTTTATCTGCAATCTTATCAGGAACTATGGGTGCAATGGTTGGTATAACTTTTGGAGCAGGGGCTGGAGCAATTTCTGGCGCAGTAGTTGGTGGAATCACAGAAGGTACTAGATATGCTGGAAAAAAATTATTAGAGGGATTAGGTAATAATCAAAATAATGATTCAGTTAGTTTTGAAAATCTTTGCGATTACAAATAATAATTAAAATAAAATAATTTTCAAAAAAGAGTGTTGAGATTAATAATAATAAAATTAAATTTATAAACGAGGAAAATAAAATGGAATACAAATCAAGAAAGATACTTTCAAAAGTTCTATTTGCTGCTGCTGTTGCAGAATTAGCAGTATCGGCTGTGGGATTTTATGTTTTTCCTGCGCCAGAACATGAAGGTGTAAATGAGCTTGCAGCACATATGATTCAACATTGTGATAACGAAACTAATTTCGGAGGAAAAATAACTGATGAAGATTCTTGCATTGATGCTTTAGCAACTGCTTTAGTAGACAGCGGATCAGTTCAATTAGGGGAAGTTCCAATAAGTAAAGATCAAGTGTTGGGTGCAATCGAAAGTTATAAATCTCAAAAACATAAATCAAACCTTCCTTTTGTTGGTTTAGGTATTGGTCTAAGTCTTGGAATTGCAGGTTTTGTAGCATATCCTAAAAGAAAAGAAGATTCAGAATACAATCTTTAATTTTTTTTAATTCAAATTAATAATTAAAATTAAAATAAAAACAATAAAATAAATTCAAAATAATAAATAAAATAATTAATAAAATTTTTAGACGAGGTTAATGAAAAATGGTAGCACAAGAATTATCTGATATTTTACAAGCAGTAATATATGGAGCCGCTGCTTGCGGAGTTGCATGGACAATTGCAAAAGCATATGTTGGTGGAAAAAAACACAAAAATGAAAGTTATATGCTTGAAGCTGATGCAAAAGTAAAATCTTCAAAGGTAGATCAAGAAAGAATTAGCGCTGAAGCAGCAGCATACGAAATAACAAGTGATGCAGATGCACAAGCATACGAACAAAAAGTTCAGGCAGATGCAAACGCAGCAACAGCAAGAGCCCAAGCAGAAGCAAATAAAGCAACTGCAACACAGAAATTACTTAATGATCCTAAGTACCAAGCGTATTTGGATAGAAGAGAGGAAGTTGCAAAATATTTAATAAAAGAAAATCCTCAACTAGCACAATTACATAGCAATGGTGCAGGACCATTAAAGCGTAGAATAGATACTATTGTTGGAGATCATTTAGTGGGCAGAGTTAACGTTTCAAATAATTAATTTTTTTTAATTCGAAATAATATATTTTTAGACGAGGTTAATGAAAAATGAGTTATGGTAAAAAAGATTGGTTGCCTATTCCTGGTTATGGTTTGCTAAATGCAATTGATAAAGCTAAGAGTACATATGTGAGCGAAGGTCAACAATTAGCAATGGGTGCATATCAATGAGTATTATGTATTGTAGGAGCACCCTTAACAATTCCTGGCGTAATTGCTTATGCACGTAAAAAAAGAAAATAATTTAATTTTTTCAAACTTTTTCAAAACAAAATTTGTGGTCTTAGTATAATTAAAAATTTACTAGAAGGTAAATAAAAATGAGTCAAAAATTAAAAGAATCTCTTGAATCTTTAACAAAAAAACAAGCAACAAATAATTGGATTTATTATCCTATTTGCGCTAGGGGCAGTTATGAACTTGTTAAGCAAATTGAAGCAGGAGTTGATCCAAATGAATTAGGAACACTTTCAATATATGGACTATTAGTTTCTGTTAAAAAATTAAGTTCTTTAATTTATATTCCTGATTCAATCGTTAGACATTATGATCTTAGCAAGGAAAAAAGATCTAAAGCATCTGCACAATATGATGGGATTCCTCTATTTTGTATTGATTACATGAATGTTTTGCGACCTTCAGAATTAAGTGAAGAAGATCATGATATAGCATCAAGAGTATTTTATGACCTAACTGATGAACAAATACTTGCATCATTAGTTAATGATGAATCTTATCGAGAAGATGCTAAATATATTATGAAAAAAATGGCAGGAATATGCAAACGTAACAGCTTAAAAGAGTTTGAAGATAGCAAAGATGAATTTTATTTAACTGCTGCGCAATTATGTGATTTATACTTGGCTGAAATGTCGTAAACTTTATTATTTTTCTTCTCTTTTTTATTCCAATGTCGTCGTATACTTTCCATCACCTAAATAAAACAATCTACGTTCATCTTTTAATTTAGAATTCTCTAATGATTTTAAAATCTTACCACTAAATAATACATGATCTCCATAATCTAGTTCATTCTCTACTTCGCATTCTAACCATGCAACAGCTTCAGATAACTTACAGCAATCGATAGTTGAACAATCAGATTTACTAAATCCTGTTGCTTTAAATTTATCTTGGTGTTCTCCATGATTGTTTCCACAAAAATCTGCATCTTTACCAGAACTATGAGGTAAAAAGTTCACGCAAAAACATCTGCTTTTAGAAATTAGTTTGTAAGAATAATTTTTTTTCAATACTGTAATTCCATAAATTGTTTCTGACAGGGGAGTGTGCCAGCCAAGTGTAAACAAATTATCTTTTTCAACATTTTGTCCCATTATTTCCATTTCAGCTCTGCAAGTAACTAAGGTTATTTGTCGAGGGTGTATGTTTTCAATCATTTTATCACATCAAAATTTATCCCATTTAATATCATCAACTTCTACAAAATCGTTTCCGCCTTTTTCTCTGCCTTTTTTCTTTCGTTTTGCAGACATTGCTTCACGATCTCCAAATTCTCCAATTCTGACTATTACTAAAGATAAAAAAACTACATAAATTAAGTAGTGCATGAAATAAAAATTCAAAGAAAATACCATTCTAATAATATCTAAAATGATAAATGGTGATGTTGCAAAGAGTGCTGATTTTAAAATTTCATTAAAGCTTATTTCAAATCTAAATAATCTAACAATTATCAAACCTAAAACTCCTGCGATAAAAGTCATCACTAAATATTTTATTGTTAAAAAAACATAACTTACTATTAAAAGTCCTGGCAGCATTAAACCAACAACAATTATTAAAAGCTTGCTTGAAAAATCTTTATTTGCGAGTATGTTTTTGTAAGGTTCTATTTCAAAACGCGAAACATCGTTTGAAAATGGTTTTATTGATTGTTTATACAAATAATCTCCTGTTAAAAAAAACAACTCTTTTCCAAGTTCGCTTCCTTCTTCAAGTTCATCTATTCGGGTATCTATTTTGATGAGTGGATTGCCCAAAGGAAGTGAAACTTCACCATTCATTTCGTGTTCTACATCTACACTTAATGTATTGAATTTAGATAATTCATCAGTAACTGTTCCTTGTAGATAAATTAGTCGAGGAATCAATAATAAACTTATTAAAATTAGTCCTAGTAATAAATATTTGAAGAAATATTTTGAGCATTCTTTGTATGTTTTTATGCTGAGTTTGTTATATGCAAAAGGATTAAATGCAATAGGAATTGTTCTAAAAATAGATTCTGAATTCTTCAAGATTTTATCTTTCATTATACCACTCCTATTTGTGAACTTTTGATATAATTTTAATTATGCTGCTTTTCTGAATCGCCCTTTTGCTACAACTTGGTCTCGGCCATTTTGTTTTGCTTTGTAAAGTCTTTCATCTGCAATAGAGAGCAACTCTTCAAGTGCATTTTCTGTTTCTATTGTGTCGTCTGGAAATGTTGCAACGCCTAAGCTTACTTTTATTCTTACTTTTTCAGTTTCATCAGTTTTAATATTTAGAAGATTGTATTCTGGTTTTTTCATATTTTTATTTATTCTGTCTGCAACAAGCAGGGCGTGGTTTTTATCTGTTCGTGGAAGTATTACTACAAATTCTTCCCCTCCATATCTGTAAACTTCATCATTATCTCTTATTGAATTTTTCACTATTGCTGCTACTTCGCCTAGTACAAAATCTCCTTTTTTGTGTCCGTAATTATCATTGAATTTTTTGAAAAAGTCAATATCAAAAAATATTAAACTAATGATATATCCCTTATTGCTTGCTTTTTTTGCACAATCTCTCATTCGTTTGGTAAATGCTCGTTTATTATATATTCTGGTAAGTCCGTCTATTAGTGCTTGTTTTGAACTAGATATATATCCTGATATTTTAAATTTAGACGAACGATATAATGCAGTTAAGAATCTTTGCGCTTTAGTGTCGAGCTTGTCTATTTGTCTGCTCAAAAACATTAAATACTGGGTTACTTCATCTTCTCGAGATAAAACTTCTAAATCTTTTTTAATATCTGAAACACTTATTTTTGATTTATTTAGTTTTCTAACTTCTAATAATTCATCTAGAACTTCTTCTGCATCTTTTTTAACTCTAATAAATTTATTAATTGGTTCAATAAGTTCGGTTAGTTCTGCTTCTTTGAGTTTTTCAAGTTTACTCATCGCAGCACGAACTTCTTCAATACTAATTCTAAGCGTTCCAGTTCCTGTTTGAATAAATGATTTTAATCCTTCTAATGAGTGAAATAATTCTATTAGCATTTTGTGAATTTCTTCGTGAAATAATCTTATTTTTCCGACAATTTCTCTTAAATGTTCTTCTGAACTAATCATTATATCTTCTCTATCGATTTCTTTTTTAACTTTCTTCAAAGCCCAGTTCAATACTTGAGTTGTTCCTTTACTCAACTGATCAAAATTATTGTGTAGTTCACGATAATCATTTACACTTAATGGTTTGACTAAACTAAGAATCTTTTTTTCTTTAGAATAATAATCTGTAAATTTTTTATTTAATTGAACATCTTGTGTGAGAATTGATGAATATCCTCCTCTTATTTTGTCTTCAAATAATTCAATTAATGCAATTAATTCTCTTCCTCTGTTCTCATCAGGTTTTTTTTCGAAAATTCTGCTTTTGTTTCTAATTTCTTTTAATTGTTCCTTTGCTTCATAAAATCCTAGTCGTCTTTGCGCATAAGTGTGTAATAGTTCTTCTTCTTTTGTGCTTAGTTGGGATAATATCTTTAGAAGTTTCTTTATTTCCTCTTTTTTTTGTGGGGTCATATTCAGCATATAAATTAATTTTATTTAAATATGTTTCTAAAATTTACAAAGAATTATTTATTATTTAATAGATTTATTATGGATAGAATTGATGAAAATTAATTTAAAAATCTGGAAGGTCCTATTTCGTATTTTGAAAATCTTGTTCTTGACACTGCCATTATGTTTTGGATATCTTTCCAAGCATCAGGATCAAATTCTCGTATTCCTATTTTTTTTAAATTTTTTTCAGAATCAGAATTAGTTAAGTGTGCTGCATTAATGTATTGGGAAACCGCATCTAGTATGTTGATAAAGTCATTATTAAAAAGTTCATATCCTATTATTTTTTTTTCTTTATTGGAAGAATCGAAGTATTGAAAAATTTCTTCTTTTTGATTTAGTCCTAGGATTGATTTAAGATCTTCAACTTCGGGTTTAAATCGTTCTCCCCTATTGTTAGGTTTAAATCTTTTTTCAAGATTTTTATTTGTTTCTTTTCTATACATGCTAACTGCTCTAATGGGGGCATATACTTCGTCAATAATTTCATTTTCTTTTTTTGTTGTTATATTTAGAAAGATAACTCTAAATAGTTGATCAATGTATTGTTGTTCTCTTTGTATAAACAGGGAAATATAAGTATCAGAATCTAAAACTGGCTCTATATTTTGTAAATATTCGTCTAATAAAACCCCCTCGATCATAAATATTCATTAAACCCTGCTACTATTTAAAGTTTGTTTTAAACTTTAAGAATTTCGCAGTAGTTGAGTTTATTCATCGACTGCAGAATCGACAATTAAACTCAGTTCGCGTAGTTTGTCTTCGAGCAAGTCTTTTGCTTCAGAATTTAGTTCATATTCTTCTGCAAATACTTCAATCCAATCAATTAAATCGCGAATAGCATCTTGAGCTTCTTTAACCTTCATGTTATTAACCATTAAATCACCTCTTTAATCAATAAATAATGAATATATTTTCTATTGAGAATTCTATTATTAATAAACTTTTTCATACTAATACATAAAAATAAAAAAGAAAGATTTAAGGACTTCTTTTTAGGCGCCTACCTTTTTTATTTAAAACTTTATTAACCACTTCTCCTTTTTTTAGCAAAAATTCATCACATTTTTCCGTAAGTTCTGCTTGAGTCACTTTTATTTTCTTCTTGCGGGGTTGCTTTTTGATGGTTTTCTTTTTACGTTTTGGTTTTGGTTTAGGAGTCTTCTCTAACTTTCCTTCATATTTTAAAATTCCAACTGCAGCTTCAGCAAGTACAAGAGGCACACACCAACTTGCTTGTTTATTTAGTTGAACAATTGACACAAACTTATTATTTCCTTGATATGCTTCACTTATTGATAATGTATATTTGTCTGTATTTAGTCCATCAGATTCAAGAGAAGGTAATTTAAGTGCTGTAGTTTCTATTTCTTTTCCGACGAGACTTTCAAGTTTTTCCAGATAAGGATTGATTAATTCTTCTAAAACTTTTCTACCATCTCGAGTGTGTTTTTGGTAAACAAAGTGTGCAGGATCTTGCTCTATTCTCAAACGCACGTGTCCGCCAATATCTTTTGCTAATTTAATTGAATTTTGTATGAATGAATTTGTGTAATAAACATTTAATGTTTTTCTAAGTCCTAGTGCTGCGCAACATCCCTGTTCTGGTCTATAATATAAGTTTCCAAAATCATCTAAGTGTATCCAGAAATCAGTTTTTGTTGCATAGACTAATTTTGCAAGTTTAACATGATCTTCATTGTGTTTGTTTATTCTTGTTTTTGTAGCTTCTTTTTTATTATCTGCTACTAAATACCAGTCTCCATCACATCTCGCTTCTCGAGTCCAAGTCCATCCATCATGATTTACTCGTCTTGTTCCAGGGTGTGTTTTGTCAAATAAGTCATATACTTCTTGAGGTACTTGGCCTTTACTATTTTCTATTGAAGGGTCAACATATATTCTGTCTGATTTTAAATCAAGATTTGCTGTTGGTAGTAAATGTAGTCTCCTAAATTCATTAATTTGCGCGATAGGATATTCAAATAATCCCTTTAATTCTTTTTCACACGTTGGACAGTTTTCATTTTTTTCAGTATTTTTATTTTTAGAATCCATTTTAACTTAATTATGAGTGCGAAATTTATATAGTTTTGTAGTCTCTGTAATAAACGAACAGCTTTCAAAACATTATTATATGTCTAAACTATTATTTTCTGTATGAACCAAGTTATTGAAACATCTCTCGATTCTCTTGAAAATAAATTATTGTTTCATCATTGTATAGATATTAAATATGCAAAACCTGAAAAAATAATTAACAAACCAGAATATGCTGAGGATTATTTACAAGATCCCCATTCGTGGCTTCAACATCAAGTTGGTTTTTATCCTATTTTTCTTGCAGCAGGAAATACTCAAGAAGATATTCGTATGACTGGTTATCAAAATCAGTGGCAAAGAATAATTAGCAGCAAATATATAAATGACAAAAGAGTTTGTGAGTATGAAAAGCCAGGCGAGTTTGACAATTTTGTTTTATTTTCTTACAAAAATCTCGAGGGTGTTTTTTTAGATTATGATCGGTGGGTTAGGGTTTTGAATTCTAGTTATAATGGTTACAACATTTCTAATTATTACACCAGGATAATTTTAAAACCTTCTTGGCCAAAATCAAAATGGCTTAGAAAAGCAAGAAATAATCCACATTCAGTTATGTTTGTCACAAATAAACTTGAGTTAGATAAATCAGATCGTATTTGGGTGAGAAACAAATCAACAAAGAAGATTCTTGAGAAAAGAGGTTTTGATAAAAATATAGTCCAGGTCAAGAGAATTAAATTAGATCCTTGGTAAATTTTTGGCAAAATTAATTCACCCAATTCAAATTAGAAATATTATATCTTTATCTTCCATTATTATTTTTTTAATTTTAAACTTTGCAAGAATTAGTTCTTTTATTTCTTCAATGTTTGCACTCTTTCGAAGAACTGTTAAAACAAATTTTTCAGTTCCAACTCTTTTTATTTCATCAAGTCCTTTTGAAAAGTTTGAAAAGTTATGTATTGCAGTTACGCTTAAAACTAATTCAAAACTGGAATCATTAAATGGTAGCTCTTCAGCACATCCTACAAAATATTTCGCATTTGAATCTTTTTCTTTTGCAATGTCTATTAATTTTTCACTAGGATCTATTCCGACTCGTCTACATTCAGCACCCAACAGTCCTTCCCAGTATCTAGTACTAATTCCTGATCCACATCCAACATCAAGAATTGTATTAATATGAGAAATATCTAATGATTCTGAAATTAGTTTTAGTTTATGTATTTGTTCATCATAGTGTAATTCTTCATATCCTTGTGCTATTTCATCATAATATGTCATTATATCTTGTTTATATGCTATATTCTATTTATAATTTTGCTAAAAACTAGTTAAAGACACAAAAAGCTTAAAAAACACCTTTAGTTTTTGCTATTAAAATGGTGGAAATTGCTGAAAATGGTGTTTTAAAAAAAACAGAGAAGATTAAAGATTTGATTAGTCAGTATGCTAAGCATAATCATGTGAGGCTTGTTCATAGAGGTAATGCAGCTATTCTTTGCGCACTTTATATTGCGAAAAAGCATAATCCTAAACCATTTATTCTTGTGCCTGATATGGGGGGTTGGATATCTTTCAAAAAATACCCTCCTTTATTTCATTTTGAAGTGAGAATTGTGAAGACTAACAGAGGTATTATAGATCTTATTGATTTAGAAAAAAAAGCAGATGGTGGCGCTGCATTAATTTTAACTAGTCATGCAGGTTATTTTGCACAGCAGCCTCTTAGTTATATTTCTAATATTTGCAAAAAACATAACTGCTTGCTCATAGAGGATGCTAGTCCTGCAGTTGGTGATAAAGAACTTTGCAATGGAGATTATTCAGATATTATTGTTGCAAGTTTTGGAGAGCATAAACCTGTTAACAATTGTTATGGTGGTTTTATATCTGTTAAAAATCAAGAATTCTTTGCAGATTCTAGCACTATTTTCTCAACAACTAATTTTAATCCTAGAAATCCTGAAGCTCTTTTAAAAAAATTAGCAGATGTTCCTAACAGATTAGATCGTTTTTATGCTTTGCAAGAAAAAGTAAAAACTGAATTGGAAGGACTAGGTTTTAAGATTCTTCATAGAGATAAAAAAGGATTAAATGTTATGGTTAAACCTATGACTGATGAAGAAAAAACCCGACTACTTGACTATTGCAAAAAGAAAAAGTTTGAATTTGTGCAGTGTCCTAAATATATTCGCCTTGAGGAAGATGCGATTAGTATTGAACTTAAGCGATTGAATATTTGAATCTAAATTTAATTATTTGTTAACTATTTAAAAAAGAGATAAATTTCCATGTCAATCTACATATCTGATCAAAAAGTAGAATTCTTATTACAAACATACCCTTGGTTTCAAGAGTTCATAAATAAATCAACAACTAAACTTTCTAAAAAAGATTTATCAATTTTCAAAGATAACTTTGATAGTTTCAAAGCAGAATTAGACTTAGAAAATTCTGACTTCGAGTCAATTAGAGAAAATCCTCAACAGTTTCATGCATTGATTAAATTCAGAAAAAGAAGAATGCAAATTTTTGCAGAGCAATATGCATACAGTTCAAAAAAAACAGTGAAATGTTTTGCTGGAAAAAAATATTATGCTACTAATTGGATTCACAGCAAAAAAATAAAAATTTTTAATGTTTCTTTGTTGAGTAATGATATTTCTCAAAAAGTAAAAGAAGGTTTGCAAGATTTAATTTCAACAATACATTTGGATTTTGACGTAGTCGTCGCTAAAATGGGTGATGGTTTATTTAGAGCTGTTCAGTCGGCAGTTCATAGTTCTTCAATTAGCAAAGGTATTGATATATCTAAAGTAGAAAAAAAATTGATTCCGTTCAGAGAGCACAATAATTGTGCTTTTGTCATTATAACTGATAAAGGATTAGTTCATGAGAATATTTCTCAAGGAGATGTTGGTTATGGTAATTTTAAATCAGGTTTTATTTTTTTCGGTTTTAAAAATGGGAATATAAATTCTGATTTTGTGAAAAGATTAGCAAAACATGAGTGTGGTCATTTGTTGGGTTTAGAAACACATCACGAAATTTTAAAAGATGCAGATTATCTTCGATTTTTGTATACAAGAACAGGTAAGGGAGATTGCAATATGTGTCCTTCTGCAACTAATCTTAATACTTGTAAACCTTGTATTGAGTCAATAATTTATTTTTGGAAAGGTATAGAGCATCACACTAAAACTAAATTTTTAAAATGATTATTCAGATAACTTTTCTTTCTTTTTAAACTAACACCACAAACATTAAATATTAATTCGATTTATCTTGTTATTAATTAGAATTTATTTAATTTAAATTTAATATAAATTTAATTTGAATTTAATATTGTTAAAAAAATTTGAGGTGATTATTATCGTTACAGAACCTGAATCTATGGACCAGCTTGTTTATTTTACCCAACGTAAACTCGGAGATAAAGGCACTGCTAGAGTGTGGGTTTACAGAGGAGATTGTCCTGCGTGTGGAAAAGCAAAAATGGGTAAACCCAAAGATCCTAAAACTGGCAGAGCTAAAATAAGAGCAAAAGAATATGAATGTCCTGAGTGTAAGCATATTATTGAGAAAACAGAGTACGAAGAAACATTATCTGCAGAATCAAAATATACTTGTCCTGAATGTGGTAAAGATGGAGAAGGATCAATTCCATATAAGCGAAAAACATATCAAGGTATTTCTTCATTAATTTTTGTGTGTGAGCATTGCGGCGTTAAGATTCCAATCACAAAAAAGATGAAAGAGAAGAAACCAGATAAGAATTGATTCAATATTAATTTTATTATTAATTTTTTTGTTCTTTTTTTATTAGTTGTTTATTTCAATCAAAATACATAGGATCGTCGCTCCTAACAATTATTTCTTTGGGATTTTTTGGAGGAATTGGTTTTCTTTTAACTTGTTTTTTCTTGCTAAATTTGTTAAAACTTTTTGATTCAGATTTTGATCCAGAACTAGAGTTAAATAAGGGTTTAGGTTTAGCAGTTATTTTTTTATTTTTTCCAGAACTAATTTCAGCTTCATCGTCACTTACATCTTCAATTTTATTTATTTCAAACACTTTGTTCATATTTAATGTTCCGCATCGTTCGCATTTGAAGAATATTCCAAACTTACCTGTCATTAGTTCTAAATAATCGCCACAAATACATTTCATGTCATTCAGTTTTGCGTGTTTGTGAGCAAGACATACAGGTATTCCTTCTTTGCTAATAGTCACTGCTTGTTTTCCACAAAACGGGCAGGCATCTACTCTACTTTGTCCATATCTTTTTGGCATTCTCATATTTTTTCATAGAAAAATAAGTATTATTTTAATATTGTGTTTTTGTATTGCGTGCGATTATTATGTGTTTAGGGTGTTAGGGTTTTGTTTTGTTTAACAAATAACTTGCCAAATCCGTAAAATTTCCATTTAATAGTGGTAAAAAAACAAAAAATTTATATGGGGTGGCTGTTAATCAGTAAATTATGTTGATAAAATGGCTTAGGAAGCTTCTTGGTGTTAATGAATTAGAGTCTAAATTAGAAACTCTTATGCAAGAGAAAGAAGATTCTGATTTAAATTTCATTAAGGCTGAAAAATCGAAAAAAATTATCTCGCGAGCAGCTAGAGTGGACGATACAACTGCAGATATTGCTAGTTATTTGAATGAGTTAAATATAGAACTTTCAACAAAAGATGCAGTGAATACTAAAATTGCATTAAGTGCGGCAGATGTTGTTGAAAAATATGATTTTAAAAGATTTTCAAAACCATTACATGATAACATTCCTAGTAGAGTCATTAGCATAAACGAATTTAGAAAAAACCCTGAAAAATATTTTCATAAATTAGGAAAAGGTTTTTTTAATTTTCCCGTCGGTTTGAATTTTGAAGAAATTAATAATTTTATGTATGGTGTATTTGGAAATGCGAGTATTGAATCACAGTCATTTAGCAATAAAGGGTTGGTTAAATTTGTTCCAAATTCTATTTGTGATCTGTATAATTTTACAAATAATGCATCGGGTCATTTTCAATCAGTTCTTATTAATGCTTCAAATTTATCTGATTTAGGAAGAGGTAATTCAGATACGTGGTTGAGTTTAGACGCGTTAGATTTTTTATATAATTATGATAGTTTTGAAAATTTTTTTAAGGAGTTTTCTGATTTAGAAATTCCTTGCAAATTAAGCGGTTTAAAAGCTCTTCGTTTTTTAAAATTTACAACACTAACTGCATTAGAAGTCGTGGGCACTGCTAGAATTTGTGATGCTTCAGATTTACTAAATTATTTTGAAAAAACAACAGATACAAAATCAGACGAGCCAACTAAATTAAGTATTGATGATTGTGTTTGTGATTCATTGAGTGAGTCTATTGATTTTGATTTAATTTCGACAGGCACTGAATTAAAAAACAAGATTAAGGATTCTTTATTGTCTTGTCCTTTAGGAACTTCATATAAAGAGATACAAGGTCTTTTAGAGATTGAATCAAAAGAGCGTTTTGTAAAGCTTGCGTCCAGGAGAACTTTGGAAATATTGAGTAATGATAAAGAACTAAAAGGTCTTACTTCAGTAATTGGAAAAAAGTTAGAAAATTACACTATTGGCGAAAGTATTGTTCTTGCTTGTTATTTTGCAAGAAATATTATTGCAAATTATGAAACTCTTGAAGATGGTGTGGAAAATATTTTTTCTAACCTTAATAATTATGGTGTTTCTGGAAAATGTACTGATTATACAGGGCTTGCCCTACATTATTTACGAGAATATTTAGTTCCACTTAATTCTGAAAAATTCAAGAACTGGCATTTTGGTTTTGATAATGATATTATTGGAGATTACAAACACTGTTATATTAAAATAGTGCACATAAATAAAGACAAAACTGCAGATGTTTATTTTGTTGATCCAACTAAACTTGCAAATTATGGTCTTGATAAACTCAAAACTCCAAAAGAAGTAATGGATAAGTTAAATACAGAAAATAATCCTATTTTAATTGAACGGACTGCAGAGGATCTATTGTACAAACCTGACCTTGATGATGATATAAATTAAGTGTATTGGAGGATAAAGCAAATGTCAAAAAATAATATATTGAAATTATGTGTAAGAGGAACTGATCAGGTTATTAATGTGGGTAAAAATGCTCAACTTGGAAGAGCTGAAGATTTAGAATGGGCTACAAATAGACCTATTCCAAAAGAGTTTAAAAATTTAGAACTTGCAGTGACTGTCCATGCGGGTAATAATCCTGTTTGTATTTCTCGTAATCATTGCGCAATTTTATATAATTCTAAAAAAGAGATATTTACTATTATGGATTTGAGAAGTAAAAATGGAACTTATCTTAATTCTAAAAAATTAACTCCTTGTATTAAGTATGGTTTAGAGCAGGGAGATGTTATTGAGTTATCTGCTGGAAATGGAGTATTGGATATTGAAAATACTATTGACGAATCTCTTAATAATTATGCTTTGCTTGTTGCTCATGATGAACTTGGTCTTGCAGGTGGAAGAAATTCTTTGAGAGCTATTGG
Source organism: Candidatus Woesearchaeota archaeon (assembly GCA_018668595.1). Lineage (GTDB taxonomy): Archaea > Nanobdellota > Nanobdellia > Woesearchaeales > UBA11576 > JABJCP01. The sequence goes on from JABJCP010000009.1 coordinate 149,990, forward strand.
AAGCCAACTTAATCGTAGAGGTTTCAAAAATAATGTTCTTAAATTGTATGGTCCTAAAGCAACTAAGAAGAAAGTTATGAATTATTTAGAAAAACTTAATCCTTTAACAACTCCGAATTCTCATTTTTTATTTTATTATTCGGGTAGTGGAGATAGAGGAATTAAATTAGTTAATGGTGAAGAGATAACTCAGGCTGAGTTGTATAGTACTTTTGCAAATATGCGTGGTAAAAAAGCAGTTATTTTTGATTGTTGTGATGCTAGTGATTTTTTGGATTCTTGGCATGTTTTACCTCATCAAACAATTGTTGTGGGAACGAGAAATTCTGGCAAACCAAAACATTATTGCGATGGAAGTGCTGCATCAGGGGACTTAGTTTTTGGAAATTTTATGGGAGAACTAACTTCTGCATTTGTGGAGTATCTAGATCATAATCCGGGTAGATTGAATTTAAGGGATTTAAAAGATAGACTAATAATTCATCTTGGTAATGATACTAAGTATGGGTCATTGGTTGATCGTATGGATGTTGAAGGAGAAGGATCTTACACTGTTGGCACGTGCATTTATACTATGTAGAATTAAATTTATTTTTTTTATTTTTAGAATTATATTTGAATATTCAACAGTCACTTTTTTACTAGCACAATTATATTGCCGCGTCCTTTTTTAATTTTCTTTAGAATTCCTTTGTCTTCAAGTTCACTAACCATCAGACTTACTTTTGCTTCAGATAATGGAATTTCTTTTCGAAGTTCTTTTTGTGTTGTTCTGTTCCCGTGTTTTTTAACAACATCTATTACTTGTTGTAAGTCTTCATCAATTCCATTTTTTCCTTCATTCATAATTTCTTCAACTTGTGCATCTATTCCTATTTTTTTGTGTTTTACAAATTTGACATAAATTAAATATCCTATTCCAATGAGTAGTGCAAGTATTAGTATATACAGTGCATAATTTGGACCTGAAGGAATAACAGGTTCTGATCCATTGTCAGTTCCGTCATCAGAATAGGTATCATTTAATGGATCGTCAAGTAAGTCTTCTTCTTCAGATAGGTCTGGAAATAAAAATAAATCATAAATAAATTCTCCTTCTTCTACTATTTGGATTGTTTCTTCTACTGTAAATTTAATATTATCATCGCTGTTATATTCTGCAGTTATTGTATATTCTCCAGGACTTAGTTTGAATTCATACTGCCCTTGTTTTGATACAAATCTTTGTGTTGGTGTAGTATCTACTGAAATCACAACATCATTTAGAGAATTTAAACTGAAATCATATACTGTTCCTCTTAGACTTGCAGCATAAGTTATTTGAGAAAATGCTACTAAAATTACTAGTGCTAGAATTAAAATTATTCCTCTTTTTTTAGTATAGTCTCCCATATACTCAATTAGATATATCTATTGATATTTATATTTACCGGTAGGTTCAAATAACATGAAAGCTATAAACTTGCTTATTTTAAACAGAACTGGTTTTTAAAACCTTTATTCTAAAAATAAAGCATTGATAAAGCTTGATAAAGTTTTAAAATGGGTTAAAAAGCCTTGGAATAAGTTTTTCGAAAAGTGTGTTTATAAACAACTCCTTGCATACTACATACCATGAGAGTTGATGATAAAACGAGCACTCATAATTATGTTAAAAAATAATTAAAAAATAATTAAAAAATAAATAAAATAATAATAAAAAACAAAATTTGGAGGAAACAAAAAATGAATTTTAACAAATTGTTCACTAGTATTGTGTTGATGATTTTCATTGTTGGTATGTTACCGTTAGCAGTAATTGCTGTAGATGATGGTATGCTTCCAGCAACAAAAGATAAACCAATGCTTAGTGCAGTAAAAGAAAGTGGAGTAAGTACATCAAGTGGAGGTGGCGCAGTTAAACAAGCAACTGGTAAACCTATGCTGGCTGCAACTAAGGATAAACCTATGCTTAGTGCAGAAAAACCTAAAGTAACTCGTGAAAAATTGAGAAATGTTTTAGGTGAAAAAATTGATAATATTAAAGAATCAAGATTAGATAAGCTTTCAGATCTTAGAGACGATCGTTTGAAAAAACTTACCGATCTTAAAGAAGATAAGTTAGAAAAGCTTGCTGATTTGAGGGAGGATCGTTTGGAAAAACTTACTGATCTTAAACAAGCTAAGTTTGATAAACTTGCGGATATGAGGGAGGATCGTTTGGAAAAACTTACTGATCTTAAACAAGACAAACTTGAAAAACTTGCAGATCTTAGACAGGATCGTTTAGACAAACTTGCCGATCTTAAACAAGATAAATTAGAACAGATTTCTGAAATGGGTTCTGCAAGAATTAGAAAGTTAACAGAGCTTAAAGAAAACAAATTAAAAGAAATTACTGAAGATTTATCTGATGAAGAAATCGAAAAACTTTCTTATTTGAAAAGAGATAGATTAGTCGAACTTGCAAAGCAAACTAAATCTAAAGTTAAAGAAGAACTTGAAAAAGTTAGAGTTGTAAAAAAGGCTCGTGAAGATCGTTTTAGAGAAAGAGTTGTAGATAAGGATGTTTTATCAAAAGCTAAAGAAACATACAAAAACGCAAAAGAAAAAGCAGAAGAGCTAAGACGTGCTTATGAAGCAAGAAAAAATAATTGGAAAGAAGCTAAAGACAAATTAGATAGTTGTAGAGATACAGAAGATAATTGTTTTGAAGATGAGTCTGATGCAATTGAATCAGGTAAAGAATTTTTACTTGGTGCAGCAGAGCGTGCTATGACTTATTTTGAAAAGTTAAAATCAAAAATTGAATCGTCTGATGATATTAGTGAAGCGAGAGCACAAGCACTTGTTGCAGATATCGACTCAGTTCTTAATAGACTTGAGTCTATTGTTGAGATGATCAGAGATGCAACAACTAAAGATGAAGTTAATAGTGCTGCTAAAGAACTTAGAAAAGTTTGGGAAGTAGTTAAGGAAAAAGGAAAAGCTCACGCAACAAAAATTATTCAGGCAAAACTTTCTGATTTAATAGAAAGAGCTTATGCTACTGGAGAGCGTGTTGAAGGAGCTGTTGCAAATCTTGAAGAAGAAGGAACTGATGTTTCTGAAATTGATGCTTTGTTAGATAACTATTATGCTTTGTTAGAAAAAACAAGAGATATTCATGCTCAGGCTGAAGAAATTCGAGAAGATGCGCGTAAGCAAATAACTGAAGATATGTCTCCTGAATTAAGAAAAGATATTGGAGAAAGATTAAAAGAAGCTAATGAGAAAACAAAAGATGCTAAAGAAGTTTTAAAAGAAGCTCATAAAACTTTAAGAGATATTGTTAAGCTTCTTAAAAAGTTAGGCGGTATTCTTTCAGAGTTATCAGGGGAAGATGTTACTGTTATTGAAGAAATCCAAGAAGAAACAACTGACCTTGCAAGTGCAGTGTGTAATGATGTAGACGGAAAAGATATTCTGACTGCAAGTTATACATATGGAGATTCTGGAGCAGTTGTTGGAGAATTTAATGACTTTTGCAGTAATAATGAAAATGGAATTGGTCATGTTGAAGAAGGTATTTATTTACATGAATACTTTTGTGATGCTGGTTTTGTTGTTGGTAAAACTTTAAAATGTGCAGGCGGTTGTGTTGAAGGCGCGTGTATTGGTGGTTTTGCTGATGATGAAGTTTCAGAATTTGTTGACTTAAAACTTTCTAACTTTGTTATTGGAGATGTTTTTTATGGTGAGCCTGTAAAAATTGGTTTTACTGTAGATAATATAGGTAATGCAGATATAAATAAAGAATTCCAAATTGAAGTTAGAATTTGTAAAGGAGACGCAACTACATCTTGTCACATACCTCAAGGAATTAGCGAAACTTATTTTGCTGAAGGGGAGTCTAAATCTTATTCTGTTGAAGTAATGCCTTCTGATTCAGATATTGTAAATGACATGGTTAGTTTTGCAGTTGTTGTAGATGGTGATAGTCAAATTACTGAATCCAGTGAACTGAATAATATGAAAAGAGATGCAAAGGACGTTAGTTACTTAACAGCAACTCCTGTTGTTGAACCTTCAAGCAATGAAGTAATCGCAGCAGCTTGTGGGGATTATATGAAAGTTCTTTTTGACGACGATCTTTATTTTAGTGCAGATGGAGTTGATTATAGACTTAATTTTTACAAGGATACAAATGCTGCAGGAGTTTCAGGTTATAGGCTTTATTTGAATTCAGAATATAATACTGCGCCTGTTACTGGTACAACTAGTGGTATAATGGGTATTGGCGGAATGTTTAATGATCCGCATGACGACATTAAAGTAACTATTACTGAAGTTTTTGGAGAAACAGTTCAATTCAGAATAGATTGTCTTAATGAAAATGATTATTCAGATGTTGATCCAATCGAACAGGAAATGGAACTACTCGAACAGGACTTAGATTGTATGGATTATGATGCAGGTAAGAATCTTTTAGAAAAGAGTCATGCAAAGGGTTTTACTGGTGCAGTTGATGCAGATCTTTACGACTATTGTTCTGATAATGAAGACGGTTTAACCGAATCTAGTACTGGCGATTATGTGCACGAATATTTTTGCAGTGAAGGTCAATTAGTTAGTAAAACTTTTGAGTGTGGTAATGGTTGTAATGATGGTGCTTGCGTTGTTGTAGAAAGCGAAACTGAAGTTTGTTCTGACGGTGTTGACAATGATGGTGATGGTTATATTGATTGCCATGATGGAGACTGTTCAGGTACTCAGTGTTCTTTGAAAAACAAGGAACCAACATGTTGTCTTTACCATGATTTAGAAGTTGGAACGTACACGGGAACATTTATTCAAGGAACTTATTGCGACGGTGCAGGTAAGTTTCCAGTTATGAATGAAGCTGTTTGTGAAGCTATGGTAGATCATGCAGGTTACTCGTATGTTGGTAATGAAGAATTTATGGATTTATAATTTCAAAAAAATTCATAAATTAATTTTTTATTTTTTTAATATTTTTTTTTAATTTATTTTTGTAATGAGTAATAATAATTAATATTAATTTCGGTGAGGGATATACTAAACCATAACTATTATTTGGAACTTTTATATGGTTTAGTATCTCGAAACCGCAAAGTAAGTTAATTAAATCTCTTGCGGTTGAGTACATTATGATTAGAATTAATTTGAATCTTTTATTGAATTTACCACAAAATTTAAATAGACGGCAAAAATTAAAATCAGTAGAGCGTATAAATGCTTTAAAAGAGGTGTAAAATGAAACGAGTTATTGCTATTTTTACAATTATTACTATTTTACTTATTTCACTTATGTTAACTGCCTGTTCTTCTGATCGACCAGGTGGACAACTTGTAGATGATTATAGTGCGCAGAGAACAAAAAAGGTTAATGTCGATCTTGTAGAACAAGGTGAGCCTGTTTTAACTGCAGATGAGAAAGTTACAGCAGATGCAGGTGCTGGAGTTGTAAGTGAAGTTGATAGCTTAGATGATGATTTAGATCTTGGCGAGTTGGAAAATCTTGATCAAGAACTTGCAGAGTTTGAGATTTAAGAACATTCGATTAAATTTTTTATTTTTTTAATAATTTTTAATATTTTCTTTTATGTTTTGTTTCTTTTATGTTTTGTTTCTTTTTTGATTTTCTTTGATACTTTTAACAGTTAGTTTGGTGACTACAAAATCATTAACTTGTAGACAAAAATAAAACAAAAATCAAAAATGTAGTCACCTAAAAAATAGTCGATTTTTATTTTTTCCCAGCATTCCAAACACTTTCAAAATATTTTTTAAAATGCGAACTCGCATGTTTTGCATGTACAAGAACAGTGATTATATCTTCTTCCCAAGAAACTAGCATGAATTTATTTCCATAAACCTCGCCATGTGAAAATATTGGAAAGTCAACAAATCTTAATTCGTGTTTTTTTGAAAATTCTTTTGCAAATTTAGATTTACGGTATGATTTATCAACAATTCCTCGAGACTTTATCTTTTTAGGGATATTTGCCCAACTGTGCAGGTAAAATTTATCAGATTGCTTTGCATATTTTTCATTGTGGACATATATCCATAGGTTTTCATCAGAGGGACTTCCATCTTTATACAATTCTTCATATGCACTACGCAAACCTTTCAATCCAACAAACATCATTGCTTCTTGTGTGGGGTATGTTTCCTGCAAAGCTTCAATTCTCGGAAGTGCTTTTTTTAGAATCTCTTTTTCTTTTTCGATTTGTTTTTCTTTTTTTTCTAGATACTGAAAAAGATTTGATGGACTTACTGCCTGAAATGTCTTAACACCATTTTTTATTATTGTCGTAACAATCCCTTTTTCAATCAATCGATCAAGAATTTCATAAATATTTGAGTGTGATACTTTTGATCGCTTCCGGATAGGCCCCACACTCGAAGGTCCAATCTCAAGCAATGCTGCATATATCTTAGCCTCACCTTCAGTTAAACCAATCTGCAATAGATCTGATAATTTATTTATTTCTTTGTTCGATTTCATATTAATTCATTAATTAAACATAATATCTTTATCCATTATAAATCTTTCGTAATTTAACACCCTGTACAGGGATACAAATGTTTAAATAAACATAAATTGCTACCAATAAATAACAACTCAATAGGTGACTCAAATGTCAAAAACAAAAATAAAACCAAGATTCAAAGACAAACGAAAAGAAAATGCAAGACTTGAAGCAATGATTCTTGCAAGAGGAATATCATATTTTAGTCAAAGCGACGACATGACAAACGCACTAGTTCCCCATTTCAAAAGATCTGAAATAATAAAAGGATTAAAACAAGAAGGAATTAATTTTGAAGTCATACACGCAGATTTTAACAATAATCTTAATCCTATGATGTTTGTATTAACAAACCTAATCAACGCAGATTTAATTCCAGATAAATTAGACATAAAATATACGAGCGGAGATGTATATGAATCATTTTCATTAAGCGAAATCAAAACAAATCTACTCAAAAACCAACATTCATTTCGTGAACTAAATAAAATAAGAAATTATGCAAAAAATATAGGTACAAAAGTATTACCAAGTCTGTTATCTGAAGAATCATTAGAATTTATAGCCCAATGTCAAGACATGGAACGAGTAGAAAAAAATCTAAACCAAATAAATTCAAGTGCGAATTCTTTTTTGGAGCTAAAGATGTTAAATAGAGAATATTTTGATGCAAAATTATTGTTATATCTTGCAGGAGAAAAAATAAACCCTTTCAAACTGCGGGATAAACATCTTCAACAAAAAGGTTATCCTGTCGAGTATGTGAATGGAAAACTAACTTGGAAAGATCAATATGCGAATATTTTTGATGATCCAACAATCCACATATCAATAAGCATCGCACCAGAGATTTTTGGAACCATTCCAAATAAAAATTACCATATTCAAACAGGAAGATTTGATCATTCTCATCCTAACTATGGTAGCAGAACATTATCTGGACTTTGTTTAAGTGATCGGCCAGGTTTGTTTCAACGTATGTGCGAAGAGGATTATTCTATTTCAAAAAGAGTTATGCTCATAAAGCCGTTATTTTTTATCGAAGCAAACAACTACGTTTTACCGTCGAGTCCTGCTAAAGCAAGAGAAGTGCTAAGAAAGATTTCAAAATATGTTAGGATTAAAGAACGTCGATATTAACTGCATTTTTTTAAAAAATAAGAGTTGAACAAAAAGTAGAGAGGTAAAGATGAGGGATAAAGATGAAAGATCAAAAAAAAAGAAACTCAAAAAAACCAGAACAAATCGAAGTATACAAAGCAATTTGGTATAGACATAAAGATGATGGTAGAATTTCAACTAATTCAGAAGGATATTACTTAACAAGATCTGCTGCTCAGCAAACAATAAACAGAATCAAAAAAAGCAGAGGATTTGATTTTGAATCAGGAAGAGTTGAACCAAAAACAGTAATTAAAATTGGTGATAAGATTTATGATCAATGGTTTGCATATCAAATTCCAAAACAAAATGAGTTTGCAGATCCATCAAAACTTGAAGAAATAACAGATTCCTCGGCAAAATTAGATTTGGGTGATGGGTTAATAGCCACAGTCTGCACAGAGCCAATGAAAGTAAAAAAGAACCCAACGAGATAATGAATTACTTAACCTTAAATCAAATAATAGAAAAGATAGATGAACCAAATAGAGCAGTTTGTTACAGAGTTTTAGAAGACAATAAAGACTTGTTTACAAAAGCTAGTGGTTCAACGAAAAAACATCACGCATGGGAAGGAGGATATTTAGATCATGTTGTTGATACTTGTAATATTGCTGTTGCATTATATGCTCCACTGAACAAAAAACGAAAACTTAATTTTTCTTTATCAGATGTTTTCCTAACTTTGTTTTTGCATGATGTTGAGAAAGCTTGGAAATATGAACCAGCAGGAGATGGAACTTGGAAATATTCTGGAAGAATTACTAAAGAGAATGAACAAGAATTTAGAGAAGAGATTATTCGGCAATATGGGTTTCAACTTTCAGATGAACACATTAATGCTATTGAATTTGCAGAAGGTGAAGGTAAAAAATGGAAAGCAGGAGGGGGAAGATTACAAAAACCATTGGCTGCTTTTGTACATTGTTGCGATACTATAAGTGCGCGTGTTTGGCATGACAATCCTACTGGAAGAAATGATTCCTGGTCAGGAGATTATAGAGTTAATAAACATAGTAAATGAAAAAATGAAATTATATATTTAATCAATTTCTTTCCCTTTCTCAGAAACCTTTTTATATATTTACACATACCAAGCAATAAAATAGATAAAATAATACATACAATGGATGTATAAATACTATATTACAAGGTGATTTTAATGTCTGAAGAAAAGTCAAATGAACTGTCTGAAAATAAATTAATCCAAGAACGTTTAAGAAAATTGAATGAATTAAAAGAAGCAGGAGTAAATCCATACCCTTATTCTTTTGATAAAACGCATAATGCTAAAGATACTAATGAAAAGTACGCTGGCTTAGAAAAAGAAGACAAAACAGAAGATTCAGTTAAGGTTGCAGGTAGAATCATGCAGCTTAGGAATATGGGTAAGGCGTGTTTTATGCATATTCAAGATGAGTCTGGCAAAATTCAGCTTTATCTTAGAAAAGATGATCTTGGAGCAGACACATACAAACTTCTAAAAAAACTTGACATAGGGGATATTGTTGGTTGTGAAGGTAAGATTTTCAAAACAAGAATGGGGGAAGTTACTGTTTACGCAGATAAATTCCAAATTCTTTGTAAAGGAATAAGACCGCTTCCAGAAAAATATCATGGATTGAAAGATGTTGAGCTTAGATACCGTCAGAGATACTTAGACTTAATTATGAATCAGGATGTTAAAGAAGTTTTCAAAAAGCGTAGTTTGATGATCAGATACATTAGAGATTATTTCCATGATCTTGATTTCAATGAAGTTGAAACTCCTGCTTTGCAGATTGTTTATGGTGGTGCAAATGCTAGACCTTTTGAAACTCACATTAATGCGTGGGATATGAAGATGTTTCTTTCAATCTCTCCAGAATTATATCTCAAAAGACTTATCGTCGGTGGTTTTGATAAAGTTTTTACTATTTGTAAGAATTTTCGTAATGAAGGTGTTGATAAAACTCATAATCCTGAGTTTACAATGCTTGAATTTTATCATTCGTATATTGATAGAGATAGAGTTATTGAAATTTTCGAGGGTTGTGTTGAGTATGTTTGTAAAAAACTTTTTGGTTCAACAAAGATTAAACGAAATGACATCGAACTTGATTTCAAAGCACCGTGGGCTAGACTTACTATGGTTGAGGCTTTAAAGAAATTTGCTGATCTCGACGTAAACAACATGGAGCTAGAACAGTTAAAAGAATTGATGAGCCAACATAAAATTGATTATGATGGTAAGTTAACTTGGGGTGTTGCAGTTGAGATGCTTTTTGAAGAACTTTGCGAAGATAGTCTTGTTCAACCAACTCATATTTTAGATCATCCTAGAGAATCTACTCCTCTTTGTAAAGTAAATCGTAACGACGATAGATTCGTTGAGCGTGTTGAGAGTTATTGTCTTGGTGCTGAACTTTGTAATGGTTATAGCGAGCTTAATGATCCTGTGGAGCAAAGAAAACTTTTAGAGGCTCAAGCTGAAGATTTAAGAGCTGGTGCAGATGAAGCTCATCCTATGGATGAAGATTTTGTTCAAGCAATAGAATATGGTATGCCTCCGACTGGCGGGTTAGGTTTTGGTGTTGATCGTATGGCTATTATGCTTCTTGGCGTAGACACAATCCGTGACGTTATTCTTTTCCCAACAATGAAACCTGTTAAGGAAGAAGAGAACAAAGATAACAAAGACAACAAAGAATAACTGCATTACTGCCTTGGCATAAACGTTTGAAACGTAGTTTCAAGTTTCTCGAGCGTAGCTCGATGTTGTCAGTAACTTGTTACTGATTTAATGCAGAAAAACGTATGATTGCTTTCAAATGCAAAGCATTTGTAAGACCTCGCAAATTTTCAATTTGCAAGGCATGCAATACGTTTTTCGATATGTCGAATTCATAGGATTTGATAAACTGCCGCAGTAATGCAAAAAAATCAATTAATTTCTAATTACCTTGGTGCTATTAAAAAAGATAAGAAATAAATAATTACTCATATAAAAAAATAAATAAATAAAAAATACAAAA
>JABJCP010000030.1 GCA_018668595.1 Candidatus Woesearchaeota archaeon
AAAAAGGCTAAGAAAAAAGCAGTTAAGAAAAAGGCTAAAAAGAAAGTAGTTAAGAAAAAAGCAGCAAAGAAAAAGCCAGCTAAGAAAAAAGCAGTTAAGAAAAAGGCTAAAAAGAAAGCAGTTAAGAAAAAGGCTAAGAAAAAAGCAGTTAAGAAAAAGGCTAAAAAGAAAGTAGTTAAGAAAAAGGCTGTAAAGAAAAAAGCTAAGAAAAAAGTTGCTAAGAAAAAGAAATAATTCTGTTATATTTTTTTTTATTTTTTCTTTTAATTAAATTTTAGTTAATATTTAATTATATGTGGCATATTAATTGATTGTAATATTATATTGAATTGTTAATCTGATTGACTTGGTGTAATTCCTGAAAATGATAATTCCCATATTATTGGCTTTATTTCTGAGTATTATTCATTTTTTCTTTGAATCATATGCTCATCACCTCAAAAAAATAGATTTTTCGTTTATCAGTTTTAGTTCTGGTTTATTTATAACTTATATTTTTTTAAGTCTATTTCCTGAACTATTAACAGGTCATTCTCTTTTGGGTACAAATGTATTTTTTATAGCATTATGGGGATTTATACTCTTTCATATATTGGAGCAGTATGTTTTCAAATATATTGAAGATGATAGAAACAAACTAAAAGGAATAATTGGTGTACGAACATCTGCATTTTTTATAAATCATGTTGTTTTAGGTTTAGCATTAGTCTTTTTTTTCAAAACAGGAAAAATAACATTAGGGTACTTTAGTATAGTTCCTATATTTTCACATATTTTATCTTCTTCATTAATCATAGAACATTTGCATCATAGAGTTAGAGAAACACTTCTTGGAAGAATAATTAGCTCAGGAAGTCTTCTTTTAGGCGCAATAATAGGTAGTATTGCAATAATTCCTGGACCAATTTATTATGGACTTTTTGCGTTTATGACTGGAGTATTGTTATATATTATTATAAGAGATACAATGCCTACATTTAAACAAGGAACTCCTAAATATTTCTTAACAGGAGTTATTTTATACATACTTTTATTATTTGTAGAATCTATTATTGTTTGATTTGTTGTTGTTTGTACGGTTTAGGGTTTTTTGGAAGTTTAGAAATTTGCTAATGACTTTTGTTTTTTTTGTAGTTTTTGTTTGTCAGGTGTTTTTTGTTTATTCACTTCTAATATTTTTTCAGAAGCATTAAATAATGGAACTCCATATTCTCCATCAAAACCCGGCTTAACTTCTATTTGGCCAGTCCTATTTTTTAAAATAGCATTTGCAATTTTTTCATGACAAACTTGTAATAGTTCTTCTTTTGATTTATTAAGAAGGATATCAAATTCAGAACCTAACTTAGAAATATTATTATATTCAGTCCAAACTGTTTTTGTAGCAAGTCCTTTATTTAGTAAATTAGATAAAATTTCATGAAGTGGAATCAGTGTTCGAAATGGATGAGCATCTTTGAGTTTGTATCCTTCTGGTCTAGATGGATCCAAAAGTTCTTCAACACGCTGAAGTACACCTATAGTAACTGGTTTTTTACATTGTGGACAGATATGGCCTAAGGATTTGGACTTTTGTGGATCAAGACAAACATCACACTTACGATGACCATTAAGATGATACTTTCCATATGAGGGATTAACTTCGATAGTCTCTGAAATAAAATTACCTTCTTTTTTTCCTTTAGTAAATGGAGTTCTAATTGCGCTGAGAATATTTTTGTATGTTAATTTTTTTACATTAAATATTGTAGATTCTCTACCAATACGCCAAGGCCAATACGAATGACAATCAGAAAATGAAACCAGATTGAACCGATCAATAGCACTAACTCGCCAATTCATTGGAGGGTCGCTAGATAAACCAGTTTCAAGAGCATGAATGTGTTTTGTTTGATCCTCAAAACATTCTTCAACAGTATTGAATTGATTATATTCTCCAAATAAACTAAAATGAGGAGTCCAAATGTGTGCGGGAATAACTTCAATATCTTTACTAATACTTCTAAGCATTTCAACAAATTCAGGACAAGGAATTTTAAAAATAGGTCTCCCATCATAATCAACACGGCCACGCTTTTTTAGTTCATCAGTAATTTGATTTACAACATCAAAACTTGGTGCAAGTACAACATTATGAATTCTTCTACCTTTTCCATTCGAACTATAAATTAAAGAAAGCTCGGTTTGGTACAAAAATGGAAACCCTGATTTAGTTGTGGGTATTTGAGTATTATCATTATTAATTAATTTTTTTTTTAATTCTTTTTGCCAAATCGGATGAGTAAAATCTCCAGTGCCAAGAAGATCAACTCCTTTAATTTTAGCATATTTTTCAAGATTATCAATATCTAAATTAGTGCTACAACCTCGACTATATTTTGAATGAATGTGAAGATCTGAAATTATTTGATTTTTAGAAACTATATTTGTTCGAGTCAGTTTCGCTTCCTCCTTGTTCTCCATTCGTTTCGCGAGATATATTTTGTGAGGTATCTGATGAATTTAATATTGATTGGTTTTGACTCAGTTGAGTATATTGAGTATCATTGTTACGTAATTTATTTTTTTGTTGATATACTTCAATAGGATTATTTTTGTTATTTTTTTTATCTCGTCTATTAAAATAATGTTTTATTAAGAACACATTAACTATTATTGACATTAAAACACTAATAACAATAACCGAAATAAATAAAACATTATTATCTTTTTCTTTATCTGAACGACTTTTTGGCTGAGCAATATTCACATCTTTACCGTCTGCGCCTCTAGAAACAATTTGTCCTGAAATTGCTTCCATTACAGGTTCAATATAATCCATTCCCACAATTATTTCAACTTCTTTTTCAAACATATTATCTCCATAATAAATTTCTAATTTTAATTTATATTTTCCAGGAGCAATATCTTTAGTATACCAAAAAGCATCTGTGCTGGAAATTCCTCTTGCAGCAATTGATACAGGTAATGTTTGATATTCTCCCAGTCGCTTTCCGCTGTCGTCATAAACTCCAAATTTGATGTAAACATTATCTAATTTAGTATTCCATAAATTGAGTAGTGCAATATCGAATTTAGCAACTTCGCCAAGATTAAAACTAGATACGTTTAAATTATAAAGTGCAATTTCCATTAAACCAATACTGAATTTTTTTCTAATTTGATAAGTAGCAGAATCATAATAAATAGTAGATACAGAAGTATATTCTCCACTAGGAACATCTGCAATCCAAGATGTAACAATATTAGTTTCGCTTTTTGTAGCAATATTGGTTGAATCTGATTTAACTTCTCCAACTTTATTATCATCAGGATCAATAATTTCTACATTTGCATGTACTGAATCAATATCCTCAGAACCTAAATTATAAACTCTGTTTGTAAAATAAACTGGCTCTCCTACTTTATTTCCTTTAATTGAAATTTTTCCCTCTGCATATTTATCAGGATAAGGAACTTTAATAATTACTTGCGCACTAATGGATAATAATGTTCCAATTCCAATACCTTCTCCTTGAACTTCTTCTACTACTATTTCAATCATATTATTACCTGCAGATTCTATGTTTGTAGGAAGGTTAATTGTATAGGGAATATTGAAACTTCCTGATCCCGCATCCGATGTAATAAGTTCTTGTTCAAATGAAATATATTCTGCAAGTTCACCTTTAGCATAAACTTGTGCAGTAAACTTAGAGCCAGGATCTTTCATAACTGTAAGTTCATTATTAATTATTGAATTTGACTCAAAATCATAATATTTTCTAGACGGAATAACTCCTAACGCGCAAGCAAAAGAAGAACTAAGAACTATTAATATCAATAAAAATATGATTGTAAATAACAATACTAATTTGTTTTTACAAGTTCTCTTTCCTGTTTTTTGTTTTTTAATCATTTTTTTTAAACAATTATTATATTGGTTGTGAAGCATGAAAATGTATTGTTGTACTAAGCGCACCATATTCATTTTGAGGAATATCTACAAGTAAGTCAATTTCTGCAGTATCAAAACTATCTGAATAATTTAGTTCTGTGATCATAGAAACATTATTGTATGAAGCACTAATCCAATTTGTCATTGAGTCTATCCAATTAAACGATCCAACTTCTGAACTATTATCAATTTTCATCATGAAATGTTCTGAAGGAAAATCTGCAAATGTAAACATAGGTTCTGCAGAAATGCTAATATTTGCAAGAACAGTTCCGGTATTTTCTAATACGAATGGTAGAGGATGATCATTTGTTGTATCATTTGCAACTGTTCGATCCATATTACCGAAATTAACATTATTTTGAATAAGACTGATTGATAAGTAAGGCGCAATTGAAAAATTTCTTTCAGGTGCCCAATTACTATATAAATTATTATCGAATGAACGCACAGTCCAAGTATAGCCTCCAAATTCATCTTCTGTACAAAGTTCTTGAGTGAGGGTATAATTATTTACAGAAATGTTTGTAACAAAGATTGGACCGCAACCACCGGTAATATTAATATCATAAATCACAGAATTATTTTCAGGATCTGTTGAAGCATTCCATCTAAATGTAGGCAATCTTGTAGTAATATTAGTTTGATTAATTGCAGGATAAATTAAATCTGGAATTGAAGGTGGCTGGTTTGAACTAATAGATATATTATCGACAGTATTAAGAGATTCGAATGTATCTGAAATACAACTAACATTCCATTCATAAGATCCACTTGAATTAAATGTTCTGTTGAACGCGTAATAATTATTTCCTGAAAAATTAAAATTCATTTCAAAAGGACCTGTAGGCGAAACATTGAAACTAATATTGCACGCGCCATTATCAGGAGTAGAATTAATTATATTTATTCCGCTGGTTTTATTAGTATAATTTGCAGTAAAATTAATTTGAACATTTTCATAACCGGTAATTCCTAAATCAACACTATCAAAAATATTTAGTTGTGAATTTTCACCTGCAACATATGATGAAAATCCTGAAACATTAAACACAAAATTTCCTTCTGCGTATGATAAAATTGCACAAGAAGGGGGTAAGCAAAGCTGCCCATCTTTAAGAACAATAGGCGTTTTTACAAAGCCAAGTCCTTTAAGGAGCAGCTCTGCCGACCGGTTTAGTTGAGAAACGCTAGAAGAATCAACAGTGATGTTGTTATTTTCAATTTTAATTAATGAACTTAAATCAAAACCTTCTGAAAGATTAAGAAGTCCAGAAAAATTAATTTTACCTTTAGCTGATTTTTCTACTACAAAATTAGGTATTTGGTGAAGATTTATGTTTGTTAAATCAGTTGTACCTCCATCAAAAGTATTTGTAAGAACGATTCCAAAATCTCTGGTTTCACTAACATTAGATTGGCCTTGTGAATCTGTACAGTTAATGTGCCACGTGTGTTTTCCTGCAGGAATATTTGAGAGTTCAAATGAGTTAGTAATAAATTTATTGATCGAAGTATTAATTCCTAATACTCCCATGTTACCAACTATGCTACAATTATCAATATTATAACTTGATAAAACATTAAATGTAAATGTAACTTTTCCATCATTATCTCCTGCTTTATCAGGAGGATTAATTAATATGATATTAGGAACAGGATCAAGAGGAGGAGTAGTTTGAGTTGAGTAGTTAGAAAAACCCGTAACATCTGCAATAAGAACTCCTTCTGTGAAAGAAGTTATGTTGCAAGTCGACAAATTATCAGAACGTTCACCATTTTTCATGAGCCAAGGTTGAGACTCATAACTTAAATTATTAAAAGTAATTTGAGCTGGGAAGTTAAGGTTTGCAACCCCTTGAATATTTGCTAGACCTATTGTGTTATTTTCTAAAAATAAATTAGTTCCAATACTTAAATCAGAATAAATTGAAAAATCAACTAATGAACTCCAACTTATTTCACCCCAGTCATTGGAATACTGTACTGTTTTAGAATAAGATCCATCATCATAAATAGGACTCGAACTAAAATTATTATTTCTAATAACTAATCCTGCAGAATCATAAATTTCTAATCCTGACTTTGCGTTAAGCGAAATATCATAATTCAAAAACACAGGATACGTTTGACCTGAAGTAACATTAATTGAACTAGTAAATGCAGAATCATTAAATGAAAAATCAGATGTCTGTTTATTTTTAATTAAAACATTATTTACAAACCCATAACAAGTAAGTCCTAAGAGATCATCACAACTATTTGCGCCTGTTGCAGAAGGAATGTAAAGAGTTGTGTTTTGATCAGGACCTAAATCAACACAAGCAACATCATAATTACTGTTTCCAGATACAGAAGGAACAGGGGTGTTGTCTACAGTTACTAAATCAGGGAATGGTTGATTATCATAATTTACAGAATTGTCACAATCTCGACTGTCAATACTAATTGGCGAAAATGAAGCAACAAAACCTCCTGAACTACCACTGTTAGCAATCGTGTTATTAATTAAATTTGTACTATTAGATTTGTTTACAATGAGCACAGGAGTCAAAGAATTAACATTGGTTGTAATTAAATTATTACTTATGTTAGTTAACGAAGTAAAAACAGTATTAATTGAATAAGTTGGACTTCCTGTGTATTCTCCTGAAAATATTTCAAATAAATTATTTAGAATAGAAATATTAGATGAACTATTAATATGAATTCCTTTATAAGTTTCATAAAAATTGTTGTTGCTAATGACTATGTTTTTAGAATTAAGATTTATGTTAATCATATCAGAAGGATTTTGTATTGCATATGAATTAGGAAAATAAAAAGAATTATGTGAAATAGTAGAATCATTAACTCGTTTTAAACAAACTCCGCTGGAAGGCTGAGAATCATGAGTTGAGTTAAATGTGTTGTTAATTATGTTCCAATTGTAAGGATTATCAGTTGCAGATGGAGAATTACTAGGTACTGAAATCAGACGACAATAAGTTCCTCCTAATGCAGCAGTAGTTAAATTATTATTTCTAATAGTTATATTATTTCCATTTCCATAAATACCATCCGTAGATAAGCTGTTAAAATTTAATTCTGAATTCTCGAGGGTAAAGTTTGAAACATTATTGCTTATGAATAAACCTTCACTAAAATTAATGCATTTAATATTTTTAATTGTTATGTTAGATATTGGTGTTCCGGCTCCTAAGCCAATGCATCTAAAACTAGTATTATCATACACGGTTTGACCTGCCCCATCCAAGATTACATGATTCGCATTTATTTCAAAACAAGAGGGAGTTGCTACAGTTCCATTAGCCCAAAAACTAGTGTTAAGAGTGTATTTTCCAGAGGAGGTTATTGAACTACAATTAGTAATATATGTTAAATTTTCTTGGGTTGTATAATTACTGAATGATGTAATATCTGCATACAAAATATTTGATGAATAAGTTGTGTTGCATACATCTGATAGATCACACCTAATTCCGTTTTTTAAAAGTTTAGGCATTGTAGAATACGAAAGACTTTTTATTTCTATTTTTGTTGAAGTATTAAGATTTGAAAGTGTAGCAAGATCTGCTAATCCGATTTTATTATTTTCTAAAAATAAATTAGTTCCGATGCTTAAGTTGTCATTAAATGAAATATTGGTAAGAGTCCAGTTGATTTGTCCAAAACTGTTGTTATAAATTAATCTGTTTATCGACGAGCTAGTATCAATTATGCCTTTAGAATTACTTGTGAAGTTATTATTCAAAAAGAGATTATTTTTTGAATCATATTCTAATTGTATTCCTACTATTTGAAATAAAAGAGTATTATTTTCAATTAAAGTGTTATTAATTCCTGCGCCTGTATCAGGACCTGTTGGTTGACCAAATTTAATACCATAATAATTAGAATTAAAAATATTATTTTTTAAAACTAATGACGAACTTTCAGGACTTATGCTCGTACCTGAATTAGCAATAGAGTTTCCTGAAATATTAATATTTGATCCTGCGCTAATACTTATTCCAATACCTCCTTGGAAACGAAAACAAGCATTTGCAGGTCCAGGATCTCCTGGATCTGGATTAGTACAATTTATATTTGAGATATTATTATTTGATACTCTGATGTTATTTAATGATTTGAGATTTTTATCCCCTAAACTAATACCTCTACCTATATTTTCTCCATCTCCTGTGATATTTTGAATTATATTATTAGAAATAACACTTCCTGCACAATTTCCTCCTGAAGTTTCAATTAACTTAATTCCACCAGGACCTCCAAAATTATCTGCAGTTAAATTAACAATAGTATTTCCTGAAATGTTTGCAGCAGTAGTATTAATTACAGTTATACCTGCAGCTGTGTCTCCACCTAGGGCTACATTTTTAATAATATTATTAAATACAGTTACATTGTTACCATTATCAATAACAATTCCTGTTTGAAATTGATCTATGACACAATTTTTTATTATTACATTAAGATTATTATTACTTACAATTGCATCTGCAGAACCAATACCTGTTATAGAATAACCTGCACAATCTAATGTTAAATCGCTGTTAAGAATATTAAAACAAGTACCTTCTGAATTTAAGTTTTGAGTTAGGGTAGTGTCAGTACTAATTGCTCCACAAGTGACTGACTGAGAACCAAGACTCATATCTTGACCCCCTGCATATCCGCTAAAACTATTAACTTCAAATTCAATATGATCTCCTTCATCACTAAATTCAATATTTGTTTTTTCCCAAGCAGGACATGAAAAATTAATAAAGTCAAAATTAGGACAACGAAGAATCTTATTTACTTCTCCAAATTTATTTAGTGCTATTGATGTTCTGCCAGATGAGATAGAATCAATAGCAAAAACTCTAGTTGTAATATTAGTATTTGAAGGACCTGCTCCATTATATTTTACTAATTTTGCAGTAATATTTTGACTAGGATCAGCATCTCTAATGTAAATTCTTCGCGAGTTATATCTTGTATTAAATTCAATATCATACTTTCCAGAATTCCCTTTTATGAAATTAAAAGATCCTGCAGTATGTCCTTCTTCATTTCTGAAATCAAGAGCTATATTATGTAATGTTATTATATCACTTTCGAAACTTTGATTAGATATATTAGAAAAACTAGAATTAGAAATTGCAGGCACAAATGGAGTTTCTACTTGTTGTGTCGATTGATTATCTGAGGGTGTATCAAGAGTAAGATGAATATCTTCAATAGAATTATTATTAAAAAAACAATTTTCTAGAGTGATCTCTTTGTATGAATGAATTCCAACTGCGAAATTTTCAATAAAACAATTTTTAATAGTTATATTTTCACGATCATTAAGAATTCCAGTTCCTTCTCCAGTACCTATTATTTTATGACCTGCACAATCAACAATAACATTATCATTAACAAAATTTATTGCATAATCTCCAAACTCTAAATCTGCAAAAATATCGAGTCCTAATAAGCTATTTCCCCAAAATGAAAGAGGCAATATATAATTAGTTATGAGTTGAGGAGGGTTAGGATCGAGTGAATCAACTATTTTTTGAGATGTGTTTTGACTATCTTCTACAATAAAGCCTGTGGTTTCAGGCACAGCAGATTTATTTTCTGATAAACTAAAGTATTGAGCTGCAAATAAAGAAATCATTAAAACAAAAATTATATTTATTGCTAAAGCAGTATGCTTAAATCGTTGGGTTTTTTCAGTCTGTTGTGGAAGTTCAGCTTTAATTGATGTTGTTGTCGAATCAATTTTTTGTGTATCTTTGTTTTTTTTGAATTTAGCAAAAAATCTTTTGAAAAAACTTGTTTTGGTTTCTATATTTTCTTTATGTTCAGGTTCTGCACTATTTTGAAATAAATCTTTTACTTTTTGATTATACGGATCATCTTTGTTGATTTGCTCAGTTGTGTTTTTGGTTTCTTCAATAGGGGTTTTAGAATTCTTTGGAGTTTGAGTTTCACCAATTTTCGCATGTAATGTTTCAAGACGAAAAATAGTTTGATTAATATATTCATCACTATCTTGAATGTTTACAGATTCCTCCTTTTTTTTTCTAAAAACCATTTATTAATACAAATAATTGTTTTAGTTTTTTCATTTCAGTTTTTTCGTTTGTTTTTTTTCTTTTGAGTTTTTGATTTTATTTTTGAATTTATTTTCAATTTTGTTTTTGAAGTTTGTTGATCATCATCAATAATTCTTTTAATTTTTATTTCTTTAGTTGTGAATGATTTGTTCAAATTAGTTTTCAAATCAGTTTGTTTTTCAACTCTTTTTTCTTGTTCATACCTAAATTCTAATATTTCCTTAGGAGTTAAAATTTTCAAAGCTTTTTTTATGGCGCCTTTTGGTGCAGGTAATCTGTCTTTAGCAGTTTCTAAATACCATAAATCAAATCTATTATGATCTCCAGGAAATGTAAGAATCCATAAAAATATCAAAAGTAATATTATTATTATAAATGCTAAAGTATACGCCAGAATTCTTTCAGGAGTCCAATATTCGCTTACAATAGGGATTTCTTCTTTAGGCATTAATTCTTTTATGATTATTTTATCTAATACGACTAAAACTTCGTCAAGATCTCTACTGTATGAGTAGGTGTTAGATCCTTTCCAGATGCCTTGTTTTGCTTCTAAATAAATTTCCACATTTTCAATACATTCTGAAAAAGTTTCTGAAAAATAACCAGTAGTATAATCAGGAGGAGGACCTTGTCTAGTTGTAATCCATTTTTCAAAACCATTGAATTTAATCAAAACACTAGTTCCAATTTCAACATGAGTGCCGTTGTTGTAAAGAGCATAACCTTCAATAGTACAAAGCTCATCTTTAGGTTCTTCACGAGGTGTTGGAATAGGTAAAGGAGGTCTTGGAGGTCTAGGTCTAGGAGGAATTGGTTCAGGTTCTGGTTCTGGAGGAGGACCTCCGCCTCCACCTCCGCCACCACCGCCAGGACCACTAGGAGGAGTAGGGTCGGGATCAGGATTTGGCTCAGGTGTTGTGATTGTAGTATTAAAACGTAAATTCATACTTACTACAGAATTTGCTTCTGATGTTGAAGTATTAACTGCATAATTACTATTAATAGTTGCAAAACCATAAACAGTTTCACTGCCGCCACACTGAGTATCACCAACAAAACTAGCAGAATAATAATTATCACAAAAACCACATGATGGTCCGCCATCTTGAGTTTCAACCACTATGCTTGTTTGATTATAATTACCGTCGATAATAGTTAGATTAACTTCAACACCAGTTCCAACACTAGAATTGTTCACATAAAAAACTTGACCATCAATATCGCAATAAAATACTCCATAAACAGTGTTTGTAAGTAGAACTATTAACAAGAGAGATAATAAAAATAATTTTACTAAATGAATTTTTATAACTTTTTCATTAGTCATATTAATTCACCGTCGCTAAAATTAATTGTTTCTGTGTAAGACTGATTAATTGGATATAAATAATAACCATAACCAGGTTCAATATAATTTAATTCAGGAGTTGAAGCAGAATACCAATTCAAAGCACTACCAAACCAATAAGAATACTTTTGTTGATCTTCTCCATAATAAACTCTAATTTTATCTGCACAACCTGTTGCTCCACAATAAGTTTGAGCAGGAGCGATTGCAGTAGATAAATTATAATAAAGAGGATAACTAATTCCAATAGTGTTAACAGAATTTTGAGTTATATTTAGAATTGCTTGAGTGCTTAATGCGAGTGGGCCTGTTAAAGTTATGTTGTATGTTTGATTAATTGGATGAAGTAAGTAACCATAATTTAATTCAAGATTTTCAAGTTGAGGATCGGAAAAAGAATACCAACCATAATCAGAACCAAACCAATATGCATACTTTTGTAAGTTATTTCCATAGAAAACACGAATCTTATCTGCAGATCTGCTCGAGTTGTGAGCTGTTTGAGGAGGACAAATAGTTTCATTAAGCAGTTTACCAGTCATGTTAAATGGTGACGAGATAATTAATTGAGAACCTTGATAAGCAGTAACAGTAAACTTACCTGCAATATTGCTTGCAGTTTTGTAAGTTTGATTGATAGATTCTAATTCATTAACTGCAACAACTTTATAATAATTTTTTAAGCTTGATGATGAATCAGTCCAGTTAAAAGAATTTGTTATGTTTGTAATGTTTGCATCTAGGTTGTAAGGATTTAAATCAGATATGAATGTAAAATTATCAGAATAATAAATTTCATAAAATTCTGCAGAAACATTAGACCAGTTAAGAATAATATTAGATTCAGAACAGTTAATTAGACTTGTTGTTAAATTTGGTGCTGAAGGAGTAGTTTCGCCAGAAATAATTGAAATATTTAAAACCGCAGACTGAGTTAAATTTCCACATCCGCCATCGTCAGTAACAGTAAGAAGAATAGGGTGAGTTCCAGACTGATTAGATACTGGTTGGAATGTTATAATTCCTGTTGATGAATCTATATCAAATAAAGAAGTATTGTCAGAAAATAAAATACTATGATTGCTAGGATCAGAACCAATCACTCTACATAAATAAGGAGTGTCAAAAAAAGCATAAGGATTACACGCACTAATGTCTATGCTTGGACGATCGTTAATGCAAAGAGTGGTAACTCCTGTAGCTGTTAATTCTTCTTGTGAAGATGGATCCTCTACTAAACCAAGAGTAAAATATTCTCCATTTGTAAAATTAGCTAAAGTAAATGAAACAATATTTCCACTTCTGCTACTTCCTGTTGTGTGAGCTTCAGCATCACTAAAATCAGTATCAGAATCAATCAATAAAGCATAATTATAATTGCCTGGACTTATTCCTGTTGATGAAAGGTCAAATGAAACTGAAACAGTGCCAGGAGTATTATCAACATCAACTCTCCAGGACCTAGTTATAGAATAATTATATCCTGAAGGAGCTTCAGATGTAAATGTAAAACCATTATTATCATGAGCAAAAGTCAGAAAGTCATTTAAGTCTAATGAAGAAGGAGAACTAATAGTAGCTATTGATGAAGTTGCTGAGGTAACTGTAGCAGAATCTTCACATTCCGACGAGAAATTTCCAATTCCAGTAATATCATTGTTATGAGGAGAACTATAACTATAATTTTGTTGAATTCCTTGAAAGTCTCTAGCATATTTATCTCCTAAATATTCATTCACTTGTTCAAACTCGCAAGCAGTAAGAGATCTATTGTAAATAATAATTTCAGCAATTTGTGAATCGTGATAACTGTTGCCTGCTCTGTTTTGATTAACTCTATATTGTTCAAATACCCTACTTCCTGCTCGACCATATGCAATATCAGTCTGTACTCCTTCACTATATGCGGTAATTGTGGATCCATCTGTAGTAACCCCATAAAGTTTTATCTCATTGTTAAAATCACCAAAATACATTGCCGATCCACCTGGTTTCAGTCGAAATTTATCTAAAGCTGAATCATAATCTATTTGGAAATGATCAGAAATTGCTTCATCACCATTTGAGAAGAATGCTTCATTATTTGAAGGACTATCTGCAGTGCTCTTTAAAACAATGAAAAAAGAGAAATTAGTAGTATAATTAGAATCTAGGACGTGTCGTAAAGTATCACTTTCCGAAGTATTAAATTGTAAAATTGATAAGCTATTGAATTGATCAGTTACATATTTTGGAACTCCTTTGCCAGATACATTAGTTGCATTATGTGCGTAAGATGATTTATCCTTCCAACATTTTACATCTTGATTATTTGTAGTTACTTGAGTTGTGCAGGATTTATCTGTGTATAATGTGGTAATATCTGTTGCATCATACCAAACTCTAACTCCACTAATATTTAGAGGACTATCTAGAATGTTTGATTGAGTAGATAACTGATCATGGAATGAGAAACCAGTGAACTTAGAATTAACATAACTATAAATTACTAAATTAGATGTTAGAGAAAAGAAGATGAATATGATTATTAAAAGTGCGATTCGGTTATTAGATACAGCAATATCACTACCTAAATTGAACTTTTGCGCTTTAGTGGTTCTTTTTTTATGTCTACTAGTTTCAGACGTAAAACTACTCTGCTGAACGCTTTTTGTTCCCGCGACACTCAAATTATTGCTGTGTCTACCCCCTTTTACAGCCACTCTTTTTTTGCTCTTGGTAATATTGTTGTTATGTTTACTAAGAGCTTTTTTATGAAGAGCAGCCAAAGTACTACTACTCTTTCTCAACTAAACCACATCCCCTTTTTTAAACTATAATATGATATATTATATATAAAGTTTACTTTTTTTAGGGGCTGTTAACCAATAATTTGTTTGAAGATTATTAAATTAAATAATTTATATTATTTGCGTCGAGAAAAAATCGGTTTTTAAGTAATTTAAACTGAAAAATTGAGCAACTTTGTGCACTAAAGCAAACAGTATCTTGAAATAAGAACTTGATGATGTGCGAGTTACAATACTTGAGATAGATAATTGCAATCTAGTTATTTTAAGGTTTAATATTTTATTAACTATTTTTTTGTGTTATTCTTTATTTTTTTATTTTTATTTGTTTTTTTAATAATATTTGAAAATGCAGTATGTAGTATTTGTTTGAGTTTAATAATTTGCATATTTTTATCATTTAATTTCTTTTTACCTTTTGTTGTTGTATTAATTTGGTTTTTTTCTTTTTTTGTTTTCTTTATTTTTATTTTCTCATTTGTTTTTTTAGTTTTTTTCTTCCTGAAATACTTAATTAATATGTAATAAAATAACAGGAAATAGATTACAAATAGAACCCATCCAATATTATTATGGAATAAATTAATTGCAAAAGTTCTGTCAATTTCAAGAGCAACTATTGTAAGTGCAAATATTCTGAATGAAGTAAGAATAAAATCACCTATTAGAGCAACTCCAAAAAATAAAAAGGTTTTCAAATCTTTTTTAATACTGGGATCATATAAAAGTACGACGAGAAAAAGAAAAACAAATAACGAGCTTGATTCAACACCTGAGCAATCTTTACTGATTCCTGCAATAAAATCTTTTGCAATAAGTTTAAAATCGGCAGAAGTTACTATTGTTGATGCTACTTGTCCTGGATAAACTATATTTAATAAAAACGCACTGATTTTTGCAACTACTCCTGCAAAAAATTTCCAATTAAAATCTAAAAAACCTTTTACTGATTTGTAAATAAAAACTAAAATCAACATAGCTATGAATGTTTTTTTATATGTTTTAGTAATCTTTTTTGTAAAATTCCAACCAAAAAAAGCACAAAATAATGCAATTGCTGCAAGAATATAAAAAAGAGAACTTACTTGGAAAATTAATTGTGCAATATTGTAATTATTTTTTGGATGTAGGCCATATCTCAAAAAGAAAAATTGAGATAATAAAATAATTGAAATTATAGAAAAAAGAATAATCTGATATTTTGAGGGTGTATTTTTTATTTTTACTAATTTTTCCTCATTTATAATAAAAAAAAGAACAAATAAAACAAAAAAAAGTATGTGTAATCTTTCTAAAATAATTGTAAACCCAATTTTTAGATCAAATAGTTTTGCGAATAATTCTAATAAAACTGGAATTAAAACAAATAAACTAGTAAAATATGCTATATATTTTAATCTAAATCTAGTTAATTGGTTATTATTTTTAGAGTTTATAGTCATTATTTAAAATAAATGTTAAGGTTTTTTGAACGCGATGAATACATTGCCTGTATATGTCCCGTGGGTTAAGTTTGGATCTGGATGTAATACAAAATTAAGTGATTTTGATTCACCAGGGTTCATAATAAATAAGTTTTCTGAAGGCGAAATTAAATCGGACCTGTTACCTTTAATTTTTATATCTACTCTTGTATGATAATCAAATTCATTGGTTATAGTAATTTCTTTTGTATTTACTCCAATCATATCAGGTGTAATAGTTCCTAATCTTAGAATATCAGTTCCTAAATCAACTCCTACTCTATAGCTAACTTTAAATTTATAGGGGATTGTAATTTTTCCTCTTACTTTATAAAATGAATAACTTGCTAATGTGATGCTTATTGAAAGAATTGCAACAATCATGAAAATTAATAAAATTTTTAAATAGGTTTTTTTAAGTTTTTTTTTCTTAGTCATTGAGTTTACCCCATAATTGAATTTTTAACAGTAGTGTTATTTAGTATTAGTATTTAATAATTATGGATTTTGAATGGGTTCTTTAGGTTCAAAATCAGCTTCTAGTGTAGATTCAGTAACTTCTTGTTTTTGTTTCTTTTTCTTTTTTAGTACTAATAAAATGAGGATGTTAAGAATTATTAAAATAAATACAAATGAGACAATTGTCCAGTTAGTTCCGCCAATAAACATTGCAGTGTTCATATTTAATGGTTTTTTTAGTACATCTATTTTTCCTTTATAATTAGTTGTACCATCTTGATAAAATAAAGTAATATCTACATCGTGTTCGCCAGTTTCCATGCCATTTGTATCAATATATGTTTTTAATTGTTCTGTTTCTAAATTTCCAATGTTCACTGTTGCAGTTTGAAATTCTTTACCTTGTAAGTAAACTTTGGCATAAACATTAAGAGGATTATTCCAATGACTAATTATTTTAAAACTAAATGGTTCTATAGTATCAACAGTAATATTTTTTGAATGATCAATAACTTTAACAACTTTTGTTCCTATCATAAAAGAATCATTAAGATATTCTGTGCCATCATCATAAGTTATTTCTGCAATTGCAGAATAATTTCCTGATGGAAAACCTGTTGAATCAAAATCTGCTTCCAATGAAGTAGAACCTCTAATTGCGATACTATGTTCTTTTGTGAATAATGTTGTTACTTGTTGTTTATCAGAATCAAAAATATCTATTTTTGCACTAATTTTATCTATTTTTTTAGAACCTATATTTTCTATATGAATTCGAGCAAGTCCTTTTTCATTTTCATTAAGATTAGGGACACTTAATCTAGATTCAATTTTATACCCTTCATATAAAACTCTAACTTTTATTTTAACTTCTACTTTAGGATATGCAGTTATCATTGATTTTAACCCTGATTTTTTTTCAATAATGTCAACAATTATTTCATGAATCCCTGGTTTATCTACTTTAGGAGGCAAATCAATGTTTATGTGAAAGGGGAATGTTGTATAGTCAGTTCTACTAATTTTCTTATTTTTTATTATAGGAGGATCAAATGAGACATATTCTGCAAGATCTCCTCGTGCGAAAAACATGTAATCGTTTACCCCTGTAGCTTTAGTTCTTAGTAAATAATAAAATGAATATGATTTATCAGGATAGAATTCAATTGAAGGATATAAATCACCGGAACTACCTATGCCTAGCCCAAATACAGGGGTGCATAAGATGATCACCAAAATTATGTTAAGAATTATTTTTTTCATTTTTAATATCTGTTAAAATTTAATTTAAAAAAAAAATAAAAAATTAAAATAGTTGTTAGTTGTTTTCACAGTTAGCGTTAGCACATGATGCTGTAAAGTTTAACGTAGCTGTTTTTTGAGTCGGCTGTACATCAATTGGTATTAAAATCTTTAGACTAACGTTAAATGCGTCAGCAGGATCTAAATCAGCACATAGTTCATTTCTATCTGTATTTGTGAAATTTTTGTATGTGTCTTGGTCACTAGTACCTTCACATGCGTCATCTACAACTTTATATTCGAATGATGGGTTTTGGTCGCATGTAGTACACAAGAAGTTTGTATTACTCTTACTTGATGCTACTGTAATATTTGCGTCAAAGTTTCCATCATTTGTTATCTGAAAAACATCCTTTGTGTTGTTACAAGCTGATGCTTGATCATTCAATGCAAGTATATTTGTTCCTACACCTGTATACGAATCACATGTTGCCGGACCTACTAATGAATTTTCGATAGCAATTTGTCCAAATTCAATTGTACTATCGTCTAAGCTAATACTTAAGTATGCAGAAATATTTAGATTAACTGAACCATCTGCGGTAGTAGCGTTAGCTGATGCCAAACCTATTAGGGTTGTATTTCCTAATTTATTTAAGCTTAATATAACTCCACCTAAGCTGATTACTATTGCAGCAACCAATAAGATTGCTAATGTTTTATTTGAAACTTCATCCATGTTTTATCAAACCTCCTTTTGTCTAATGTCTAAAGATACTTCTCCGGTAATGTGGTTGTTAGTAAGATCGGGTTGTACGTTTGAAGATGGTAAATCTCTAATATCTAATTTCACCTTTCCTCTTTGTAGATTTCTAACTCCGATCACTTGCGCAGAATCGCTAGCCTTTTCCAATACTGTTACTGTACCAACAACGGACACTACAATGGTTAAAACCAGTAGAACTAAAATAGCTCTTTTTGATATGTCCTCTTTTGCCATGTTGTATTACCTCCTTTAGGTGCTTTTATCTTTAAAAAGACTCTGCCCCTTTTTTTCACCTCAAAAATATGAAGATTAATAATGGTTGTAAAAAGATTTATATTTAAACTTTTCTATTTTTTTGGGTGTTTTGGAGTCAAACAGGGTTTATTTTCACGTTTTAACTATTTTCCAGTAGTTTCGTTTATTTCTGAGACTTATTTGCGTACTTTTGACGATTTCGCTATGTTTTAGGCGTTATTTTTTTGTTACTTTTGAATGGTAAAAAGCGGAAGTTTTATATACTATGAGTTATCTCAAAATAGTAAAATGAGGTCGAGAACTCTTAAAAATATTCAAATCGTATTAATCTTACTACTTGTGTTTATGATAGGTTGGACTGCAAAAGCAATCATTCCTTCAGTGGTTTATTTAGACAAAGAAAAACCATTTTCAATATCATTTAAACCATTGAATAAAGGAATTGAAAGATTGTCGCCAGGAGACCATGTTATCGAGGAGCAAATACATGTTTTTGGAGATAAAATAGTATTAGATATTAGTGATGCTAGCTGGGGATCCTTTACAGATACAAATAGTATGGATCCATTTTTAGATGTAGGATCAAATAGTATTGAGATTAGACCTAAAACTGCAGATCAAGTAAATGTTGGTGATGTAGTTTCATACTATACTTCTGAAAAAGATTTAATTATTCATAGAGTTATTGAAAAAGATGTTGATGAAAAAGGAGTATATTATATATTGAAGGGAGATAATAATCATGTAGAAGATCCTGAAAAAGTTCGATTTGAACAAATAAATGGAATTTTGGTCGGAATAATTTATTAATTAATATTTTTTATTAATTTGTTATTATTGTTATTATTGTTATTATTGTTATTATTGATTATTAGTATTATTAGTATTATTAGTATTATTATTATTATTATTATTGATGTTTATAGTTGTTTGTTATTAAATTTCATTTAATTTTTTGTTATGTTTTATTATTTTTTTTATTTATTTTTTTATGTGGGGTAATATATTATTATAGTGTTATAATATTGAGTTGTACTATACATGGGAGAATATAATGTGTATAGTTGGATTAGATTATTATAGTATTATTGTATATGTATATTAGTATAATAATGGGGGCTAAAGCAAAACTTGAGGATTCAGTAATTGAATCTAGCGAAAGCAATAAATCTTCTACTACTGATTTTCCTAATTATCCCAATATTTCTCTAAAAGAATGTCAAGCAAGATTAATTGTGCCTGTGTATCAAGTTAGACAAGCAATAATTAGGAAGCAAGATGTGCAGACTAAATTTAAATCAAAAACAAGAAAAAAAATAATTGAGAAATTCGAGCAATTTTTGTTTCATACAGAAATAAATATTGAAACTAAACAAAAATCAAGAATAAAAACTCCTGGTGGTATAATTGAAAACTGGGATAAAACAGTAGATGAAAGACTTGTAAAAGAGATTGAAAAAGAACTTCAAACAAAGATAAGCAGGTGTGAACCTGTACTTATTGAATTTGGAAGTAGAAAGGATGGAAAAACTGGAGAACTTATTCATTCAGCAATACATTTTTATTTTGGAGAATTAGAACAAGTTCCAAATGTAGGGAAAATTAATGTTTCTGATGATTTTGCAGATAAATATAACGATAAAACAGAAAATGTAATCTACCTTAACAAAGAGCAAGTAAAATCAATAGTTCCTTATTCTTCGACATATGATGCCATTTGTAAGTTTAGTGATCTTTCAACAGATAAACCTTTAATAGTTCGATATGAAATTCCTGATGAATATAATGCGATAGTAACAGAAAAAACTCGACGAGAAATTTCAAGTGAATGTGATATTTTTTTTAGAAAATTTAGAGCACCTGCGAAGGGAGGATTCAAAGATTTACATGTTCTTATAAAAACTGATTTATTTTGGTACAACACAAGAGTGCAATGGCAAACAAAACAAGAACCTGATATATCTAAGTTCATAAAGAAATATACAAATTCAGGAGAATTTGAATTGGAAATGAGAAAATTGTTTTTTCAAGAAGAACTATTTCTAAAATATCTTCAATAATTTTTATAGTTGATTAGTATAATTGTTATTAATTTATGATGTTTTTATGATCTTCGTTATTTTATATTATTTTTAGGGTACTATATTATATATAGTGTTGGTTAGTTCTTTACATCATTGGGTTTTTTATTAGAATCAATTATTTATGGTATTTTATGTAGGGTATTGTTTTTTATTGTAGTTTTTTTTTTTAAAATATTTATCGTATTTTTTTAAATATTTGTTGTGGTAATTGATTTATCTTCGACAAGCACTGTGTGTTCTGCTTGGCTTACAAGCCCCTCTCGTTTTTCTATTAACGGAGCATAGCTTTTTAGAATTCCTAATTGATTCAGTTCTCTAAACGCAAAATTAATTTTAAACATAGGCAACTTATTTGTTAACCATCTTGTTGCAAATGGTAATCCATTAAATGGCTGCATTATTTTTAAAACGTCTCTTGTGATTTGACTTCGTACTGGTTTTTTAAAAGTTTGAGAATGAATAAATGCTTCGCCTTTTTCATGAATCATTCCAACTCCTGTTGTTGCGAATGGTTCTATTGCTATTAATTGTCCTTCCCTAAGTTCAGTATCATCCCCTGTATTATAATTAGGAATGTTTTGCCCTGTGTGTAATGTAAAGTTACCCATTTCATGACCACTAAGATTTCTTATCGGTTCAAATCCAAACCCTTGAATTGTTTCTTCTATAGCTCTTCCAATTTCTCCTAATGTTGCTCCAGGTCTCACAACTTTTATTGCAGCGCTTAGCGCACCTTTTGAAGCTTTGATTAAATCAGAATATTTATTTGATAAATCAATAGTTACTGCATTATCCCCTGTAAAACCATCAACGTGAGCTCCGACATCTAATTTAACAACTTCATCTTGAAATATTGATTCATCAGAAGGAATAGGTGTATAGTGTGCGGCAATAGAATTTAGCGAAATATTAACGGGAAATGCAGGCAATCCTCCTAATTCTTTGATTTTCGCTTCTACTTTTTGAGCAACATCTAATAGTTTTACACCTGGTTTGATTAGGTTTGCACCGTATTGTAATGCTTCTGCGGAAATCTTTCCTGCTAATAAAATTTTATTTTTTGTTTCTTGATCCATATTGTTCACGCTGTAAATGGTGTAAATAATCTAGACGTTTAAGAATTTTTTGTTATTTGTTCTTGCTTTTTGTTTAATTTTTGTTTAATAATTATTTAGTTTTTCAAATTCATTTTTGTAAAAATTTAATTTTTTAAGTATAACTCCATAATCTTTCAATTCTACAGGTGAAAATTTTCTTGAACCTTCCTTCATTTCAGGTTGGTATGTATTAATAAGAAGATGTATAGACTCTTTGCTACATTCAATACACTCATGTCTTAGTTTTTTTATGTTTGAATTTTGAGATATTATTTCAGAAAAATTAGAATCAAAAGTTTGTAAAAATAAAAGATTTTTTTTGAAACGTTTTAATTGTGAACTCGCTCCTCTTTCAGGAAGAGTTGTTGTGTTATCAATTATGTCTCCAAATTTAACAAGAAGTGCAACATCATAATTTGGCTTTTGTTCCTCAAATAAATTTTTTGAAACACCAATCATTCGTAAAAAATATTTTTTTTCAGACTCTGCGCCGTGAGTCACAGCCCATAAATGAGTCACTAACTGATTTGAGTAGTCTTTATTTTCAAATAAACTGTTTATTTCTGAATATTCAGGAGGATTAAGTATTTGTGTGTGAAGTTCTGAGATACATTGATCTTCTACAATTGTGTTTTGAGCCACATTGGAATTATTTCCCTTTTGATTTATGAGCATTGAAGAAATTCGAGAAGTCATATTAGTTTTTGGAATTTTTGTTTGATATTTTAATTTTTCAATAATTTTTTTACTAAACTTTTTTTCTCTAAAACTTTGCATATC
The DNA here is from genome assembly GCA_018668595.1 of Candidatus Woesearchaeota archaeon. GTDB lineage: Archaea > Nanobdellota > Nanobdellia > Woesearchaeales > UBA11576 > JABJCP01. The sequence goes on from JABJCP010000030.1 coordinate 22,316, forward strand.
TTCTACAACATCATGGAGTAATGCAACATCTCTAATTAGATTTGATTTTTCTTCAGATAAATTAATCAACTCTGTTTCAAGAATTTCCCAAACTCTTATCGGGTGTATAAAAGCAAAATTTGCACCATCTCGCTTTTTACCTGTTTCAAGATGTTTATTGTGTGCATATTTAAATAAATCAGGACAACCATATCTGCAATTTTTAACTAATTCTTCTCTTATTTTCAAAAGGGTGAAATTCCCATTTGAATTTCCATTACTGTGAATTTGTGTTCCATTGTTTTTTAAGTCAATTCTAAACACATGATCAAATACTTGATTTGTACCTACTACGTTTCCATTTATTCGCACAATTCTTTTATTGTAGTCTTTTTGAAGTTGTTTGTTTTTGATAAAATCAACTCTGTGAATTCCAAATGCAGAAAATACTAAAAATTTTTTTATATTGTCGGGAGTGATCTTAAGTCCACTTTTAACAAGTTCTTTTACAACATATTTTGGTTGATCATTGAGCATTAGATCATAGAATTGAGCAGGATCTACTTGAAGTTGTTGTCTGATCAGCTTTATTGTGGCCGATCCTAAATTAGAATTTTTATAAATCTCTTCACTCATATAATTTTCTCATAATACTGTTGGTACTGACATTTATAAATTTTATGCTTTTAAAGGCTAATATGAAATCCTTAGAAATCTGAGCAAAGGCGGAGACTCATTTTGACCTATGGTCAAAAAAATCACGACGAACGCCCTGCATACCTAGCAAATTAAAAATTTGCGAGGTCTCACAAATTCTTTGAATTTGAGAGC
>JABJCP010000031.1 GCA_018668595.1 Candidatus Woesearchaeota archaeon
GCTCTCAAATTCAAAGAATTTGTGAGACCTCGCAAATTTTTAATTTGCTAGGTATGCAGGGCGTTCGTCGTGATTTTTTTGACCATAGGTCAAAATGAGTCTCCGCCTTTGCTCAGATTTCTAAGGATTTCATATTAGCCTCAAAAAAAACAAATTTTATATACTAACAAAATAAAAACAATATAAATACATGATTTAATTAACAATATTTAAACAAACAATAACTGACCAATTTATAAAAGAGGTGTTAAAGTGGCTGAAAAAAATATGAATATGATTATTATTTCTGCAGTTACATGCATTATAATTGCAAGCATCATGTTTATCGGACTATCTAATTCTGAAGAAGATTTCAATGACGAGACTCTTGCAGGACTAGGTATTGCATATGGAGACTTTGCATGTCAAAAAAATGCAGACTGTACTAAACAAGACGTGAAGGCTGCTACTACCAGGATGGGAATCAAATACTCTGAAAACAATTTTAGATGTGCTAAAAAATTTTGCTTTGTAAAAAATGGGCGCAGATATGTACCCATTATAAGACTTGAAAATTCAAACGATAACTATTGCTTAAATGGTTATTCTGAAGAAGATATAAATTTTGGAAAAGCCGCAGACTGGTGCGGAAACAATGGAGAATATATCTGCAAGAAAAATAACAAATACGCAAGTGATCCCTCTGAATTTGAAACAAAAACAGGCGAATCCGCGTGCGGTTCAAATCTAAAATACATTGGCGAAGGCAAAATAAGCACTACAGGATATGCATATTGTTGTGCTCAAAAAGATTTCTGTTACGCTAATGTAGATTGCAAAAGCTTTGAAGAATGTAATAATAATCACTGTGAACCTAAAAAAGACATGTGCAACACTAATGCTGACTGTAACTCTTGGGACAAAGCAGAATGCATAAACAACAAATGCACACCACAAGAAGCAATAAATTCAGACAATTGCTTATATGGTTATTCTGAAGAAGATCCATATTTTGGAGACGCTGAGGATTGGTGCGGAAACAATGGAGAATATATCTGCAAGAAAAATAACAAAAACGCAATTAACCCCTCTGAATTTGAAACAAAAACAGGCGAATCCGCGTGCGGTCCAAATCTAAAATACCTTGAAGAAGGCAAAATAAGCACTACAGGACATGCATATTGTTGTGGTTAAATAATATTTAATTTTAATTAATTTTTTCTTTTTTATCTTTTTAAAATTTATTAAACAACATAACAAAATATAAACTCAAAATGGTCCTAGAACACATATTCCCTGAAAATTGGTTAGAAAAAAAAGCAATGTTTGCTTTTATTTTAGGTATTGGTTATTCTCTTATTGGAATTATTTTTGCAAAATTATTATTTCCTCAAGATCCTGCATTGGTTGCTGTTGCATTTACTTCCCTTCTTCTTTTACCTGAACTAAATAAACTCATAATTCGTGAAGAGAGAGTAGAAGAAAAAGAAAAAAAGTTTAAGTTTAAAAATTTGTTTAAAGATAATAAAAATTTGACTAAAATTTATGTTTGCTTATTTATCGGAATTATGATAACTTATTCTGCAGGTGCAATTATTCTACCTTCATTTCAATCCAATAAATTATTTAGAGAACAATTAGAAATTAGAGGTTTTGATGACGATACAGATACAGAAGAAACAATCACTGGTCTAGCCATATTTTCAAATAAATTAAATTTCACAGGAGATCTTTTTGAACATATTCTAAAAAATAATTTTAAAGTTTTAATAGCAATTTTTCTTATTGCTTTGCTTACAGGCGATGGAGCTATATTCCTCATCACATGGAATGCATCTGTTTGGGGAACAATTTTTGGAATCACTGCTAAGAACGCTGGATCGTTTACCGGAACAAATCCTTGGATTTATTTTGGATTAATTCTTTTAATTGTACTGCCCCATGTCATTATTGAATCTCTTGCATATATTTTTGCAGCCATTTCTGGAAGTGTTATTTCTAAAGATGTTATTTTAGAAAAATTTGAGTCAAAACGGTTCAAAGAAGTTTTTATTTACAACATAAACTTAATTCTTATTGCATTAATAGTTCTTCTAATTGGTGCAGGTATTGAAACATGGGTATTAGATAATGTGCATTTATATCAAGATATTATTCTAAAAAGTTTTGGAATCATTATCTGAATAGAAAATAATTTATATGCCTATTAATTCTAAACAATCATGACACAACAACAAAGAATACGCCAACCCATTGTCTCCGGTCAATTTTATGAAGAGGATTTTGAACTTCTTGTCGACCAAATTAAGGATTGTTTTACAAATAAATTTGGTCCTGGAGAATTTCCTTTAAATGAAAGATCTAAACACGTCAAGGCAATTATTGTTCCTCATGCAGGGTTTATGTGTTCTGGAGCATGTGCTGCGTGGGCTTACAAAGAAATGGGGGAATCTGAATTTCCAGATACATTCATAATTTTAGGTACTAATCATCAATCCACAACAACTTCTACTTGTGATTTAGATTGGGAAACTCCTCTTGGTGTTGTCAGATCTGATAAAGAAATAATTCAAGAATTAGAATCTGAAGGGATGTTAATTTCAAACCGAGATCATCAATTTGAACATTCTATTGAAACTCAATTACCTTTTCTTCAATTTGTTTCAAAAGATTATCTTAAAGATTTAAAGATTGTTCCAATATTAGTAGGTAATAATTATGACGATTATACAGAACTAATTACAAAGATCTTAAAAAAACTTGAGAAAAAAGTTATATTTATTGTTTCAGGAGATTTTACACATTTTGGATCTAATTATAGTTATAATCCATTCAACACAAACATCAAAAATAACCTCACTGCATTAGATAAAAGTATTATTAACCCCTTACTAAAGCTCGACACAAATGCATTTCTGAAGGAAATAAATAAAACCCAAGCTACTGTTTGTGGTAAATATCCTATTGCTGCATTAATAGATATTCTAAACATATTTGATTCAAATACTCCAGGGAAACTAATGAATGTGCAACTTCTTCAATACTATAATAGCGGAGATATTTTTGGAGATTATTCTAGTGCTGTGGGTTATGCTGCAATTAAGTTTGAATATAAGTAATTAAATAATTAAATAATTGAAAAATAATAATAAAAATCGAATAACTCAAATTAAATAATTCAAATTAAATAATAAAAATTAGATAATACAAATTAAATAAGCAATAAACTTATTTTTTCTTTTTGATAAATTTAGAATTAGTTTTCTTCTTTCCTCCAATATCTGCAGATAAACCTTTAAAGTGTTTTTCTACTCCAGATTTGGATAATTTTTTATTTTTAGAACGTTTAGCTTTCTCTTGACTTATTTCCATTGCAACTTTTTTCATTTCTTTTGTTATTATGTCATCAATTTCTTGTTCTGATTTTTGTTTATCTTCATGCTCTGATGCAGTAGTTAATTTTTTGCTTCCAAATAATCTTGAAAAGAATCCGCGTTTTTTAGTAACTACAGTAGAATTTGGTGTTGAAACCACATTTTCTTTTTGATCAATCCCTTTTTCTGATCTTGCAGATTTATCTAATTCAACATTTTGTTTTGATTCAATCTGTTTATTTTGTTCAACAGATTTTTTTTGTTTTAGTTCAATTTCTTTTTTAACAACAGTAGATTTAGCAGACTTATTTTTAAAATCAGAAATACCTATTTTATTAATTTTTTTGTCGTCAAGTTGTTTACTCATACGATTAGTTATTTCTTCAGATATTTGCTCTACAGATTGTTGTTGTGCTAATTCATACAAAATAGAATTTATTTTTTCATCATCACTAGATGTGTCAATTTTACTTTTTGTTCTTATGGTGACGTGTCCTCTTTCTTGTTCTTCTTGTTTTTTTAAATCTCTATCATCAACAATATGTTGTATTGCTTGTTGTATTGTTTGCTGCATTTCTTGATGAGCAGATAATTGTTTTTGTGTTGTAACCGGACCTGTTGAAATAGTGGTTTGAGTTACTGGTTGAGCAACCGAAACTTGTTTGTTTACTTGTTTGTTTTTATGAAATATATTTTTACATTTACAGGCTATATTAGCAAACATCCCCTTTCTTTGATCTGATGATTTAACTTGAGTTACTTGATTTGATTGAGCTAATTGTTGACTTGGTTGAACTTGTTGACTAGATTTTTGAATTGATTTATTAACCTGTTGAGTTGGTTGAATAGAACCTGCTAGTGATTTTGAAACCACTTTATTTACTTGTTGACTTTGCTGTGACTGAATTGGTTTTCGCAGAGCTACTTTTTTTGGTTGTGTCGAACCAGACGGCATTAGTGCATAAACATCAATCAGTACAACAAACACAAGCGCGACAATTCCCAATAATATATACACCACATTATCTTTGATAAAAGATATATCAATTCCAAAAAATGCATATCTTGTTTCTGACTTTTTTTCTACAGCCGTTTCGTTTTTTGAATTATTCAATTCTCCTGCTGCTTGTCCTGTAAGTTCATTTTTTTTATCAAAATGGTTTACTTGCGTTCCTTTAGTTTCAGGAACCGTTTCCTTTGGCTTAGATAATTCTTCTGCAAGTGCTAATAATTCTTCATCAGATAATTCAGATGTTTCAGATGTATTTGAATCATCATCACTAGAACTCAAAATTGAATCCGATAACAAACTACTTGAACTACTTGAACCTGAAAATAATTTTACTTTCATTTTTGCTGCAGTTGCGAAAGTATCAAGTAAACTAATTGTTATATCTGCTTTTGAATCGTTTCCAACATCAAGATCTCCTGGTTTTACAGTTGTGATTGTATGAACTACTCCTTTTGTAAGTGATTTTAAATATATTTTTCCAATTGATACCGACATTAAATTGTATTTATAATTTCCTCCTGCAAGTACAAACGTTACATCTTCTCCTTTTTGCATTGTGAATTCTGATCCTCCATCTGTCGGAACAATTGTTTTTGATACAGTTGTTGTGGATTCAGAACTACCTCCTCCTCCGCCTCCACCAGAGCCACCACTACTTCCACTATCGTCGTCATCGTCATCATCTTCAGATTCAGTGCCTCCTGCAGAAAATGTGGAAAAGTGAGTTACATTTGCCCAAACAAAATTATCAGTTGTATTAACTCCGCTATTTCCTTCTACTTGCCAATCTCCTGATGTATCATTCAAATAATAAATTTTAAGTGATGATTCGTTTAAGTCATCATCTAAATCATCATCTGAATAATATATTTTAATCAAAGCCCAATTTAAATTAAAATCTATGTTTGATTCTGCTTCTATTCTAAAATATTTATCTAATCCTATTTCTGCAAATCCATTTGCAGTTGAGTCAGATACATTTCCAGGGTTAACATCATATTCTGCTGTTTGAACATATCCCGATAATGTACTGCTTGTAGATATTGTTAAACTAGTATTTTCAGTTGCGTTTAATTCTTGGGGAGTATTTGCAACAAAAATAGGCGTTTGTGTTGTTGAATCTTCAGGCAGAATTATTACTCTTGATGTAAATCCTGAATTTTCTAAATCATCAACACATAATACTTTCCAGGTTTTTGTACCGGTCGTGCTGATTTGAACATTTGAAAAAGTTGTGTTGGTTCCATTCACAACAGCTGCATCACTTACATAAGTTGTGCTTCCAATCATCAAACTACAATTTATTGAATCAAACCAATCTGAATAGTAAAATGTAAAATTAGTAGTGTTTCCAATAATTGCGTAATTTACAGTTGGTGAAACTAATGTGACAACTGGTGCAACATCATCATAAACTATATTCCTAGTAGAACTCAGAGCACTTAACGTACCATCACTACAACTCACACTCCACTTATGTTCATAGCTATTAGAACTAGATAAGGTGTGACTTACTGTTGCATTCTCGCCATTGGCAACTACTGTATTTAATCCAGTACTATTTCCATCTACATAAAGTGTACAAGTGAGATTTTCTGCGTTATTGTCAGTTACGTTAAAAATAAATCCTGCCGAACTTGATGTATTAAAATTATTTACTGGCGAAATTAGTTGAACTGTAGGTGCTATTCCATCTGTTATGCTTAAAGTTACATTATTTGAAATAACAGAATGCTCATTATCATCATAAGAAGTAAACATTATATATCTAGTTCCTATAAATCCACTATTAGGAGTTAAGTTTACGAGTCCAGTATTGTTATTAATTATTACAGTTAGATTTGCAGGATTAGTTGATGAAAAACTAAGAGAATCTCCGTCTAAATCTGTAAAATATTGTGATAAATTTATTGTCTCGCTTGTATCTTGTGACCAACTTTGATTAGGAATTGAACTATTTAATATAGGTGCATAATTTACAGGGTTTATTGTTAAAGTAATATTATTACTATTTTGTGTTGATACTCCATCAGTTGTATTAAATATTATTACATTCGAACCTTCAAAATTTGCATCAGGAGTTAAAGTTACCATTCCCGTTGTTTGATTTATTAAAACAGTTACATTTTCAGGTTGTGTATTTCCAAAACTCAATAAACTTTTGTCAAAAAATTGAATATGAGAACTCAAGTTCAAACTATTATTAACAACACCTTGCACTAGAGAAATATCTGGAATTGTCGACCAGACTATGGTATTATTTGTTATTGCTATTGCCAAAGAACTCCATTCACTCCAATAATCTCCATCAAAAACACGCACTGATAAAGTCCAATTTTGTCCTTGAGATAAATTTCCAGACCCGATCATAGAAATATTATTATATTCTGATTGTTCTTCTCCATTCAAATACCATTTAGTTTCATTTCTTATCCAAGTATCATTGTTTGAATCAGAATAACTCCAAGATCCAATTAGTGTTCCATTAGTTCTGTTTAAAGAATCCGAAGATAATAATGATAAATCTGCTACAGAAGGATTTGAATTTACATATATAGAATATGTTGATGAACTTCCCCATCTATTATCTAGATCTTTTGCATAAAATTTCCAACTTATTTTTGTTCCATTTACTAATCCGTTTGATTGATTAATTAATTTTGATGTTCCTAGTTCTGCAAACATTCCATATATGTCTTGCGCAGTATCATTTACCCAATCTCCTGTTGCATTCCAAGAAAATAAATATTGAGATAGTTGTGCATCTGATACTGAAATATTAAATTCTACAACTTCATTTTCTGCAGGAGTATTATCTGATGTAGATCCTGAAAAGAAACTAGGACTTGCATTATCAAGACTTTGAATTGCAAGTAAAACATCTACTCTTGCACGAGTAATTCCATTCGAATCTGTTTTTTGAAATCCTGTTTGATTTAGTACTTCTTCTATTTGATCGGGTGTTAGTGCAGATCCACTTTGTTGTTTGTTATAGTTTTGAAGTAATGCTACAACTCCTGCTGCGTGTGGTGTTGCCATACTTGTTCCATACATATTTTGGTATCCGCCACCATTTTTTGTACTGTAAATTTGTGCCCCTGATACTCCTCCTGGAGCTAGTAAATCTAATATTGCTGCACTATTAGAATAACTTGCGATTGTATCATCTTTTGCTGTTGATCCTATTGCAGTTGCACTTTGTATACATGCAGGTGAACTTATTCCTGATTTTTCTCCTTCATTTCCTGATGCGATTGCAACTAGTATTCCTGCAGATCTTGCAATGTTTATTGCACTTGCAGGTGCACCATATCCTAATTCACCATCACAATAACTACTTGTATGCCAACCACTTGTTCCAAGACTTAAACTAATTACAGAAATATTATATCTTGTCGCGTTTGCAATGCACCATTCAATTCCTGAAATCACATCGCCAAAACTTCCATCTCCGTTTGAATTTAGTGCTTTAATTGCAACTAGATTTGCTCCTGGTGCGACTCCTCTCCAAGTATCATTTTCTCCTGCAATTATTCCTCCGCAATGTGTTCCATGTCCATTGTCATCCATTGGATCTGAATCATCATTTACATAATCATAACCACTAATAACTTTTGCACCCCACGATCCTCCTAAATCAGGATGAGTATAATCAATTCCTGTATCTATTACACAGACTGTTTCTCCAACTCCTGTAACTTCTACTGAATTAAATTGTATGTCCCATACTTTTGATGCATTAATCAAAGGAACAGATTCATCAAGAGAAATACTTACTATTGGATCTATCATTATTTTATCAATTTGGTTATTATCTTTTAATTTTTCTAAACCTTCTCGTGTTATTTTTCCAGATATACTATTAATTAATGTGTGATTACGTTTAACATATAAATCAGTTTCCGACGATGATTCATCATCAAAAAATCCAACCACTGCACCAGTAATTAAACCAAATCCTGATTTTTTTTGTTTTTTTTGTTTAGGAATTAATTTCTGATCTTCAGATAATTCATTTACATTCCCTGTATTTATTTCAGATAAAAATTCTTGTTGATTTTCTTGAATTACTTCTTGTCTTTCTTCTATTTGATCTTCATACTTTTCTACTGCTTTTTCAGTTACTTCTTTTTGAATTTCTTTTTGGAAATTTTTTTGAATCTCTTCTTGGATAGCTTCTTTGAAGGGAAGAACATCTTTAATCGCAGGCAAAGCAGATTCTTCAAACTTTTCAATCTCTTCTAGTTCATTAATTTCATCAGTTTCGTCAGTCAATTCAGAATTTATTAGTTCAGATTTAAAATCACCAGAATCATAAACACCCTCTAGATCATCATCTCGATCATCAATATTTTCATAATTTAAGTCATCGATAAGTTCTAATTCAATTTGATCTTTAATTTCATTCTCAATTCTTGCAAAATCAGATTCATCCATATCTGCTAACACATCTTCAGAAATTTCTTCAAATGAATCGAGTTCTGGAACATTATTATCTGACAAAACTATGATTACATCAACTAATTCTTGACTTTCAAGTTGTTGTTCTACTTCAGGATCAATCTCTGCTCCAAACACAACTAACGAAGAAATAGAAAAAATAAAGAGTAATATAACTAGAACTAGTATTAAGCCTATTGAATTTCTACCTCTTTTACCCATATTTAGTCACTTATAGACATTATTTAGTAATCTAAAATCAAATTTGAAATTAAATTTTATAAGTTTTTACGAGCTAACTATTACTTATTATCAATTTATTATCTATTTATTTACATTTAAAAATTAAATAGTATAAAAATATTTCGTAATATTTATATAAATTAGCAATTTTTCATCAATTGGTGATTTAATATGCTTGATAAAAAAGATTTAACAAAAATTAAAAATTCTATTGATAAATATGATAAACAAAGAGAACTAGTTACTGCAAAAAGTCGCGAAATTGTAAGAATGTCTAAAAAAGTTATTTATGATATCCATCGTGACAATCTTATTTCTGCAAAAAAAAGCATTGATGCTATGAATAAAGAACTAAAAAAACTCAAAATTCTCGCTAACGCGCCTAAATTAGTATATGTTGGATCTTACAAAGTTGCAATTCAAGAGTATGTAGAAGCAGTTTGTTTTTTTGAATATGTAAAAAACAAAAAAATACCAACAAATACAAAACTCAAACTAGAACCTGATCATTATCTTCTTGGTTTAATTGATCTTACAGGAGAACTTGTAAGAAAAGCAATTAATGAAGCTATCAAAGAAAACTACACTATTGCTATAGACATAAAATTATTTGTGACTGAACTTTATGGAGAGCTTATGCAATTTGATTTTGCAAATGGCGAATTAAGAAAAAAGTTTGACTCAATCAAATATGATCTTAAAAAACTAGAAGATTTAGTATTAAATCTAAAAATGAGTAATAAGATTTAAAAAGAAAAAAGAAAAAAAAATATTAAATAAACAAATATTTTTCAAAAAAACTTAACTCCCCCTCATGACCGTCCAATTAAGCTCAAACAATTATGCAGATTGGTATGCTCAATTAACAAAGCTTGAGCTATTCGCAGATATTCTTCCAATTTTATTCTGGGTAATAATTGCATTGATTGCATTAATGTTTTTTCAACATTGGTACGGTAAAAAAAAGATAGAGCCTTTTTCTGGTGGGAAAATTTCAGATTTTCATACATTAATCATATCAACTCTAAATAAAATCTATGCTGCACATCATAAAAAAGGTTTGGAATTAAAAAAAGTTTATCCAAAACTAGAAGATATTAAAGCAGCAACTCACAAAATTTATGGTATTAATTCGTGGATTATAGAACCTAACAATTCTAAAGAAATAAGAAAAGGAAACATTGGAAAAATTCTTGTTCAACTTGATTACATCTGGCTTCATGAAGATAGAATAGGTGTTGCAGCAATTATTGCTGCATGGTGGTTTAATATTTATCTTTATACTCTAAAAAATGAATCAGTAAAACCTTTAACATACAAAATTAATATATCCAAACTAGGAAGTATTAGAAGAATTTGCAATGACACACTTAAATTTGCAGGATTAGGTTATTTAATTAATATAAAATCAAAACATAATGTCGACTTTGTACACAGCCTACATAAAAAAAGCCAAATAGAACAAGATCATCGACGTATTGCACACATTGAAGAACAAGATATACAGGCAGCACAAGAAGCCACAGAAAAAATAATAAATCTAAAAGGAAAAAAAGATATTCATAAAATTGCACTGTTTCGTATAGATCATATTAAAGATCTTATTAAATATGGAAAAAAAGAAGTTGAATTATTAAAAGAAGATTTGAAAAAAAGAACAGATCTTAAACAAAAACAAGCAGACCTTGCAGATCTAGAACACGTTATTGGGTTGCTCAAGGAAATTGTAGTTTGGATTGAAAAATATATTCATTTAGCTCATACAGATAAACAACTTGAAGAAAAACTAAGTGTAAAACTTAAACAATTTGAAACAGTTATTTTAGAGGCGACTAGATTATTTAACAATCTTGATAAAATTCTAGAAAAGGAATAAAAAAATATCAAAATCAAAAAAAAATATAAAACGAGGCAAAAATGACTTCAAAAAATCAAAACACACTCATTAAAAAATTCGTAAACTCAAAAAAACCTGAACTCACTAAACTTCTTGCAGATCTTATTTCCGCAAAAACAGTTAATCCTCCTGGTGATGAATATTTAGCAGTAAATATGATAAAAAAGTTCTTCAAAAAAAACAAAATTGATTACAAAGAGTATGCTAAAGTAAAAACCCGTCCAAACATTTTAGGTTATGTTAATGGAAACAATAAAGAAACTAACAAAAAACAAAAAAGCAAAAAACCAACAACATTGCTTCTCGCACTTCACACAGATGTTGTTCCTGCAGGTGATGGTTGGACAACTAATCCATTCAAAGCAATGATTAAAGGAAACAAAATGTATGGTCGAGGAACTACAGACAATAAAGGTCCTCTTGCAGCATCGCTTATCTGTGCAGAATTCATAAACAAATACAAAAAAGAATTAAATCTGAACGGAAACCTGATCATTGCAGGTATCCCTGATGAAGAAACAGGAGGAACTGCTGATGGAATTGGATTTTTACTAAAAAAGAAAGTTCTAAAAGCAGACATTGCATTGGTTCCAGATATTGCAAACAATATGAAAAAAATTGATATTGCAGAAAAAGGAGTTTTAAACCTTAAAATTACATCAACAGGTAAACAAGCACACGGTGCACGACCTGATCTTGGAATTAATGCTATTCTTTTAATAAATAAATTAATTTCAAAACTGGAAAATCACACGCTCAAACACAAAACGCACAAGTTCCTAAGCAAACCAACAATAAATTTTGGAATTATTAAAGCAGGTTCTGCTCCAAATATCGTTCCATCAAAATGTGAGCTTACTCTAAATATAAGATTTATTCCAGGTCAAACAAGTCAAGGAATTGTAAAAGAAATAAAATCTATTGCAAATAAAATCGCAAAAAATAAATTTAAAATAGAAATTACTGCAGATCTTAAACCACATGAGGTTTCTCCAAATAATCCTCTAGCAAAAAGTATAAAAAAAATTGTTGATAAAGAACTTAAAACAAAACCGAATACAAAAAACTTTCCAGCAAAAATTACAGGGCTCAATGGTGCAACATTTGCTAAAATGCTTCATCACGCAGGAGTTCCGTCTGTTGGGTGGGGTTTTGGAGATAGTGATCAAGCTCATGCTGCAAATGAACATATAAAGCTAAACGAAATGTTTAAATTCACAGAAATTTTGATCAAGATTTGTTGTGAAATATTAACAAAATAATATAGACTTTAAAAAAAAAGGGAAAAAACAATAACAAAAATAACAGGTGATTCAAATAGATTTCAACGATTTCGAACTTAATTGGCTTGGTCATGCAGGCTTTGTAATTTATGATAAACGCTCAGGATATAGAACTTACATAGATCCATTCCAAATTCCAAACAACGCAAAACTTGCAGATTTTATTCTTATCACTCACAGTCATTATGATCATCTTTCAATAGAAGACATAAAAAAGATTTCAAAACCTGAAACTATTATTATTGCTCCTGTTGATTGTCAAAGTAAATTTCAAGGTAAAATAGAGGCAAGAGACATAAAAATAATTACGCCAGGACAAGTAATTGATTTTTACAAAGAAGGATTAAATGTAACTGCAATTAAATCATACAACACAGATAAACAATTTCATCCTGTTGGTAATGACTGGGTTGGATACATTCTAAAAATTCAAGACAAAATTATTTATCATGCGGGTGATGCAGATATTATTCCTGAAATGACAAACCTCCGTGACATAGACGTAGCTCTTGTTCCAGTTAGTGGTAAGTTTGTTATGGATCCGCAAGAAGCTGCAACCGCAGTTAATCAATTCAGACCAAAGCTTGCTATTCCTATGCATTATGGATCTATCGTTGGAACACAAGATGACGCAATAAAGTTAAAAGAACTTGCACAAGTACCTGTTGAAATTCTAGAAAAACAAAGTTAAGAATTTAATCAAATAATTTAAATTTAATCTTTAAAATTTTATTTTTTATTTTTCTTAAACCGTTTCAAAAATTCTTTCTTAAATTCATTAAACTCTCCTTTAGAAATTGCCAATCTAATTTTTTTCATTAACTGCAAAATAAAATAAACATTATGATAACTTAAATATCTATGATGTGTCCACTCGCTACTTCTACTTAAGTGATGTAGGTATGCTCTAGTAAAATTCCTACATACATAACAATCACATTCTGGATCTATCGGCCCAAAATCTTCTCTGTATTTTCCACGATCAAGTTTTATCATCCCATCATTTGTAAATAAATGACAGTGACGTGCATTTTGTGTTGGATAAATACTGTCAAAACAATCAACTCCCCTACTTACTGCTTCTACTAAATCTGCAGGAGATCCAACTCCCATTAAATATCTTGGTTTTTTCTCGTCTAGAAATGGTACTTGCCATTCGATTGCTTTATACATTTCTTCACTACTTTCTCCAAGAGCCAAACCACCCATTGCATTTCCATCAAAGTCTAATGAATTGATATCTTTTGCACTTTGTTCGCGCAAATCCTTAAATAATCCTCCTTGTGCAATTCCAAAGACCATTTGTTTTTTTCCATATATGCTTTTCCCACCATGTACTTTTTTACAACGCTGTGCCCATTCATATGTTCGTTTTAGTGATTCTGCAATCGAATCATAATCTCCTTTTACAGCAGGCATATGATCAAGACACATTGCAACATCAGATCCCCATTCGCGCTGCATATGCATAGCATCTTCTGGGCGTAAAAAATGAGTTCTATTTGAAAATGGATCTTTGAACTTAACTCCCTCATCTGTTATTTCTTCCATTATTGTTTTTCTTTGAATTTGAAATCCACCTGAATCTGTAAACATTACTCCCTTAAAATTCATAAATTTGTGTATTCCTTTTGCTTTTTTAATCAACTCACGACCTGGTCGAAGATAAAGAATATATGAATTAGAAATACATGCGTCTCCACCCATTTCTTTTATTTCCATTGGTGAAATATGTTTTACTGTTAGTTTTGTTGCAACAGGCATAAAAAAAGGTGTTTGTGTTGTACCATGATCAGTTTCTAGTTCACCAAGTCTAGCAATTCCATTTTCTGTTTTTTCTGTTTTTATTATTTTAAATGTCATTTTAATTCTAAATTAACCTCTGCATCATAACTTGGAACATTTGTTCCATTTTTTCGCATTTTATATCTTATTATTAATAATTTAGTCTAAATGATTTAAGCAAAATTTATAAAGATTGGGATTTGAGTAAGTCCCTAATGAAAAAATCTGTAACCGTTAAAAAACAGCCTAAAAGCAGCATTAGTAGTAGTTCTAAGAATCTAATAGTTGGCAAATCAAATAAAAAACTAGACAAAAAATTAATGTACAAAATTCTTGGTTTTGGTGCATTAGGAGGAGTTATTGGTTTGGTTCTTGTAACTTTATTTCTTCTTGCAAATCAATATGTTGTAATTCCTAATTTTATTGCGTTTCTTTGCGGAGGAGTTTTTGCAGGTGCAATAATTTCAAAAGATAATAAAATTTGGCATTCATTAATTGCAGGAGTAGTATCTTCAATTTCTCATACTTTGTTAAGTCTTATTAACCTCACAGCAATATTTCCACTTATTGCAGGATTTAGTTTAAGTTCAAATCAAATATTAATTGCATTCATTGCAATATTTATTGCAACTATTCTAATATATCCTATTGGAGCAATAATAGGTTATGGTATTGTTTATTTTATTAATAAAAAAATCTAATCAAAAAAAAAGAATAAAAAATAAAAAAATTAAATTAAAAAACAATTATCAGGTGATTTTATGAAAAGAACACATACATGTGGAGATCTTACAAAAGAAGATATAGGGCAATTTGTTTGCCTTCAAGGTTGGGTTCAATCTCCAAGAGATCATGGCGGAATTATTTTTATTGATCTTAGAGATCGTTATGGTTTAACTCAAGTTGTTTTTAATCCAGAAGATACAACTCTTTTTGAACAAGCGGAATCTCTTAGACGAGAATGGGTTATTGAAGTTCATGGAGAAATTGTTTCTAGAAAAGAAGGAATGATTAATCCAAACATGCCAACAGGTGAAGTTGAAGTTGAAATTAAAGAATTAAGAATTTTAAACAAATCTGAAGTTCCACCTATTGAAATTGATGATCGAAAAACTTCGACTGATGAAATTCGTATGAAATATAGATATCTTGATTTAAGAATTCCTCAAAATCAAAACAAGATTATTCTTAGACATAATGTCGCACTTGCAATTAGAAAGTTTCTTTCAGAAAAGAAGTTTATTGAAGTTGAAACTCCTCTTTTAGTTAGATCTACTCCAGAGGGTGCAAGAGATTATATTGTTCCTAGCAGAGTTAATCCTGGACGTTTTTATGCTCTACCTCAAAGTCCTCAGCTATATAAACAACTTTTAATGGTTTCAGGCATGGATAGATATTTTCAACTTCCAAGATGTTTAAGAGACGAGGATCTTAGATCTGATCGTCAACCAGAACATACTCAAATCGATATTGAAATGAGTTTTCCTGAACTAAAAGATTTATGGACTTTAGGAGAAGGTGTTGCTAAAACTGCTTTCAAAGAAGCATTAAATATGGACATTGAAACTCCATTTCCTAGAATTAACTACAGTGATTCAATTGATAAATATGGAATTGACAAACCAGATATTCGTTTTGAATTATTTTTAACAGATATCACAGATATTGCAAAAGAATCTGACTTTGGTGTTTTCAAAACAGTTATTGAATCTGGCGGAGTTGTTAAATGTGTTAATCCTGTTCAAGAATTTAGTCGAAATCAAATTGATGATTATCTTGAATTTGCTCAAAAACAAGGCGCTAAAGGAATGATTTGGATGCGTGTTACTGAGAATGGTCTCGAGGGTAATATTTCTAAGTTCTTTAATGAAGATTTACAAAAAAAACTCATTGAAAGAATTAATGCAAAACCTGGAAGTGTTATTTTTGCTGTTGCTGATTCAGTCAAAAAAACAAATTATGTTATGGCAAGAGTTAGACTTAAACTCGGCGAGGATTTGAAATTATATGATCCTGGAGAATTTAAATTTTGTTGGATTCAAAATTTCCCATTATTTGATTGGAATGAAGATGATGAACGTTGGGAACCTGCGCATCACATGTTTTGTATGCCATTTGAAGAACACCTGCATTTTTTAGAAACAGATCCTGGAAAAATACATTGCACTCAATTTGATATGGTATTAAATGGTGTTGAACTTGCATCTGGAAGTATTCGTATTCACAACCCAGACATCCAAGCTAGAATTATGAAGGTTATTGGTTTGAGTCAAGAACAACTCGAGGAGAAATTTGGTTTCTTACTTGAAGCATTTAGATATGGTGCTCCACCTCATGGTGGTTTTGCAATTGGTTTTGATAGATTAGTTGCATTAATGTGTGGCACTAATGATATTAGAGAAGTTATTGCTTTCCCTAAAAACAAAAATGCTCAGTGTACAATGGATGGTTCTCCTGGAACTGTAGGAGATCTTCAACTCAAAGAAAATAACATTAAGCTTAACGTGATAAATAAAGATAAAAAAGAAGAAAAATAATATTTAATCAAAACTTTTTCATTTTTATTAATTTTTTTATTTTTGTAATTTTTACTTAGCGTATTTCTCAATAAAATCCTTAATACAATCTTCCAACTTTTCTACAGTCAACGCTGGAAACTGATGTATCAATTCAATTTTGTCTGCATAAAATCTTCCTTCGAATAATTTAAATGGAAAGCTGCGTCCTCCTCGACCAATTCCATACATTGGTTGCGCATAAGTAAATTTTATTTTTCCCTTAGAACTTTCCCATCCTAAATAATAATTACTATCGCTCTCAGGATTAGGATCGTATAATATTCCAATCACACGTCTACGCTTAAGAAATTTAGCTAATTTATCATCATTATGCACATCTAACAATAATTCCCTTAGAGCATTATCTTCAGGGGAATTACTATCCGAAATACTATATTCATTTGGATTATTTTGATTCTTTAGCTGTTCATAATTTTCAAGAATGCTATGAATTCCATCCATTATTTCTTCAGTTTTATTTGTCATTTTTCATCTTCTGTATATCTTCTTTGAGTTTTTCTTTGAAATATTTGAACTCTTGAGTTAACTGTTTTTCAGCATCCTCTATTCCTGCATATGTTTTGATACTAAAAATATCAAGATCATCTTCTGCCTTCGTCCAATGATAAGTCTTATTTCTTATACTCTCTTCAAAAAAATAATTTAACTTTGAACATAAATCAGTTGTAATGCTTATTCGTTCTAGTTGTTCTGTACTTAGATCCTGCTCATTTTGAAGAACATCAAATATCAAATCTGCTATGACCTTACCGTATTGAGGAAAAACCCAGATATTTGAAAATCCTAAATCATTATTTTCTTTCATGTCACAAACTAACTGCTTATATCCACCCATAACTCTATTATACAAATCATTGCCTTTTTCTTCACTCAATTCTTTACTCATTTTATTTCCTCCAACACCTCTTCGCTATCATATAGTAATCACCACTCAGCATATAAACATTATTTCCCCCTACATACGGAATAATTAAAAAAATTTATAAATCACAACACAATACCTCTAAATATGAATTTGAAAATCTTAGAATCTGTAGGTTTTACAAAAGGCGAAATAAAGGTCTACCTTTCTCTTTTAGAGCTTGGAGAAACAACAACAGGTTCAATTATTAAATCATCTCAAATAACTGGCTCAAAGGTGTATGAAATTCTTGAACGTCTAATACAAAAGGGTTTAGTCTCATATATTATTCGTGAAAAAACAAAGTATTTCCAAACAGCGCCTCCAAAAAGATTAATGGATTACATCAACAAAAAACAAACAGAACTTGCTGATCAAAAAAATCAAATCGAGTCAATTATTCCTAAACTTGAATCTATACAAAAATCAACACAGAAAACTCAATCATCTCAAATTTTTGAAGGCTATGCAGGAGTAAGAACTGTATTCAATCTTATTCTCGACTCATTAAAACCTGGTGAGACTTATCAAGTTTTTACATTAGGAGATGAACTAAAAAACGACAGAGTTGTAATGTTCCTTCAAAATCACCATCAAAGACGTATTCAAAAAAAGATAAAAGTTCAATTAATTGCAAATACAAAAGAAAAGAAATTATTACAAAAACATTTAAAATACAAAGGTATGAATATAAAGTATTGCAAAGATCCAGTACCTGTCGGAGTATTTATTTTTAAAGATCATGTTGCTACATTTACATTTAAGCAAAAACCTACTGCATTTCTCATTAAAAGTAGTCAAATAGCAAAATCATATAAAGATTTTTTTACAAATCTTTGGAAAACAATTAAGTAAAAATGGATACAAAATCCAAAAAAATAGCACAAACTATTTAAACAATCAAATATTAAAAAAAAGCAATATAAATTGATAAAAATGAACATAGACCCAAACTTAATCAAAAAAATTGCATCTGTTTCTCGTCTTAATCTAACTGATAAAGAAACAGAAAAATTCACAAGTGATCTTCAAAATATTCTTGATGCTTTTAAAAAACTTGATGAAGTTGATGTTTCAAATATTCCAACAGCAATTCATCCTATTGATGTAAAAAATATCACAAGAGATGATATCCCTAAAAAATGTTTATCTAATGAAGAAGCATTAGAAAATACAACTTTGAAAAAAGATGGATTCTTTAAAGGTCCTAGATCAGTTTAGTAAAATTATAATTAGAAACAATAAATAAAAAAAATATAGAATTATTAAGAGGTGCTCAAAAATATTAAAAATTGATTTACACATCCACAGTATTCACAGCGGTCATGCGTATGGAACTATTTATGACATCATAAACAATGCAAGCAAAAAAAAGCTAAAAATGATTGCAATTACAGATCATGGTCCATCAATGATTGGTTCTGCATGCAAGATCCATTTTGCCGTCGGGAAAAGAGCGCCAAAAGATCATAAAGGTATGAAGATTCTTTGGGGTTGCGAAGCTAACATTCTAAACGCAAAAGGAGATATTGATTTAGATGAACAACTAATTAAAAAATTAGATTTTATTTTAGTTGGAATTCACAAAAAAACTCCTTTTAAAAATTTAGGCAAGACTAAAAATACAAAAGCTTTGATTAATTGTTTCAAAAAATATCCTATTCACGCATTTGCTCATCCGACAACATTTTATTTCGAATATGATCTTAAAAAAGTTTGTCAGGCTGCTTGCGATAATAATATTTTACTCGAACTTAATTCTGCTTCATTAAATAGGTTAGATACAAATCATCCAAAAGAAAATTTAGAGCGTCTAAAAACAATGGCCAATATTGCAAAAAAGAATAACAAAAAATTAATTGTAAACTCAGATGCGCATTTTCTTAATGAAATTGGCGACGACAAACTACTAAAAAAATATATGAAATTACTAAACATTACAAAAAAAGACATAATAAATAATTATCCTAAAGAATTAGATAAATTCATAGAAGAAAAAAACAAGCTAAATTAAAAAAAAAGAAAATCAAAACTAAAATGAAAATATCTGAACATATATCAAAAGTGAGATCTGGAGAAATAGATATATTAGATCATACTCATAAAATTTTAGATCAAACTAAAAAAATCAATAAAGAATACAATTATTTCAATACTTTATCTGAAGATCTTGCGATTTCTCTTGCAAAGCAATTAAAAAACTCAGATTTAGAAAAACTCAGGCTTCCTGGCGTTCCAATTTCTATTAAAGATGCAATTTGCGTCAAAGGTGTTGAAACTACTGCAGGTTCTAAAATATTAAAAGGTTATAAACCTTTAATGCACGCAACAACAGTTCAAAAATCAATAGACCAAGGAGCGCTACCAATTGGTAAAACTGCTCAAGATGCTTTTGGTTTTGGTTCTTTTAGTGTTAATGTAGGAATTGGTTTTAAAATTCCAAAAAACCCTTTTGATAAAGAACGTACTTGCGGGGGAAGTAGTGGAGGAAGTGCAGGATTTAGTCAAAAAACAAAATTCGCTCATGCATCATTAGGTGAATCTACAGGAGGTTCTATCGTCGAGCCTGCAAGTTTTTGTGGAATTTATGGACTTTGTCCAACATATGGGCGAGTTAGTAGATATGGTCTTTTAGATTATGGAAATTCTCTTGATAAAATTGGTCCTATGAGCAAACACATAGAAGATTGTGCAATTATGCTTGAAACGATTTCAGGTTATGATGAAAATGATTCTACATCATCAAAAGTTCCTACAGAAAAATACACTGATTATCTTAACAAAGATGTTAAAAAATTAAAAGTTGGAATTATTAAAGAAGCTTTTGGTGAAGGAGTTGATGAATCTGTTTCAAAAAATGTTTGGAATTATGTAAAAAAACTCGAATCTCAAGGAGTAGAGTATGAAGAAATATCACTTGAACTTCCATTAAAGTATGGTATTGAAACTTATTATATTATTGCTTGCTGCGAAGCGTCTACTAATCTTGCAAAGTATTGCGGCATGAGATATGGGCAGACAGACAAACTTGAAGGCGGATTTAATGAGTATTTTGCAAAAGTAAGATCTGAAAATTTTAATGAAGAAACAAAACGTAGAATTATTCTTGGAACTTTTGCGCGAATGGCAGGTTACAGAGATGCATATTATATTAAAGCTTTAAAAATTAGGTCTAAAATTATTCAAGAGTACAAAAAAAAATTTAAACACTTTGATGCGCTAATAACACCGACGAGTCCAATACCCCCTCCTAAGTTTTCTGAAATTAAAGATCTTTCTCCACTTGAGCATTACAAGATTGATATTATGACAGTCTCGCCTAATCTTGCAGGGCTTCCACATCTTAATGTTCCTATAACTAGCAAACATAGCTCAGAGATTAATCCTGATCTTCCTATTGGCGCTATGCTAACCACAGATCATTTCAAAGAAGGAACTTTAATTCAATTAGGTAAAGAGTAAATAAAATTAGCAAGTGAATTAATCCAAACAAATGAAAATTTAATCAAAACAAATCTTAAATATAACCAAAATTGCTGCAAAAAGAAATTAATTATGTAAGTATATTATTCTATATCAAAAAAAGCCAAAGACTTTTTTTATCTTCTCTTGTGTTGTATCTGCTTTTTGTTTACAAAACTTTCCAACACTACACTCATCGCATTTTTTATTATTGCAACCTTCACTTCCAATAAGCCATAATGCTTTATCAAACAATAACCAATTTTTTCCTGCTTGGCTACATGCTTCATTCCAGATCACTCTTACTCGATGTATATTTTTACTTTCTTCTCGATCAAGCACACCTAATATATAACTCAACCTCATATCGTGAACATCTACTGGCTGCATTATTTCATTTATATCCCAATATTCATAACCTAATGTATTAACCATTGATCTAAAAAATAATCCTCCTGTTTTTTCGCCCATTCCCCTAAATTCTTTTATTCGTTTTAAAACGACATTTGCTTCTTCAGCATCAAACATGTTTCTAGGGTCTCCGTTATATTTATTTAATAACAATTCAGAATTTTTTTGCCATCTTATTGCTGCAACATTAGGATATCTTGGTTTCAAATAATTAGCAAGTATTTCTGCCAGTTCATCTTTGTCGAATTTAACTAACTGTTTAGGATCAAAATATGTTTTATTTTTTTTCCAAAGTTCTTGTGCTCCTGCATAAAGCAATTTGCTTTTTGTTCCATGATCTATATTCGTAACAAAGAATAAAAATAAACTTTTTTGTTTGTCTCCCGATTTTAATGGTATGTTTTCTTCTATATTTACCAAATTAGTAAATAAACCTTCACGGCGATCATACGAGTCTAAAACCACTTCTACGATTTTTTTTGCTCGATTTATGTCCATAATATAGCATTTAAGACGTTTAACTATATATTTATTTGTCACCACCGCGCATAAATTGTTGACAACTGCAAAGTAGCAATACAAAGAAAGATTTATAAACTGACCCCACAATACAAGTAATGAAAAACCATGAACTTAAAAAATAATAACACTCAAAGAAAGCTTGATTTTTATGGAATTGACTTTGTTTCAGCACAGAGTTTTTTTGGTGCAAACATAATATCAAAACAAAAAAAATCTAGCATATTATTTCTTGATGCATCTCATACAGATATTATCCCTCAAAAACTTAACAATTCAAAACAAGACTCCTCCCTCATTAGTTCACACGAAATTTCAGATGAATTGTCAGCATCATTTACAAAACAAATTATTTTTGCTGCAAAAAGAAACGACATGTTAATAGTTCCTCTTAAAAATCCGCACTACCCAACTCCCAATCAACTAAAAAGACCTCACCGAATTAATCAAAGTTTTTTTGAAGGAATTATTGATGTTATGAATTATGAATATAAAAGTAAAATTATTAGCAAAATATCTAGTTTGTTCACTCAAAATTGCACAATCTTTGTTCCACCTTCATTCATTGAAATTGTATCGTTAGAATACCCCGGTAACATAGACGAATGCGAGTCTAATCAAACTAAAATAAATAATCAACAATATCTTGAAGAACATACGTCCATAACAAATTTTAATCCCCATATGCCTGATGAACAATTATTAACTAGCATTTATTATTTTATTAAAAAAGTAGAAATGCCTCAAAGTACAATTTTAGATCCAACATCTTGTCTCCAATCATACGAAGAAATATTTTATGACTTAGGATATGATATTGATTGGAATTCAGATAATAACTTTCCAAATTTATTAAAAAAAATTTATTCAAATCCTGCAGCATATGGTTCATTAAAAGATGCACACAAGCCTGATGTTTCGAATATTATGCCAGTTAAAAGAAAACAACGAAAAAAGTTAAGAAAAATAATCAACACTCTTCAAGATTTTAATGAATTTGCTACAGAAAATTATGTTGACAGATTTGAAGATGAATATATAACAAGTACTCGAATAAAAAAAATAGCACCAGAATACAATCAGATAGAATTAAATCAAATAATAAACTAAAAAGTAAAAATTGAATTAAGCAGCTTTTTCTCTTAATTCTCTTGCATCTCTGATCTTCTTTTTTTGTTTAGATATATCTGATTTAAGCATTCCATCCCACTCATCAGCATCATGTTCAAATCGTTCTATTCTTTTTTCTGATTCTGATTTACTTTTATTGGTAAAATCTGCATAAGACATAACAGATCCCGCAAGCTCTATTGCTTCACTATCTAAATGTTTACAAGCAATTACTAATTTATCGACTAAACTATAAGTTTCGTCTTCTATTAATCTAAGTTCATGTGCTTCGTGAACACCAAGAACTGACGCACCATTAGTTTTTTTCCAAAGTTTTTTGAATCGTTTTTCTTCTCTTTGAAGTTGTTTTGCTACAACATTTAATGAATGAAGAGAATCATTAAATTTATGATCAATTGATTTTAATTCATCCCTTAAATTTTTTCTCTCATTTTTGAAAAGTTTAAAACCCCATACCATAAAAATCACCTCTTTATAATCACAATATACCTAATCAACTTAATCTAATATATAAAATTTCCCTAAAAAATCTTCAAGTAAAAAACACACTCCTTTCAAATGATAATGTTCCATATTTTTTCAAAAACATTTAAAAACATCCTCTCTCCTAATGTTTAATATGAATTTTACTTCAGATATTGTTATAGGTCTTGAAATACATCTTCAACTTAATACTAAAACCAAATTATTTTGTAGTTGTTCGACAAAACCAATCAAAGATGAATCTCCTAACTCAAGAACTTGTCCAACTTGTTTAGGACATCCAGGATCTAAACCAATTCTTAATAAAGCCGCAATTGATTTTGCACTTAAATTAGCACTTGCATTAAATTGTAAAATCACTCCTCAATTAATTTTTTCTCGTAAAAGCTATTTTTATCCAGATCTTGCTAAAAATTATCAAATTACTCAATACGAAATTCCTCTTGGAGAGAACGGATACATAATTCTTCCTAACAAAAAGAAAGTGAGAATTAACAGAGTTCATATGGAAGAAGATCCTGCCGCATTAGTTCATAAAGGATCTATGCAAACTTCACCTTATGTTTTAGCAGATTACAATCGTTCTGGAAATCCCTTGTGTGAAATTGTAACTGAACCTGATTTAGAGTCTCCTGAAGAAGCAAGAGAATTTTTGAATTCATTAATTGCAATTGTTAATTATTTAAACATCTTTGACTCAAATCATTGCATTATAAAAGCTGATGCAAATATTTCCATTAAAGAAAGTGGATATGTTAGATCTGAAGTAAAAAATATTTCAGGATTTAAAGAAATTGAACGCGCTTTATTTTATGAAGTTGAACGTCAAAAATTGGCAATAAAAAAAAATGAAGTGTTTGTACAAGATACTAGAGCATGGGATACAAACACAAGATCCACATCCAGATTGAGAACTAAAGAAACTGAAGCTGATTACGGCTATATTCTCGACCCTGATCTCGTCGTAACAGACATAACTCAAGATCAAATATCTAAAATTAAATCAGATCTTCCTCAATTACCGACTCAAAAAGCTGAAAAGTTCATAAAACAAGGTTTAAAAGAAGAAGATGCACATATTCTTGCTCAAGAAAAATCATTAGCACATCTTTTTGAAAAAGTTTCTATAAGTATTGATCCTATTCTTGCGGCAAAGTGGTTAAGACATGAACTTAGTAAATTTCTTAATTTAAAAAATAAAACTTTTAGTGAAATAGATATTGATGAAACTCACATTATTGAATTGTTAAATCTGGTTGCTGAAAATAAAATTACTGATTTAACTGCAAGAGATTTACTAGAAAAATTAATAGATAAACCATTTTCTCCTCAAGCATATGTTATCGCAAATAATTTACAGGCAGTATCTGATGAAGGGGAGTTAACTAAGCTTTGTAAAGATGCAATAAAACAAAATCCTCAAGCAGTTGAAGATTTTAAAGCAGGTAATTCTAAATCATTTAATTTTCTTGTTGGAAAAATAATGGCTACGACGAAAGGTAAAGCAAGTCCTGCGGAAGTGAGTAAAATAATTAAAGAACTAATAGACAAAAACTAAATTAGATCTAATTCTTATTATTAATAATATATCAAAACCTTAATTAAAATAAACAAAATTAGAATGAACAAACTTATTAAACAAAATTATTAAACCAAATTATAAATCTTCACTGACTGCTAAAACATCTTCCCAAACTTTTTCTTTATCAAGATCTTTTATTGGAACCCATTTAATTTCTTCTATTCCTTCTCCTTGTTTTAGTTCTTGTTCAGGATCATCAAGACTACATTCAAAAACAGCTAAATTGTAATTTTTTCCATCTTCTTGTATTTCAAAAGCTCCAAATTGTTGTATTATTCTCGGAGTTAATGATACTTGTTCTTCTACTGCAGAAATAGCCACTACTTCAGGATCATCTTCAGAACTAAACTCTTTTCCAGGTAATTCAAATAAACTACTTTTTGTTTTCTTTACTAGCAAAAGAGTATTTCCTTTAGAGATTAAACATCTTGCGCTATGTATAGTATCCATCTAATAACCCAAAATAATGCAGTATTTAAAAATTTAACTGAAAAAAACGTTATAAATTGTGCAATGACCACCCTAATCTAAAAAAAAGATAAAAACAAGTAAATCTAACTCAAACAAGATGTAATATAAAATCGAGTATATAGTATAGATAATTTTATAAAAACTGATTTTCCATAACTGCAACTTATGGTTAAAGAAAACTTAATTTATCACGGCGTTATTCACAAACCAAAAGGCAATAAAAATTATGTTGCAGAAGTGAATTTTAAACAAGGAATTATAGGAGAAGGTCCTACTTGGCAAGCTGCTAAAACTGCTGCTTGTAAAAGTCTAAAAGAAGTCATTGATGAAAATCTAGAAATTGGTGAACCAATTCCTAAAGCACGACCCCTAATGACAATGGATGACGTTGCTAAGCACTTTTTTGGTAATTTTCCAAAAAATAAAGAACTTTCAAAACAAGGTTCTGAAAGATATACCTTTACACCAACAAATCAAAGAGTCATAGTTGATTTTTACAAAGTAGAAAGTACAAAAAATAACAGTAAATCATTTGTATTTGGAATATACTAATTTTTTAAATTGATTCTTTTTATATTTTTTTAAAAGTTTATTTTAAGAATATAGCTTGTTGAAAATATCATAAATTTATAACAGAATCTGCTTCTTTTTCTAACTTTTTTTCAAAATCTGCTACTTTTTCACCTTCATCTTTTTCAAGATCAAGAACTTCCATTATTAGTTTAATTTTTTTAGATTCTTTTTCTAAATCAAATATTTGTTCTGATGAATTAGCTCGACTAAACTGACCTACATGTTCTTCAATTAATTTTTGTTCTATTTCTTCTGCAGTACCTGCAACAACATTTATTTCTTGAAACTCTTTAGATGTTAATTTACTTGAATTCTTCAAAATAATCAATGCGCTTTTATCATATATTTCTTTATAGATTTTTTTCCAATCAATTTCTGTTGTTTTCCCTTCTCTTAATTGACCAAACAATCTTAGTGTTACAACTGAATTATAGAATTGTTTAGTTCTTATTGTAGTTGTAATAAGTTCTTCACATTCTTGAGCTGTTTTCATATCACAATTTAAAGAAATACATTCCATATTACATACAACTATTGGTTGATAGGTTATAAGTCCATTTTCATAAATATAAAAACCCCCTCTTTTTAATTTTTCAATCTCTGAAAAACTATTGGGAAAAATAGGACCAGGATAAACTAAATTTTTATACTCGCCTACATCTTTGTGTTCTACTATATGGACGTGTCCACCTGCATAATAATCAAAGTTCTTCGGAAGTAATGAAACAGGCGCGCTTTCCATCTTTTCTAGTTCTTTAGGTTTTAATTCATCAAGTGCTGTATGAAATAAAAAGATTTTAAAGCCGTCATCTGTTTCTAAATTATCTTTAACTAATTTTGAATAATGTCTTTTTTCTAACATTCCTCTTTTTCCAATCATTCCAGTGAGTTTTACACCTGTCTTTGGGTCTTGTGTGAATTTTAATTTGAGTTTATCGTCAATAATATCCCCAACACACACATTAACTAAAAGACCTGCTTCTTCTAATACATCAAGAATTGTTTTCCCACTAGGACTAAAATCATGACTTCCTGCGACTGTATAAACAGGTATTCCTCTATCTTTTAATTTACGAAGTAAACGAACAACTCCTTTAAGTTCAATAATTCCCGGAAAGCTATTATTAAACAAATCTCCGCTAATTAACAAAAAATCAATCTTTTTTTGAATACAAACATCTATTGCTTTTTCAAAAGACTGAAAGTTTAAATCTCTTAATTTTGCATCTCTCCACCCACCAATATGACAATCTGCCATGTGTGCAAAACATAAATTATTTTGTTTAATAGAATTTAATTCGATATTATCTACACCTATATTATCTGCGCCAATATTATCTAAATCAATATCATCTACATTAATAGATTCATTATTCATCTTAATTTAACTCCTGAAAAATTCGATTGAGATTTTATTTCTACATTCATTTGATTAGGATTAGTTTCATTATCTTCATTATTTTTATTAATTCCCTTATTTTCATTAGCTTCATTATTTTCATTAGTTCCACTATTTTCATTATGTTCATTAGCTTTATTAGCTTCATTATTTTTATGTCGGTTCTTATGTTCATCTACTATCTTTTCAAAAAGAGGTACTTTAATAGGAATTGCAAATCTAGTAAAATTACTTGTAATTAGTGCTTCTCCTCGATCAAGTGATGCGATATTTCTATCATCAGTAGATAAATCCTGAGATGCACTATCCATTATTGCTTGTCTTTCTGCTTTCATTTCCAAACCTAGCACAATTTTAGTATTCATATTTGCTAGTATTTGTCTAGGGATTAATGAAGGTAATTGAGTTATCGCAAGCAATCCAATTTTAAATTTTCTTCCTTCTCTTGCAATTCTTGCAAATATATTTGACCCTTTTTCCAACACTTCTTTTCCAAGTACTCTTGGTGCTTCTTCCAAAACAACTGAAATCACTGGTTTTTCAGAAAGTTTGCCTTGAGATTTATATCTTTGATATCTATTAAAAAGTTCTGAGGAAATCAAACTTCCTATTAGTAATTCTATTGAACCTGCAAAATTTGATGTGTCAACAACAACTGTTTTTCCTTGTTCTAATTCAGATATTATGTTTGCTACAGTAGATTCTCCTCCATTAAATTTAAACACTCCTTCTGCTTCTAAATGATCTCCATCGAATTTAATATCTAATATAGATAATAATCTTCTTTTGAGAACTCCTATTGTTGCTTCTAAATAATCTACATTAAGAGATTTTTCTAAAATAACTGACTCAATCCATTTTTCTTTATAGTGTTTATGATAACTATTCATAGCTTGTATTTGAGCATCAGAAAATGATACAACTCCGCTAAAATGTATTGGTTTTAGTACATTTAAATTAATCGCCAAGGTTTTAGTTCCAGGAGGTGGATTTTTAGGAGTATAATATATTACTCTACCATCAATTGCTGCAGAGTGATCCTTTAATCCAGCGCCATTTCGTCCATAATATTCGTCATGAGGGTCTAATACCAACACCCCGCAATAGTCGACAGAAACAATACTCCAAAGCATTACTTTCACCATATTTGATTTTCCACGACCTGTTGTTGCAGGCACTAATATGTGGTGAGGAAATACATCTTTTCCATTTAAGTAAATTGGAAAATCTAATATTTGATTTCCACTACGCAAATTTCCTAAAAACAAAGGATTATTTGGACGGGTAATAAAATCTAAATCATCTTTAGTAATAGCACGTACATCAGAAAAAAAATCAGGTAGTAATTTACAAGAGGTTATATTTTTAGATTCTATAGTTATTAGAGGTTTCATTAACGCAAGCACATAATTTCTTAGATTTTCATCAAATATTTTAAATTCTGCATCTTGTTCTAATCTTAATCCTGAAATTAGTTCTAAATTAGTTTGAGATATTTGACTACCATATAATAATTCATAGACTTGAAGTATTGTTTTTTGACTATTTTGCTTGTTTTCTGAAACTAATAACTCACCTAATTGTATTTGTTCTTTACTCTTGCGTCTAACGCATAATTTACCAAATTCTCCACCAATTATCTTTCCTTTTACTAAGTTCATAATTATTTCATAAAATAGAAGGGGATATTTAAATATTTATTTGCTGGGGTTTATTCCTGCTTGGGTTTCTTTAAAATCTGAAAGATTTCTAAGAGTTAGAAATGAGTTACATTTCAAACTAATACCCCTGAGCTCTAATCCAAGAAAATATCGAGGATAGCAATTCTAGGATTTTCGCTTTGTTTGTTAAACAAATACAAAAGTTGTTTAAATATCATTTAGTGAATATATGAATAGATGAGTAGAATTTGTTTTAAAAAATAGAAAAAAAATAAAAAAAAGAGAAGAATTATTTCTTCTTTTTAGCAGGTTTTTTCTTTGCTACTTTTTTCTTAGCAACCTTCTTTTTAGCAGGTTTTTTCTTAGCTACTTTTTTCTTAGCAACCTTCTTTTTAGCAGGTTTTTTCTTTGCTACTTTTTTCTTAGCAGGTTTCTTCTTAGCTACTTTCTTTTTCTTAGCTTTTTTCTTCTTTCCGCCTCTTACCATCTTAGCACAAGAAATATCTCCATGCTTATCAACGAAATATAGGAAACCAGACTGTTTCTTAATTCCTACTTTTGCTACTTTCTTAGGTTTTGCTTTACTCTTGGTTTTCCCTCGAGCCATTTTAGCGCAGCTAACATCTCCATCCTTATCGACGAAGTAGAGAAGTCCAGCTTGCTTTTTAATTCCAACTTTTGCTACTTTTGTTGCCATTTTTTAATGACCTCCATATTTTAAAATATTGAGTTTTGATTATCGCCTCGTACAAAGAGTCGTTTCGAGTTAATTCAAAACCCCCCATGAGAACTTATCCCTATAAATTTTGAAAATTTACAAATGTTAAATTTGTATAATGTTACCCCACTATAACAGATCAGTTAAAGTTCCCAAGATGATAACACCTTCAATTCCAAACTAGTATATAAACCTTTTGTTTTTCTCGACGAAGTCTTGACGAGAAAATTAAGTGAAATTTAAAAATAAGAACAAATAACTGATAATAATATTGCAATTATTAAAATTTAAAGAAAGATCAATCAATTTCTAACTTAACTATTTGGTCTAATTCTCTCCGAGAAATAGCACATCCGTGAAGTTTAATACTCCAAAGAAAGGATTCGATGAGCATTTTTTTTGCGTCAGGCCTATTGATTAGATATTTATCCAATAATCCTTTTTCAAATGCAATTATTGCAAGTTCTATAGATCTTAATACTTTAATTCCTCTAACTTCTGCTAAAAACAAATCGAGTTGCTTTTGATCAACTTCAACTTTAGTTTTCAGTTTTTTTTCTAACATGTGCTGCAATTTAGCAGAATCTTCAATTAATAATCTAGTTGTTCTCTCATCGACAACTATTGCCAAAGATCCTAGTTTTAATGCTGCTGCAATCACTTCCATTTCCGCAGGGTGAACTATTCGAATAAGTCTAGTTTTTGCTTTGAAAATAGAATTTGCCATATTTCCTAATCGTTTACATTCTTTAGAAATAATATCTGAACCTACTAACTTAAGAGTTCCTTTGGATATTTCTCGATTTACTTGTAATGCTTCTAGTTTAAATTTCTTTGTTGTTAGAGGATAATCAATTATTTCTTCTTTAACAGCAGAAGGTATGTAGAATTCTCCTCGAAAAGAAGTTTTTAATTCTTCAAGGATCCAAAGAAGATTGGTAGTTGTAAGACTAATTATAGGTCCAGAATCAAAAACCAAAGATTTAGTAGACGACGATTCAGTAGAAGTAGCTACATCTACAACGTCTGATAAATCCAATTTAGCCATATTAGATTTACTTATTTTTGGCTTAACGATTTTCATTGTTCCCATTTTGAAAAATTAACTAATTAAATAAAGATCTTACAAAATTTATTCTCGTTTTAACATCAGAAGATACATCAAATTCATCATGAACTTTTGTTTTTCCCACATAACTCATAAGTTCCCACTGACCAATCCCTAGCATTTGAGCAGTTCTTGCTATGCTTATTCCGCCACTGTGAATACCTGATGCTTTTTTTACTTGGGATTTTTCCATAACTTTTTCTATATACATTCTAAATTTATCATCAAATGTTGAAATTAAAAAGCCTATATTTTCTATTGAATCTTGATAACCTTTAATATCATCAGATCTTAAAAATTGTTCTGCAGCATTCAACAGACTTTCCATTTGTTCAAAAAACTCAGTAGTTATTTTTTGTTCCATTAATTTAGAAACCGCATATATTATTACTGCAATAGTTATGGAATTGTGATCTTGAAATATACTTGCATCTGTTATTGTAACTTCACTTAGCTTTTTCATGTCTTTATAACGATTATCTTTCAAAAACAGTTGTGCTTTTTTTAGAACTTCAAGAATATCTTGTTTAATCAAATCTTCCATAGGCTCAATTTTGGGGCTCATGAATAAGGTTTATTGTTTTTAATTATTTAAAAGTTTCCCTCATAATAATCAAATACCCCTATAATTAAAAAATCAAATTATAATCAAAAAATATCAAATAATGACTAATAATAGATTTAGACAATGAATTAAACAATACAGTTAAACAATACAGTTAGATAAATCAAATCCTATATAATCGGATTCTACATAACTAGTAAATGCGTTATAGTAACATTATTGCTATATTTTATTTCACCCAAAACTTTAAATAGTTCTAATAATCTCTAGTAGTACTATTTACAGAGAGTTGATAAAGCGTTTTATGAGTTCAATACATTCAAATAATTCATCTACAAAAAAAATAAAAGGGGCAAGTTTATTAACACTTTAATTTAAAATTGGTGATCAAATGATTAAATTTATGAAAAAATTTGTTAACAGAATTTTTAAAAATTTCTTTAAGAAACGCAAACAGTTAAAAATAGGTCTATATGGACCTCCGAATGGCGGAAAGACAACCCTTGCAAACAAAATTTGCCAAGATTGGCTTGGGGAAGATATGGGTTTAGTTTCTAATGTTGCTCACGAAACACGAGAAATTCAAATAAAAGAGCAGATTAATATTAAAAGCGGAAACAAAGAGCTTTCTTTTTCTCTTGTTGATACTCCCGGTATTGCTACTAAAATTGATTATGAAGACTTTTTGAAAAAAGGTATCAAAGAAAAAGACGCTAAAAAAAGAGCTAAAGAAGCGACAAGAGGAGTTATTGATTCAATTAAATGGCTCGATAAAATGGATATTGTTGTTGTTGTTCTTGATTCTACAAAGGATCCATATTCGCAAGTTAATATTACAATCATAGGGAATCTTGCTGCGCGAGATATTCCTGTTTTAATTATAGGAAATAAAGTTGATCTTAAAAAGAGTAATCTTAAGAAGATTAAAAATGCATTTCCTCAATATGAAGTTGTTGGAATTTCTGCAAAGAAAGGAAATAATATCGATAAAATGTACGAAGCTATGTTTGCATTAGCAGAATAAAAAAGAGGTTTTTTAGAAAATGGGACTTACATTACAATTCATTCCTTACGTTGAGATTGAAACTCTTAGTTCAATAGGGAGAATTAGAAAAATACTTAATGCTGTTAAAGACGACAAAATTGTTTTATTAGAAGGTCGTCTCAAAAAAGAAGAAGAAGCTGAACTTATTAAAGTCACTATGGAAGAAATAAATGCTGATTTTAAAGGAATCGAACTGGCAGTTATTTATCCTGAAACAACTAGTGTTGATTTTATTAAAAAAGTTAAACATGGTGTTGTTAGTTTATTAATGGGTGATCGTAGTGGACTTACAATTATTGGTCCGGCATCTATTGTTAAAGAAATCAAAAAAGATCCTAATAAAATTCAATTATTAACTAAAGATGCAAAAATTAAGAAGAAATCTACTAAGAAAAAAAAGAAAAGAAGATAAGTTACAATTAAAAACAATAATAAAAAATCAGAAACAAAAAATAGAGGAATACCATGCCACATCAATGTGTTAGATGCAATATATTTTATGACGATGGAGCTAGTGAAATTCTCAAAGGTTGTAAATGCGGTTCTAGATTATTTTTTTATGTGCGAAAAGATGCTATTAAACGCGCTAAAGAATTAACAACAAATCTTACAGATAAAGATAAACATCAAATTGAAAAAGATGTTTTAGATCTTGTTGATATTAGCGGGGATGAAACGCCTGTAATTTTAGATTTAGAAAGCGTTAGAATACTCGGCCCAGGAAAATTTGAATTAGATTTAGTTCAATTATTTAATAAAGATTATCCTTTGATTTACAAATTAGACGAAGGAAAATATGTAATTGACCTTGCAGAAACATTCAAACGACGAGAAGAATTATCTAAAAAAGATAAATAATTAAAAATATTTTTTATTTCTAAGTAAAGTTCTAATTAATATTAATCAAAAAACACATATAATGCTAATTCCTTTTATAAACAAAAACAAAAAGTATTTAAAAGAAACCTATAAATCTAGTAAGATCATGAAAATAAACGAATTACAAGCAGGACAAGGAAAAATAGAAGTAGAATTAGCAGTTGTTGAAGTCAGTGACGTAAGAGAATTTGAAAAATTCGGAAAAACTGGTCGTGTAGCAAACGCTATTTGCAAAGATGAAACTGGACAAATCAAAATTAGTCTTTGGAATGAGCAAATCGATCAGGTTAAAATTGGCGACAGAATAAAAATTGAAAACGGCTATGTTAATGAATGGAAAGGTGAACTTCAATTATCAACAGGTAAGTTTGGAACACTTACTGTTTTAAGTGGAAGCGAACCAGTTAAAGAGAATACAGATGAAGGAGAGCATATCCTTACACAAGACGAGAAAACTGAAGAAGAAGTTGGCTTTGAATCTGGAGACAGTCCGAGTTTAGAAGAAAGTGAAACAGACGACGAAAAAAAAGAATCAGATGACGTTGACGCAGGCGGTCTTGAAGTAGAAGAAGAAAAGATATAAATATATCATCTTAACTCTTTAAACATACAATAACTACTATACTTTCGAAGTATTAATTTTTAATCACAAGGGGCAGTAGCTCAATCTGGGAGAGCACTAGTTTGCGTTTTTTTGCAAAGTGAAACTGAAGAATTTTTTCCAGGTTTGTGATCTGATGAGGCTCAAGCCAATGAATTTCAGAGATCTAGGTGTTCCGGGTTCAAATATTGGTTGTGGAAAAAGCTGCATACTTGCAAGCCATATCCTGCAACCTATTGAAAGTCCCGGCTGCCCCACTTCTTTATTTTTTTATAAAATGTAGATATAGAATTTAAACTAAAATAATAAAGTATAAACCAATTAAAATACTAATTATTTTCTTTCTCGACAAGCTCAGAAAACGCATGGTTAATTGTTTGTTCATCCCAACCTAATCCAACCAAGTGTTGTTTAATTTGAACAGGGTGATAACCTTGGTTTTTTGTTTGTAAAATAAATGTTTTTAATTGATTTAATTTTTGTCTATGTGCAGTTATTTCTACTTCTTGTTTTTTAAGTTTATGTTGATGTTGTGTATGTAAAACAAGAATAGTTACACCAACCATTACAAAAATAACCAAAAATAAATAAATTGCTAATGAGCTTAAAGTTTGAACTACTCCCGGACTTGATAAACTATGAGTCTCGTCTTGGAATCCTGTTTGTTCTAAATGAGATTGAAGTAATTTTTTTTCTGAATTTGATAAATCTTCTAAACAGCAAGATAAATCTGCATCAATAAGTTCTGCTGCAGATCCCATCATTTCTACTGCACCACAAAACTTTTGTTTAAAATCATAATTACAAGTTATATCTCCTCCAGATTGAACAAATCTAGATTCTAAAATATAATATTTATTTCCTGCTCGACCAGATAGTAATACTCCTGGAGTAAATTTGGAGATGATTTCTGAAAACGCATCAAAATTATTGAATTTAATTATAAAATCTTCATTAGAAATTCCGCTACAAAATACAGGTGCTTCATTAACAGACCAACCTGTTGTTCCTTTAACTGCGCTAAACCAGTTTTCTTGTTCACCACCAATACCAACACATAGATTCATAGAATCTACATTTTTCATAAATGGTGATGCAGATAATGCTCCACCTAATTTCACACGAGCATCGGCTAAATTTGAGACTGCTTTTCCAGTTATTGTATGATCTGATTGTAAAATAAAATAGAGTCCTGCAACTAAAAATACTATGAACGCTAGATGAATAAAGAAATTCTTTGAAGTAGTCCCCTCTTTCATAACATTTCCTCTTTTTTTATTGAACAAATTTTATTTTTATTAAACAAATTAAAAAATTATTAAACAATTAATAAACAATTATTAAAAAATTGTCAAAAAAATATTAAAAACATAACCGCATTATTTCTCTACTGCAGTTCCCAAGTTTTCAAAATCTTCTCCTGCAAAAAATAGATTTAATTTTTCATTAAGATCTTCAATTTTTACTCGTACTTGTTTTGCAGTATCTCTATTACGTAAAGTTAAAACTCCTTTCTCAAGAGTATCAAAGTCAACAGTTACACAAATAGGAGTTCCAATTTCATCCATTCGAGCATATCGACGACCTACAGATCCACTTTTATCATAAAAGCAATTGAAATTATTTTTTACAGTCGCAAACACTTCTCTTGCTTTATCTTGTAATTTATTAATTAAAGGTAGTACTGCTACTTGCACAGGTGCGATTTTAGGATTTAATTTGAGTACAGTTACTTCATTTCCTTTTTCATCTTTTCTTGTCGAATATGCATCAAACATAAAAACTAAAAATGCGCGGTCTACACCAAGACTTGGTTCTGCAACAACAAAAGGAACTACTTTTTTCTTTGTTTCCTCGTCAAAGATGCTCATATCTTTTTTACTGTGTTTCATGTGTTGTTGTAAATCAAAATCACTTCTGTCTGCTATTCCTTGTAGTTCTTTCCATCCAAATGGAAATTTATATTCTAAGTCCCAACAATCTGAACTGTAGTGAGCCATTTCATCTTTTCTGTGTTGTCTAATTCTAAAGTTTTCTTTGCACGCTCCAAGTTCTTCAAACCATTTTGTTTCTGTTACAAGCCAAAATGCGTGCCAACCATTTGTTATAATTCCTTTTTCAAGTGCAACTGAAGCTTTCATCAAAACAGGTTCTTTTTCATTCTCTTGCATTTCTGCAGAATAAACTAATAATTCATAATCTTTTATTTCGTCGACGTATGGACATTCTTTTTCTTTATCAGGATGTACAAAATATTCTATTTCCATCTGTTCAAACTCTCTCAAACGGAATAAAAAGTTTCGTGGAGCAATTTCATTTCTAAATGCTTTTCCCATTTGTGCAATTCCAAAGGGTAATTTTAAACGAGAAGTTTCTACTACATTTTTAAAATTTGCAAAAATCAATTGTGCTGTTTCTCCTCTAAGATATGCTACTGCTTTATCTCCTTCTACAGGTCCAACAAATGTTTTGAATAATAAATTAAAAACTTTACAATCTCCAAGTTCGTCACTTCCACATTTTGTACACTTAACATCTTTTTCTTTTATTAATTTATCAAAATCTTCAGATGATAATCCTTCTGCCTGAACACCTAATTGATCTTCAACAATATGATCTGCGCGCATATTTTCATTACATTTTTTACATGCAACCATCACATCTCCAAATCCACCAACATGTCCTGATGCTACCCATACCTTAGGATTACAAATTATACTACCATCAATTCCTACCATATCTTCTTTATCTTGTACATGATATTTCCACCAAGAGTTCATTATATTTCTTTTTAGTTGAGCTCCTAATGGTCCATAATCAAAGAATCCTGAAAAACCACCATAAATTTCACTGCTAGGATATACAAATCCTTTTTTCTTACAAAACACTGCCATTTCGTCTATATTTATTGCCATCGTTTACACCTATTAATTTATAATCAATTTACAACTAGTTCTATATCTCTTAGTTCTATCTCTCTTTATAGATTAAATATAACTTTTTATTTATATAGTTTATGTTAAATGAACTTAAATAAACATTAGAATTAATTATTACTTAATTAAATTAACAAATAATTTATTTAACCAACCACGCAACTTCATCTGCACCAAGTTCATACTTTTCAGCAAAATCTGCTCTTAATCCTTGATCTTTTTTCATCATAAATTGCATGTAAGGTAAAACATCTTGAATAACTCTTCGCTTTGAAGTGTGCATCATCGAAGCAAGTTTTTCTGATATTGCAATTCTTTTTTGATATTTCATTTTTGCTTGCCATAATTTCAAAAGACGCATTGTTGGTTTGTATTGTACAAATTTTTTGTATTTTTCTTTTTTTGAAAGTGCAACCCCTCCTGTCAAATACGCATTTACATAAACTAAAAATCGCCAATGCTGCCATCGTCTTATTCTTCGATTCATTATATCTGCTTTACTCATCCAATCATAAGCATTGGCCAAGTCTTCAGGTTCAGTATATTCATTAGGTAGGTTCTCGTCGAGCCATAACATTAATTGATTCAGATCTTCATCTACTTTATTCATAGCACTTAATGCTAAGTTTATATCAGTGGTTTTTAAAATTATAAGTAATGCATCTACTATTGATTGTTTTTGTAATCTCTCAGATAATTCATCTAATTCCCCTTTATTTAACCTGCCATCAGATGATAATATTTGCAAATCATTAATAGCTGCTCTAAGATCTCCTCCTGCTCGCCGAGCTAAAGCATCAATATCCTCTGGCACATATTCAATGTTTTCTAAATCTGCTATTTTTTTCAAAATAGATGAGATTGATCTATATTCTAAAATATTAAATTCTACTAATTCACAGATTTTTCTCATTGCTTTCATTTTTTGATCATAAGGATTTTCTCCAACAACTATTATGGGAAATGAACTTTTTTCAATAACTTTACTTAATTCTAATAATCCTCCTCTGTCTTTTGTTCCAGAAATTCCATCTACTTCATCAACAAGTATTAATTTTCCACGAGCAAATAAACTCATTTGTTGTGTTGCACTTCCTAGAATTGAAGAAATATGATCTTTATTTCTAAAGTCACTTGCATTTAATTCAATAATTTCCAACTCAAGATCTTTTGCTATCGCATATACTGATACTGTTTTTCCACATCCTGGCGGACCATATAGAAACATTGCTTTTTTTCCACTTGATTTTACTTTAAATTTTTCAACAAAATCTTTGAGCCGTCCAACTGCAGTATCTTGCCCTACAACATCAGAACAATTAGCAGGAATATATTTCAAAATCCAGGGTTTATCATATTTTCGCATTTTATAATATAATAAAATATAGACTTGTTTATTAATTTTAGTATTGTTCAATATAAGACTAAATCATTAAAAAAAAATGTTAAACTTATTCTAATTTCCCAAATAATAAGGCATTTCTTGTCCACAGGCTTTTGATGCTATCTGACTCCCTAAATGTCCGCATGCTTCTAAATGAATTCCTTGTACATAACCAAAAAGAAATCCTGCAGCATATGAATCTCCTGCACCAGTTGTATTAACAACCTTAACAGGATATATAGGAATTTCAAAACTTAGACCCTTGTTCAAAACCACGCTTCCTTTTTTTCCTTTTTTAAAAAGTGTGATTTCACAAAGTTTACTTAATTCTTGTACAGCTTTTTCGGGTTCCACACCAACAAGTGCTTCTGCTTCTTCTTCGGTTACAAATAAAATATCAATATAATTATTAATTAAATGATCAATATTTTTTTTCTCAACTTCAACTACATTTTCAGCAGCTAAATCAAAACTTATTTTCGCACCAACTGATTTTGCATATTCTATTGCAGCCATTACTTTATCTGGTCGAGATAATAATTCATATCCAGATGTGTGAAAGATTTTGGTAAAATTCATCTGAGAAATATCAAATCCATAAGTTTCTGCTTGGCCCATATCAACCATCATGCTTCTTTCTCCATCAGGAGTTATTAATGCATAACAAATACCGCTCCTTCCAGAGGTTATATCAAAACAATTATCAACTCCTATTGAGTTTAAATTTTTAATATAGTGTTTACCAACTAAATCAGTTCCTAAACTTCCAAATAATCCACAATGTAATCCTAAATTAGAAGCTCCGCGAATTGTATTTGCAGGTGATCCTCCCGGAACTAGAACTTTTTCTTTCTCTTCAATAAAATCTAAAAAACTGTTCAAATCAATATGTCTTTTTCTATTAAATGCTCCTTTTTTAAATCCTACATAATGAAGTTCTGCATCAGTAACTGTAATAATGCAATCAGTTACTGCATTTGCAAGACCTACTAAATCTAATATTTTTTTCATCTATATCCCTCTATCTCAACAATAGTTTAATAATACTAAGAACCTCTTTTTTGTTAACATAACCATCTACACTAATTAAAATTTAGGTATTAGAGTTTATAAGGTTTACTATATTTTATCATGTTTAATACATAAAAACACAATATAACTAAAAACAAAAAAATCAAAAAAAACTAAAACTGATATTAGACCTTTCTTTCAACATAATTAACCAATGTTCTAATATCCATTCCAGTACTTCCAATTAAAGGAGTTAAAACATTAAAATAAGATCCTACAGCATAATGTCTAAACGGCAATCCTGTTATGTGTTTTAAACTTCCTGTCCTTCTTTTCTGACCTACCACTAGATAGCCTCCTTTAAAATTGGCTACAAATGGAACAATATAAACCCCTATTTCTTTTTGAGGTATGTAAAAATAAGTTACATTTGCCATAGTTTCAAAAGTCTTAAATCCCTTGCCAATCTTTTCGACAGCTTCTTTAAGTTTTCCTACTATAAACTGCTGAGGTTTAAAATCCAAATCAGATTCAGAACCAGATCCAAATTCATCAGCCATATAATTTTTACAAGCGACTAGAATATGATTAGAATTATTACTTTTTTCAAGACCATATTGGTTTATTTCAGCTATAATTTCGCTCTTACGTTTGCGCATTTTACTAAAATCTTTTTCGATATGCTTGGATCTTGACCCTAACCACCAGAAAAAAGCTATTGATAAAGCAATAGCAACCAATAAATAATAAATACCACTTACTGTAGCCATATAATCACCTATTTTATTTTATAAATATAATGAACTAGTTTAATTACAACAAATATAACTATTTAAACATTTCTTAAACCAATCATAATATTACTAATATAAATATACAATACAAATATGCAATTCACCTAAACTTTTATAAACAATATCCTATCTCTGAACTTAAAATGTCATCAGAAACTAAAGAACAAAAACAAGAAGAAACAGAAGAAGAATTCCCTAAAAGATATGATCCTAAGGTAGAAGAACCTCATTGGCAAAAGTTTTGGGATGATAATCAAATATCTAAATTTGATCCTAAAGACACTACTAGAAAAATTTTTTCTATTGATACTCCTCCGCCTACGGTTTCAGGTAAAATGCATTTAGGTCATGCATTTGGTAATTCTCAACAAGATTTTATTGCAAGATTCAAAAGAATGAATGGATTTAATGTTCTTCAACCATTTGGTACTGATGATAATGGTCTTCCTACTCAAACTTTAATTCAAAAATTAAAACATGTTAGAGCAAAAGATCTTGGGCGAACTAAATTTAGTAAGCTTTGCATTGAAACTTTAGAAAATGAATTAAA
The DNA here is from genome assembly GCA_018668595.1 of Candidatus Woesearchaeota archaeon. Classification (GTDB taxonomy): domain Archaea; phylum Nanobdellota; class Nanobdellia; order Woesearchaeales; family UBA11576; genus JABJCP01. The sequence continues at coordinate 40,777 of JABJCP010000031.1, forward strand.
ACCTACATACTTAGCAGATTGGAAACGGTTAGGTATCAGTTGTGATTTTGATGTTAAATATTCTACTATCGATCCACACTCTAGAAAAGTTTCTCAAAAATCTTTTATTGATCTTTACAATGCAGGTCGGCAATATAGAATAGACGCGCCAGCAATGTTTTGTCCTCATTGTAAAACTGCAATTGCGCAAGTTGAATGTGAGGATAAAGATATTGCTAGTTTTTTTAATGATATTGTTTTCAAAATAACTACTGAAGATGGCAAAGAAGAGGAATTAATTATTGCAACTACACGTCCTGAACTTCTTCCTGCTTGTGTTGCAATTTTTTATCATCCTGAAGACAAAAGATTCCATCATCTAAGAGGAAAAACTGCAAAGGTTCCATTATATGATATGCAAGTTCCAATTCTAGAAGACAAACGTGCAGATCCCCAAAAAGGCACAGGTATTGTTATGTGTTGTACTTTTGGTGATCAAACAGATTGTGAATGGCAAAAAGCACACAAGTTACCAATTATTGAAGCTATTGGTAAAGACGGTAAGATGACAGAGGTTGCAGGTAAGTATCAAGGTAATAGTCCAGAAATTGCGAGAAAACTAATTATTGAAGATCTTAAAGACAGCAAACTTCTTCTAACCCAAAAACCAATCACACACGCAGTTAATGTTCACGAACGTTGTGAAACTCCTGTTGAATTTATTCAGTCTAAACAATGGTTTATAAAATATCTTGACTTAAAAGATAAAATGCTCGAGTGGGGAAATGAACTTAAATGGTTCCCACACCATATGAAAAATCGTTATGATAATTGGGTTAATTGTCTTGCGTGGGATTGGTGCATCTCAAGACAAATTTTCTTTGGAATTCCTTTTCCTGTTTGGTATTGTAAAGATTGTGATGAAGTGATTCTTGCAAAAGAAGAAGATCTTCCCGTTGATCCACTAGAACAAAAACCACCCATAGATGAATGTCCTAAATGCAAATGCAAAGAATTTATCGGCGAGAAAGACATAATAAACACTTGGGCAACTTCGTCTTTAACGCCCACTATTGTAAAAGAACTTTTCAAAGGAGAACCTTGTTATGAAAAACTAAAATCTGAACCTATGAGTTTACGTCCTCAAGGTCATGACATTATTTCATTCTGGTTATTCAATACTGTTGTTAAAAGTCAACTTCATCACAATATGCTTCCTTGGAATGATTGTTTTATTAATGGTTGGATGCTTGATCCTAAGGGTAAAAAAATGAGTAAGTCAAAAGGAAATGTCGTCGAGCCTCAAGTTATGATTGAAAAATATTGTGCAGATGCGCTTAGATTCATGGCTGCAGGTTGTAGTCTCGGAGAAGATCTTCCTTTCCCTGAAAAAGAACTTGTTGCAGGAACTAAAACACTTAATAAAATTTGGAATGCTTCAAGATTTGCATTAATGCATTTAGAAAACTTTGATCCTAATAGTATTGATAAAGAAAAAATTGAATCTAACTTAGAAGTAATCGATAAGTGGCTTATTTCAAAATTAAATAAAGTAATAAAAGCAGGAACTGATTCTTTTGAAAAACATGAATTTTCAAAGTGTCGTTCTGAAACTGATAAATTTTTTTGGCAGGTATTTTGTGATAATTATTTAGAGCTTTGTAAATATAGAATTTATTCTGAAGATATTGAACCTGAAAAAAAATTGTCTGCTCAATATACTATATACAAAGTATTACTCGCAACATTAAAATTATATTCGCCATTCTTACCACATATTACTGAAGCAATTTATCAGAGATTCTTTAAAGAATTTGAATCAGATATTTCTATTCACATTTCTAAGTGGCCTAAATTTGAAGAAAATTTGATTAATGAAACTTCTGAAAATGCAGGTGATCTTGCAGTAGATATTGTGGGCGCAATTAGAAAATACAAAAGTGAAAATCAACTTTCTCTTAAATCAGAGCTTCCAGAACTAAATATTGACAAACCTGAGTTTGAGGATAAGATTAATCTAGTAATCGCAGATATTTGTGCTGTAACCCACGCAAAAGGAGTTAAATTTGGAAAGCTTAATAAAGAACCTATCCTTACCAATGAGTTCGGCGTGGGCTTATATCTTTAAAATCTGCTATTTGAAGCTGTTTTAAACTGAGATTTAAAGATATATAATATTTAGTTGAGATATAGGAATAATTAAAAACTAGATTCTTTCATACCGATGTAATCGAAAAAATTACGATACGTGGGGCAATAATTACGAAAAAAAATGTCTTATAGAGACAACTAACTAGCTTGGAGGGCGAGCAAATGAATAAAATAAAAAATAGTATATCCACTATATTAAAAGAGTATAATGTACCTATAGAAAAAACCGTTAATGGTCTTATGAGCTTACATTTTACACCTTTGGCAGCAGATAAGTTTGAAAAAGATATTGGATCTTTAGAAAATAGAATTGCAAGTAAAACTTATTTGGATCTAAAAGAAAATAACGAATTTTGTGTTGAAAAAGTTGAGAAAAAACAGTTTGTTGTTAATATAAATCAAAAATATATTACCAACATAGATGGTCAAGATATTGATTATCAAATGACTGGCGCATTAGTTCTTGCGTTTGGAAGTCAAGGATATGCTTGTTTTGAATCAAATTATGGAGAACTTGATTTTTATAACAACACATTAGAAGTTATGAATCTTATTCAAAAAGATAGTTCTTTTATTGTTGATGACTTAGGCAAGGGCGTTTTTTTTATTGATTCAGAAGAGTGTACTGAAGAATTATTAGAAGAAGATTTAACAATTGTAGCATATGAAAATCAAAGTCATCTTCATCCAGAAGAAGTAGATTTTGATAATACCGACCAAGTATTAGCAGGACCTAGTGTTAGTAAAAAGCACGAAGAAGCTTCTAATGTTATGAATACATTTTCATACAACCCTGAAAATTAAAAGTTAAAAACAAAGAAAACATAGTTTAATTATTAAAAGAAATTTTAACTTTCAGAAATTTTTTATTTTCTTAATTTTATAAATTCAAAAATAATAATAATATCAAATTCTTTTCCATCTTGTTCCTTGATGAGTATCTTCAACAATTATTCCCAATTCTTTAAGCTTGTCACGAAGCTCGTCTGATTTTGACCAATCTTTATTTTTTCGAGCTTCTTCTCGAGCCAATATCAGTTGTTTTTCTTCAACACTAAGCTCTCCTTTTTCATGGTTCATTACTCCAAGTACGCAGTCAAAACTCATCATTACATCTCTAACCAATTCTACATCTGAAATTACCAACTTATTTTCTGCAATTAATTTGTTGATTTCATTCATAAAATTAAATATTGCCGCAAGTCCGCCACTAATATTTAAATCGTCATCCATTGATTCTTCAAAAGATTTTTTAGCAGCATCAATAAATTTAGAAACCTGCGTATTAGAATCACCGCGGAGTTTTATCTCGTCGAGTTTATCAAGAAAATTGTAAAATTTAGATAATGTTTCGGGAATTTGTTTTAGTTCATCTTCTCGAAAATCAAGTTGTTGACGATAATGTGTTCGAAGTAATTCAAATCTTATTGCTTTTGAATCATATCCTTTACTAATCAAATCATTAAGAGTATAAAAATTTCCTAAACTTTTGCTCATTTTTTCTCCATTTACTATTAAATGAGCATTATGAATCCAATAATTAACATATTTATGTCCTGATGCACATTCACTTTGCGCAATTTCATTTGTGTGATGTGGAAAAACTAAATCAACTCCTCCTGTGTGGATATCAAATGTTTCTCCAAGTATTTTTCTGCTCATCGCACTACATTCAACATGCCATCCAGGTCTACCTTTTCCAATTTCTGTGTTCCAAAAAACATCTCCATCTTCAGGAGCATATACTTTCCAAAGTGCAAAGTCTCGTGCATTTTCTTTTTCATATTCGTCTGATGAATCGAGTCTTCCATCTGCATTTTTCTTTAATTGTTCCACGTCAAGATTTGCAAGTTTCCCATATTCAGAAAATGATTCTATTTTAAAATAAATATCTCCTTTTTCTGTTTTGTAAGCATGTCCTTTTTCAAGTAAAGTTTTGATCAATTCAACCATTTCATCAATATTATCTGTTGCGCGAGGTAGGTGTTCGGGAATTTCGCAATTAAGAGTTTTCAAATCCTCCAAAAACTTTCCAGTATAAAACACAGTAAATTCTTTCAAGCTTTTTCCTTGAGCTTGAGAATCTCTTATTGTTTTGTCATCTACATCAGTTATATTCATCACATGATTCAAAGAATATCCTTTGTATTTCAAATATCTCCGAAGCAAATCTACAAAAATAGATGCGCGAAGATTTCCAATATGTACTTGATTATAAACTGTCGGTCCACAACTGTACATTGAAACCTGCCCGTCTACATTCGATTTGAACTCTTCTTTAGTTCTAGTGAGTGTATTAAATAATTTAAGAGCCATAATATAAAACAAAATTGACTTCATTTATATTATTTATTATAGAAATCAACTCCGAATAACAATTTTAAGGCCACTGAAAAGTAGCAAAAAAAAGAAAGCTTTTTAAACTCGAACGTGCACATTAAGCAAATAAAGAGGTAAAATGATCAAATTAAACATACTATAGTAGTTATATAACAAAAATTCAAATAATTATAATTCAATATTTCCTAATAAAATGATGCGATTAAAAAAAACAAACGATTACAAAGAAAAAGTAGACGAAGCCCTAGATTTTCTAAAAGGATTCGAATCTGAGTTAAATCGACAACAATCAGGAATTCATACAGAACTAAGTCCAACTAGTCAAATTGGTCCAGATGATGTGGGAAATACAGGACCAACATATAATGCTCAAAATCTTTCTGCACCTGTAGAATCAACAAAAGATATAAACGTCAGATCATTAAGAGTTAAGTCTGCTACTAAAGGTTTTATGCGCTCATCTGATGAAAAAAAAGCAAGACTATTTTCCTCGAAAACATTAAGAATTGATGAAAAATCAAAAAAAAATCTTGAAGATTGTGATGATAAAAATAATTTAGACACATCAGATCATTCTATGCTCTTTAGTTGTGCAGACAATTCGTCAGACCAATTAGATGCCAGTAATGCGTTTAGTCAAGCAACGTATAAATCACCTGACGAATCATTTATGTTAGAAAAAAAATCAAAAGATGACAAAGATAATATAATTGAAGAAATTAATAGAGGATTATATAGAATTCTTTCAAGAGACAATATGCCTCATTTTGAACTTCGTCCAGAAAAAATTAAAGTTGGTGGATATTGGAAAGATGGAAAAGAATTAACTCTCGCACACATCATTACAGAAAATATAGGTGGGAAAGTGAGATTAAATAGAGATGCATTGTTTGAATACATCAAACCTCATCTTGGTTTTGAACGTGTTCAAGTTCATCTACCTGATCTTTTAATTGATCCTAGAACTCAAGACATTGATTGGTTTTCAATTACAACCGGAGATATTGAAAAAGTAGGTCATTTGTATCTTGACTTAGCAGAATTTCTTCATGAAGTTAATCAACGTCCAGAATATCAACAAAATAAAAGAAAAATTGTTATTCCTACACACCTCACGAATTGTGAAGTTTATAGAAATTCTAAAGGAATTAAAGTTTATGCAGGAGGAATTACTAAGCGTGATGAAAGAAATGCTGCATTTCGTGCAAATACAATTCTTGATTGGTTAGAAGAAAAATTTCAAGAAAAACAAATTGATGATATTATTATAGGTCTTGAAACTGGTCCTGGTGCGATCTACAAAAAAAATAATAAAACCCCTGACAATTTAATTTATTCAATTATGAATAATCCAACTCATTTTCAGTTTCTGCTCGAAGGCAGAGAAGACTTTGCAAGATGTCTTGTAGATGTTGCTCATTTAGAATTCGATCCTGCAATAAACCACTCTTTGTTCCTTGCAATGGCAGTTGCAGAATATCATATTTCGGGAAACAGAAAAGATTCTGCAGGATTACCTATAGGAGATGAGCATTTACCTGCAACAAAAGATACTCTTTCATGTTATGATGAAATTATTACTCTTACAAAACTCGCTTCTGAAAATATTTTCTTTTGTGCTGAAATGCAACAGCGCCATTTATCACCAACAGAATACATTAATCAAGTAACTAATTTTTTAAAACAAACAACAGAACCTATAAGACTTGATGATTATAGAAATTGGAAAAAAATTGAAGCTGAAATAAAACAGCGTCCAGAATTAAAAGGAATTTACAAAGATAACTTAGATGAAAAAAGAATTGGCGAAGTAATGAGATTTGGATAAAAAAAATACAAAAGAAAATTAATCAAAAATAAAAAGCGACACGCGACAGGGAACAAAAAATGACTTATGTAATAGAAGGAAAATTAAAAGTAAGTGAAAAACCAGAAAAATATTTGAATACTTATGTTGATTTTAAAAGAATAGAAAACGTTAGAGGCGGATCTACTACAACCAAAACTACTCATCTAATCACCTCTTCTGAACGAATTGCTAACTGGCTAAATAAACGCGGCAACAATCTTGAATTGAATCAAGATTTAGAACGCGCAGTTGAGATGTGTCAACAAAGAGAAATTTCTATTTGTAAAAGTAAAATATTCAAACCAAAAAAAACATGGGAAGAATATTTAACTAAGACATTTAAAGAACAAAACAATCTAGAAACATTGAGTGGCGAACTAACAGTGTGGACTGAATTTAGATTTCCTTCACCTTGGCTTTATGTTTTTTCACATGGAGAACTAAATGAAAAATATATTTTTAATGGAACTTTATTTACTCCAGAACAATATACAAAGCATGAAGGAACAAGACACACTACAGGAATTATTCTTGATACTCCTATACTAAAATTAAGAAAATCGAAAACTACAACAAAAACTAAAACAAAAACATATACTCCATTTTCAGAAAGTGTACGTAGGAGGTAAACAAAATGACAGAACACAAAATTGAAATCTCAGGAAAACGTATTAGGAATAAACACACACATTATGAAGTAAGACCTTATGTTGGTCCAAATCAGGCAATCATAACTCTCCGAGGAGATATTCTAGATAAATTCCAACAAAAATATGGAAAATCAATGCAAGATTACAACAAATTAAAAATTACAGTTGACTTACATCGAAACAGTGAACGAGTTAAAGAATGTCAAGATGCATATTCTCCTCCAAGTCAGCTCATGGGCAGTGTTCATTCTATTGATGATATTGCAATAATAGAAAAAGATAAAAAGTAAAAAACTATCCAACGAATAAAAATAAAACAAATAAAAAACTAAAAAAATTAATGTATAACTATTTCTTTTTCTTAACTGTTTTCTTCTTCACAACTTTTTTATTTAATTTCGCAACATTACTTTGTTTACTCTCAAAAAAATCAATAGCTAACTTCAACTCTTTATGAGTTTTTGCATATTCCTGAATATCTATTCCTTGAGTATATGCTTCGCATGACTGAACCAACGCAGCAGCACCTTGTTTTGTTCCACGAGGATGTGCGTGACATCCTGCACCCATGGTGGTAATAAAATCTACTCCTCCCATCAAATCAATAAAAAGTTTAAGCAAAGTGGGATTGAGTCCTCCTGAAACTATAGGGCTACATTTTTTGACTCCTCGCCATTCATCATCGTCTAAAATTAAATGGTGTGCTAAATCTTCCTGAACAAGTCGCATAGAATCCTTGTCCCTCGAAGGAATTTTTGACCAGGATTGTTCAAAAAAATGTCCTTTTGATTTAAAACGTAAAATTTCATGAGCCGCTACTATATCTTCTCCAGGTGTTCCTGCCATTTTTCCAACACCTGCAGTTCCTGTGTGTATTCCTGAAGCACCTGCAAGACGTGCAAATTTAGATAATACTAATACTGAAAATCCCATTGGATTTTCTACTCTAGTGAATGCTCCGTGTGCAGCTCTATGAAAATGTATAAACACTTCAGGATACCGTCGACGAAGTGTTTGTACCGCCATCCACCCTGCAGTAATTCCATCTATTAAAAATGCATAACTTCCTTGTTCAAATCCTGCATCAACAATCAGTTCACAACGCTCAATCATTGTATCAAAATCAGGAGATGATACATTAAATGAATGAACCTTCTTGCGACCTGTTTCTTTTACTGCTTTATCCATTGCAAATTTCACGTGCTTTACCATTTTTTTATATGGGCAAAAATCTTGGTCTGCTTGTGGTTCATCATTTTTTACAAAGTCTCCACCGCCAGTCCAAAAATCATAACACACTTCTGCATATTCTGCAGATGTCAATCCCATTTTTGGTTTTACTATTGTTCCTAGAATTGGTCGACCATAAACATCCAAGTATTTTCGCATATCATCTAGTGTATAACTTGGGCCATCATACTGTTCTAACATTGCAGGTGGAAACCAAACATCAAGTAGCTTAAGTGCAATTACTTCTTTCATTCCTAAAACATTTCCTACAATATAAGTCAAAATATTTTGTACATTTCCTCCTCGATCAAATAGTCTCCAAGGATATGCAATCCAAACCAAATTCCGACGAAGATCAAGATCATAAACTAGTGCATTCATCTCTCGAGAAAATGCAGTTTCTGTTTTTACACGAAAATTTGTTCCAGTAGATGATTCTGCTGCAACCTCTGAAGCGGCCTGTAATATATTCGCACCTTTAAATGGAACTAAATTAAAAACGCAAAGAAGATAATCTCCCCTTGTTGGATTTCTAAGTTTCAAATTCACATATGCTTTTTGTTTTGGATTAAGCGTTTTTACAAGTTTTGAAAAATCTTGTTTTTTTTGTTTAGCCATAATAAATCCCTCCTTTTTTAAAATTTATAATTAAATGAAAAATTAAAAAAATAAAATAAAATAAAAAAACATAAAATAAAAAATAATCACTAATTAAAAAACAAATAATCAACACCTAAACTTCTATCATAACCTTCCGCTCAGCAACATCAAGCACCAAGTGAATTATTTTAGATAAATGATAAAGAAGTTTAGTTTCATAAACATCATTTGTATGCATCTGTTTATCAATCATCGCAGATATTTTATCTTTTCTTTTAAGCAACTCAAGAGCACTATCATTATCAAATTTGTAATACAGTTTGTAAAAATAATCAAAAAACTCATTAACATGTTCAAACAATTTTAAATTACGCTTGTTGATTTCTTTAGTAAATTCATAATCTTCAAAATCCATGCAAAGTCGAGTATACTCATCACCAATATTTTCTAAACTCGAAATAATATAATGCATAGCATTAGTATCTGTAAAATTTTTATAACCTTTTTTGCTAAGTAATCTAAGACAAAAATTTGCAAATTTGTTTACATTCATATCTTGATAAAGCATATTACTTAATATTTGTTTATCTTTTTTCTTTAAAGCATCAAGACTATCTTCTGCCATATTTTTCAACAATAAAAAAATTCTCCTAACCACAGTATCAAAATCCATATCTCCAGATCCCGTCATGTCTTTAATTAAACAACCTTTATCACTTTGCCGCATTATTGCCATTCCAAGTGAACTATCAACTACATTTTGAACAGCCCTAATATCTTCTGACTTTCCAAATATAATCTCAATCTCATCACATCCTTTTCTATATGCCGCAGTTATATATGCAAATATCAAGGTTTTATTAAGACCTGTAAGATCTATTTTGGCAGTTTTAATATCATATTCTTTTTCAGAAAAAAGTACCAAATTTGTTCCTTGCTCATCTATTTCTACCTCAGAGCCTGCAGATAATCCATATTTTTTAATCCATTCTGCAGGAACAGTTAATGTAAGTGCATTATTTCCCTGTTTTACTAGTTTTCGCTTCATATCAATTAGTATACACAAACAAATATATAAACATTTCGATCTAATATAATTCTATAACATTATATATATTCTATAAACAAGTTATATAACAATTCCTGCTCAAATAAATACTATCAACATAAACCAATTAGGAGGAATAATATGAATCCAGAAAAAATTATTAAAGAAACTCTAAAAGGCGCAAAATGTGACAAGGTGCAAAAATACAAAAATCTAGCCATCGTACCAATATTAACTTCAGATTTTTATGAAATGGATTGGCATAAATTTGCAGAACATAATCCGCAACACGCAATGATTTTTGGTGAATTTAAAAGAGATCCAATAAATTATTTGACATTAGAAGAAGCTCTTAAAGAAAATGTTTTAGAAATTCACGAAACTGGAAATGTTAATAATTTAGAAGTTAGAAACAAATCAGGTAAAGAAATTCTTGTTGTTAAAGGAGAATATGTAATCGGAGGTAAGCAAAATCGAATGATTACTGTTAATGCGATGCTTGATCCTAATGCAAAACGCATTCAAATTCCCGTACACTGTGTTGAGCAAGGAAGATGGTCTAGGCCTGGAACATTTCAAGCTCAAATGAGAAGAGTGAGTACTGCACCGTCAAGTTTGAGAAGTAAAACAATGAAATCATTTAGCGGACAATCAGGTCAAAATCAAACTTGGTGCGGTGTTAGTGAAGTATTAGGAGATGTTGGCGTGAGATCAAATTCATCTGATTGCGACCAAGCTTTTGAAGGACGAAAAGAAGATATCTCGGATGTTGTAAAAAAATTCACATACTTCAAAGACAAACAAGTTGGTTGTGTTGCTGCAGTTAATACTGGACAAGAAACTTATTTTTTCGTTGATATGTTTGATCAACCTAAAACAATGGAACAACAATATGAACGATTAATTACAAGCTATGCTATTGATTCATTAAGATATAATACAGATTCTGTAAAATTTAGTAAAGCAGACGGTCAAAAATTAGTAAATGAATTGATGAGTGCAGATCCTAGAGTAAGTAATTCATTAAGTCTTGGAAAAGATGTTGAATTAGAAAAAGGTCATCCTAATGAAATATATGGTGCTGCATTAGTCCATAAAGATGTAATGGTTTACTTAGGTGCTAACATTAAATTAGATTCAAACAACAACAGAACCCGAATGGATGGTCCAAATAGAAACAACAACACAAACCATGGAACTCCAAGAAATCAAGGATCTGCTTACACAACAGGGAATAGTATGTTAATTAGTCGTGGCGATCTTTTCCGTCGAAGATAAACAAAAAAATCGTAGCACTGCTTTGGCATATAGTTGAACATTCATTGTTCAATTTTTTCGAGCATTGCTCGATGTTGTCAGTAACTTGTTACTGATGTATTGCAGAAAATGACCTGATTTTTGCAAGGTCATTTTCGTTAAGTAATTTTCATAGAAAATTATAAACTGCCGCAGTGCTACTAAAAAAAGAATTTGAGGTACTAAAAAATGAAACAGAACAAAATGCCGCCTCCGCGCAAATCAGGAATTACTATCGGAGACTTCACTGTAAATTTTGTTAGAACTTGCAGAGTGCTTGAAGGAAAAGTTAATGCTCTTCCCGCAGGACTTGGAAATTTTCCAGTCTATAATAATGTAGATTTTAAATCTGCAATTCCTAGTGACTGGAATCCAGAAGGCTTTTTTATGCCAATGTATACTCAAGAAGCTTTGTGGTTAAATTTTCCAAAAAGTTTCCAAGAAAACAAGCTTCCAAGTGCTGCAATAATTGCTGCAGGAAACATTAATGCAGTTACATGTAAACAAATTCAATTAAAAAAGAATGGAACTCTTGATATGCAACTTGAAGAAACTCAAAATTATGTTGTTGTTCCTCCTCAGCCTTGGCTCGACGGATGGAAAGACAAAGATGATAAAATTTATCAGTTTGTTGCAGCGCAGATGGGTTCTGGTCAAACTGTTGAAAGCCAAATTACTGGCGAAGAAAAATTTGGAGGAATTCAAATTGCAGTTTTTGAAAGCTTAAAAAAATACCACGACGATCTAAAACCTCTACAGCGACCTAGAGAACATACGCTTGGATTAAAAAATTCATTTGAAAGTTATTCAGGTAATAGTCTAGGATCTATGCTTTATTGTTGCAATGCAAAATCTGCTACAAAAAATCTTTCTGCAAGTCCTCGATCAATGGGTCTTGGCAGAGGTGGAGAAATTAAACAAAAGATTTACCCAGATTCACACGGACTTCATGTTTGGAAGAAAAGTCCTACTGGAATTATTCAACTTTACATGGTTAATAGTGAAGACTTCAAACAAATCACTAGTCAAGCACCACCACCAACTCCAGTAACACACGAGCTTTACCAAAAACAAGGCATTCCTTGGTTTGAACTTCCCGACGTTAAAATGGGAGACACACAAGGAAGTGATATTTTCAAAGATTTAAACTCTGTAAAATATTAAATTTAAAAATTTACAATTTAAATTTTTTTATTTTGATTTTTATTAATTGTTTATTAAATTTAGAGGTGAGAGGGGAAAACAAAGTGAGATATAAATTAAGACATACTAAAAAATTAGAAAATATAGTTGATACTACAAAAAAATTATATAATACTCAACCTAAATCTAACAAAAAAAATCCCTGGACCAAGATTAAAAAAGGACAGCAGGTTTGCGCAGTCGGAATGATATGTCTTGGCAGCATGCATGGAGTAGAAGGTGCAAACATAATCGCAGAAAGGTTAGATATGAATTATTTAACATATCCTATCATAGCAATAGTAATGTATAGTGCTATCACACTTAGTATTGTAAGCTATAAAGGAATTGGAGAATATTATGAAACCAGGTATGGAAAATAGACACTACACTATATTAATAATTTTCCCACCATTTTAAAAATTTTTCTTTAGAAATAATTGGTGCTTTAAACGGGGGAATAAATGTTTCAAGAGTTATTGTTCCATCATAACCATATTTTTTTAATATTTTAATTATTTTTTCTTTACAACAAACACACAATGATCTTTTTCTAATGGATCGAGTTCTTTGAAATCTACTACAACTAATGTTTTTTCGAGTTCTTCACGTACTTCTCTAAAAACTTGACGAGGTTTTCTTGCAACATCTATGCTTCTTGATTTTACCGCATATATTCCAAAGCCCTCTTTTTTCAAATAAGTTTTACAGTTTTTCATAAATATTTCTGTTTGATTTCTTTGAGCCACGTCTTGAAATACACAATCTACTGAGCTCATTAAATGTAAATATGTTTTTGGTTGACTAGCGTCTGCAAGTATGGGCATTACATTTTTTCTATCTTCGCACAAAAACACTAACTCCCTTGTTGTACGCGGTGCAAAATCTAATGCAAATACAAATCCTTCAGGTCCTACAATATCAGATACGTGTGAAACAGTAGTTCCAGTACTAGCGCCTAAATAAAGAACAATACTTCCAGGATATATTCCAATTTGAGATACTCCTTTTACAAGTCCAGCACCCAGTTTTGATCTTTGAGGATCCCAAAGTCTATACTCCGCACCGCCATCTCTAATTAAATCTTCTCCATAAACAGACTTGCCTTTAACTAAATTCTTTGTTAAGAATTTTTTCCTTTTACCGTCGGTAAAATATATTCCTTTTAATTTATGTTCTTTAATTCTCATTTTATTTCAAATTTATAATCATTTAATATTTTTTAATAGTTAAATTTCAATAATTAAATTTTAATAATTAAATTTTAATAATTAATTTTCAAGTTTTAATTTGTCCTGAATTTCTTTTTTTAATTTATCTCCAATAAATTCTCCTTTAAAATAATCTACTTTCACAGCAATAGATATTTTATCAGCAAGCAGTCTTGCAGCTCGTGCTTTAATATCTTTTTTTGCACCAGTTACAAAAGGGTGATTAATTAGTATTCCATATTTTGGACAACGAGCACCGGTTTTTATATGTCTAAATAATGCTTTTTCTGCACCGAGAAGTTGTATTGTTGATGCAGGAAATAAACTTAATTTTTCAAGTCCTCCTGCTAAACTAACTAACTTACCTCCAATCATAGGACCACAAATTGCAAGAACATTAGGTGCTTCTTTTTTCATCAATTCATCAACATATTCTTTTTGATCTTCTTTTAATTTTCCAAGTTCAATTAATTGTTGGGCAACTCTTCGTAAAGCTAATAAATCATTATTATTTAAATCAATTCCCATTGATAATTCTATATTTAATTCTCTAAGTAATTCTTCTTTTGATTTTTTAAGAAGAATTTCTGCAAATTTTTCATGATCTGAAATAGTTCGTTCAAATTCAGGATTATAAAGTCCATACCATTCTCGAAGACGTTTGCCTAAATTGTTCATTATTTTATCTAGTTCGTCTATTTGATTCATTGCTTGTACAATTAATGCATCTTTTTTTACATCTTCAGATATTTTCTTTTTTACTAATCGAAGTGTTTTTGATTTTATTTCATTCAAAAACTTTTTTTCGCGAAAGTACGCAAGTATTTTAAGAGGGACATAAGATTTTCCATTTGATTTTCCAAGCCCATATCCTGTTGAATTTCCAACTATTTTACCATCATATTTTTCAGCAAGTTGTTTTTCTTCATCAATAAGCTTGCCATTTTCGAGTTTTAGAATTCTAGAATAATCATCTTCAGAAAATAACAACTTATCTTCTACTTCAAACTGGTCATTAAATACCCATACCCCCAGTATATTTGCATAAATATAGTTCATATTTCTCAAAACCACACTACTATTTTTAAAACTTTTGCTCCTCAACACTAATTAGACTCTTAATATACATATTATCCATCATTTTTTGATAAATATCTGCATTTAGTTCATCTAAACCAAGCAATTCTAACACATCAATCACAACTCTTTCAAACTCATCAATTTTCGAAGCATCATTTGTTAATGCCTCTACTTCAACAATCATTCCCAAAAAATCTATTTTATTGAGTTCAATCTTAAGACCTTTAAATGAATAAGTCAATCGTTCTGTTTTTATTCGAGAGCACTTATCAAATCCTTTAGTCTTCAAATCTAAAATTAAATCATTAAGATTGCATAAACTCTCTTGAGTTTCGGTTTCTTCTCGTGCAACATCATTATAATCTCCAGACTTATGTGTAACAACAAAAAAATCCTTGCCTTCAAAAACTCGAATTCTTAAAAAATAAGGTTCTCTAAATAAATAAGATACCATATTTTTAGAATCAACAAAAATAGCATTTGAATCTAACCACTTTTTTACTCTCTCAAATTCTGCTTCATTTGTTAATAAACTTCGTTTTTCAATTTCATAAGTCATAAAATCAATAAAAAAAGGTTTAATATATAAAATAAACTCTTAGAACACTTAAAAACCAAAAATACTGATTTTCTATCTCCCAGTAACAAGAAAACTTTTTAAACATATCGTCATGAAATATAATAAATCCAACTATAAAATGGCTGAAATCAAAGAAATCAGGATTCATGGCAGGGGTGGTCAAGGTGCAGTTACTTATGCTCAACTACTTGCAATTTCATCTTTCTATGAGGGTTTTGAAACTCAAGCATTTCCAAAATTTGGTGTTGAGCGCAGAGGTGCTCCTGTTGAAGCATACTGCAGAATATCCAAAAAAACAATTAATTTAAGATCTCAAGTTTATAATCCTGAAATTATAGTAGTTCTTGATTCTTCTTTATTAGAATCTATTGATATTTGCAAAGGTATGCAAAGTGGAGGAATTTTAATTGTTAACACTTCTAAAAAACTTCCAAACGAATATCATACTCACAAAGTTTTTACAGTAGATGCATCTCATATCGCACTTGAAATTTTCAAAAAAGATATTGTTAATACTGCAATGCTTGGAGCATATGCATCTGTTACAAAAGAACTTTCATTAAAGTCAATTTTCAAAGCATTAGAAGAAAGATTTAAGCGTCGTCCAGATCTTATTGAAAAAAATAAACGCGCAGTTAGTGCAGTGTATCATTTGATTCAATAAAAAAAATCATCAAATACAAAAATGAGAAAAATAAAAAAGAAAACAACAACAAAAAGCATCAAACCTGTGAAAAAAATAAAAAGTAAACCAAAAAAGAAACAGGAACTTAAAATTAGCGTAGGTGCTGCAGTTCTTACACCTGGCTCGTCGATAAAACATAAAACAGGAGATTGGAGATCTATGTATCCCGATTGGGATAAAAAAAAATGCACTCAGTGCATGGCTTGTTGGATGTATTGTCCTGATGATTCAATTCCTGTAAAAAATAAAAAACGTATTGAAACAGATCTTGATTTTTGCAAAGGTTGCGGTATTTGTGCCAAAGAATGTATTTTTGGAGCAATCGAAATGAAAAAAGAAAAAAAATAAAAAAATGAGGAATGAATAAATGCCAAGAAAAGTTATTGAAGCATCAACTGCAGTGGCAGAGGCTGTAAAATTTTGTAAACCTGCAGTTATTCCTATGTATCCAATTACTCCTCAGACCCATATAGTTGAAAGAATTTCAGAATTCATAAACGACGGGGATTTAGATTCTGAAATGATTCATGTTGAAAGTGAACATTCTGCCCTTAGTGCTGCTATTGGATCATCTGCAACAGGAGTAAGAACATACACTGCGACCGCTTCTCAAGGTTTAGCATTAATGCATGAAGTTTTGTTTGTCGCTTCAGGTATGCGACTCCCTATTGTTATGAATGTTGCAAACCGCGCTTTGTCTGCTCCAATTAATATTTGGAATGATCATTCAGATTCCATGGCTGCACGAGATTCCAGTTGGATTCAACTTTATGTTGAGTCTGCTCAAGAAGCTTTTGATACAACTATTCAAGCATTTAAAATTGCAGAAAATAAAAAAGTTCTTCTTCCAATCATGGTTTGCCTTGATGGTTTTACTTTAAGTCATGTTTATGAACCTGTGGACTTGCCTCAACAAAGTAAAGTTAATGGTTATCTTCCAAAATATAAACCCTCAAACATTCTCGACGTGAAAAAACCAGTTTCGTTAGGACCTATTGGTTATCCTGATTCATTTATGCATTTCAAAAAAGCTCAACAAGATGCTATGGACAATGCACTTAAAATTATAAAAAAATCAAATTCAGAATTCAAAACTAGATTTAAAAGAAGTTATGGTAATGGTTTGATCGAAACATACAATTTAAAGGGTGCTAAATTTGCAATTGTTTGTGCAGGTTCTATTTGTGGCACTACAAGAGTGGCAGTTGATGAGCTTAGAAAGCAAGGCATAAAAGTAGGTTTAATAAAAATAAAATGCTTTAGACCATTTCCTAAAGAAGATATTATTGCAGCATGTAAAAAATTAACAGGAGTTGCAGTTATTGATCGAGCAGTATCATTTGGTTTTGAAGGACCTATGTTTACAGATTTAAAAGCTGCAATTTTCAATGAAAAAAAGAAACCTTTAATACATTCATTTATTGCAGGTCTTGGTGGTCGTGACGTCACAAAAAATGATATGCTAACTATATTCAAAAAAATCTCAAAAACTAAAAAACCAATTACAGAGTGGTTATTAGATTAAACAAATCAAATTATTTGATAAACAAAAAAAATCATCAAATACAAAAATAAGAAAAATTAAGTGATTAAAAAAGAAAACAGATATGACAGGTGATTTTCAGTGACAGTCCATCATGTAATAACCCAAAGAAATTTAAAAACAATTTGCCCATATTGCAAACAGGATCTTCCGTCAGGAATTTGGGGCAATAGCTTCCCATCAACACAAGATTACAAAACAATAGAGTGCAAATGTGGCAAAAAAATACAAGTCAATAAAGAATCTATTGAAACAAAAATTAAACATTTCCAGACTAAAGAATTAATGTAAAAAAAATTACTGCAGTGGTATATTATTTGAACAGGCACTGATCAATTTGTTCGAGCGTAGCTCGATGGTGTCAGTAACTTGTTACTGATGTGCTACGTAAGAACTGCCGATTTATGTAGGCAGTTCGTCGAGATGTCATACGCCACAGGCGATGATTGATTACCTCAGTAATTTATTTTAAAAAAAAAAAGTTAACAAAAAAAAATGAGTCCACAAAAAGAAAAACTAATAAACGCAATTCCTGAAAAAGAATATTTTGCCCAAGGACATACTGCATGTGCGGGTTGTGCAACACCAATTATCATGAGACATGCCTTAAAAGCAGCAGGTAAAAACACAGTAGTTGTAAATGCTACAGGTTGTTTAGAAGTTTTCTCAAGTCCATATCCTACAACGTCTTGGAGAGTTCCTTGGATTCACGCAGCTTTTGAAAATGCAGCAGCAGTGGGTTCTGGTGTAGAGCGCGCATTAAAAAAATTAAATAAAAAAGATACTAATATTTTAATCGTGGGCGGCGATGGAAGTACGTTTGATATTGGTTTTCAAGCACTTTCTGGAGCTGCAGAAAGAGGTCATAATTTTTGTTATATTTGTTATGATAATGAAGCTTATATGAATTGTTTAAGTTTAGATAGTTTAATAATGACTAAACAGGGCCTTAAGCGAATAACTGAAATTAAAAAAGGCGATGTCGTTTATGCATTCAATCAAAAAAATCACACATTAGTTTTGAAAAAATGCACAGGTGTTTTTGATAATGGAATTAAACCAGTTTATGAGTTGTCTACATTACACCATTCTATTAAAGCAACAAGTAATCATCCATTCTTAACACTTAAAAGACAAGGAAGAGGTAAAGAAAGTTTTTTTGCATGGAAACAATTAGGTCAACTAAAAAAAGACGATGAGATAGTTGTATTAAATAAATTAAATTTGGGAAAAAGTTATGAATTTAAAAAATTAAAATATTCTAAAAAAGGAGATTACAAAGTAAACAAAATAAATGAACTTAAAATACCTAAAAAAAGTACGCCTGAATTAATGGAATTATTAGGTCTTTATGTAGGTGATGGCTGGACTAGAACTCATAAAGCAGAAGTAGGATTCGCATTACCTAAAAACACTAAAGGAAGTAATAAATTAAAAATTTTACATAAAAAATTATTTGGAAAAGAACTTATTCAAAAAGAAAAGATATATGTATATATTTATTCGGTTAATTTTGCTAAATTTATCGATTCATTAGGTTTTGGTAAAGGCGCAAAAAATAAACTTATTCCTGACTGGGTTTTCACTCTACCTCAAAAAGAAAAAGAAGCATTTGTAAACGGATTAATGCTTTCTGATGGATATATAATTAATAAAAGTCACAGATATGTTTCTGCAAGTTATGATTTACTCAAGACATTGAGATTATTATTACAAACAATGAATTATCGCGTTGGGAAAATTCATCAACAAACCAAAAAGAAAGGAACTCATGTTGTATATAGACAATTATTAGAAGATTCCACATATGGATATATATGTTTCAGTAAAAACAAAAAACCAAATACTAACAAATATCTCTCTCAAACAAAACAAAGAAATTTTTTAGCTGACAATAAATGGTTCAATACTGAAAAAGTAATATCAATAAAACTAATTAAACATGAGCCAACTCTTGATTTAAGAGTTGAAGGTGAACATAACTTTATTGCAGACGGTATTGTAGTTCATAACACGGGAATTCAGCGCTCAGGAGCAACCCCTAAGTTTGCATCAACTACAACAAGTCCTCTTGGTAAAAAAGTTCATGGTAAAACTGAATTTAAAAAAGATATGCCCTTCATAATGGCAGCTCACAAGGCATACGTTGCAGTAACTAATGTTGCGTTCCCTCATGATCTTATTAAAAAAATAAAAAAAGGATTAGAATTTGATGGGCCTGCATATATTCAAGTTTTTTCGCCATGTACAACAGGCTGGAAATTCCCTCCTGCAATAACTATTGAACTTGCAAAACTTGCTTTTAAAACAAGAATTTATCCTATGTATGAAATTGAGAATGGAGTTCTAAGACTTAGTCGTAAACCATCAAATCATTTTCCTGTCGAGAATTATCTTAAACTCCAAGGAAGATTTCGTGGACTCACTGAAAAAGAAGCAAGAGAAATTCAAGAATTTGTTGATGAAGAATGGGAGCGTTTAGAAAAACTTGATGAATACAAATTGAAATTGTTTTAAAAAATTAACCCTAGTTCTATTTATAATTTTTAATTATCTTCAATTCCCAAAACCTATCAGTACAACACTTAATATAATAACAACCACTCCTGCCCATTTCATTTTATTCATTTTCTCGCCCAGGTATTTGACTGAAAATATACTTGACCACACATATTGTAATGCGATAAAGGGATACAAAACAGAAAGTTCTCCAAATTTAAATGCAGTAAGAACTAATAGCATACTTATGCCATGACATCCTATTCCCAAGACTGCTTTATTTCTAATCAAATCAATAAAACGCAGCTTAAATTCATCTGCACCCATTTTCATAAGTAATGCTCCAAGTCCTGCAAAAAATGATGCAACACATATTAGCAATATAGTCCAAATAGGCGTATATAGAGGAATTATCGCAGTCATTTTAGGGTTATCCTCTTTTTTTCTTTTGATCCTAGTCCAATTAGAATTATCCCAATAATTATTCCTACAACTCCAATTATTTTGTAAATATTAATTATTTCATTCAAAAAAACGCTTGAGAAAATTATTACCCATACAAAACTTAATGAATAAAATGGAAACAACACTGAAAGCTCGCCATGTCTAAATGCAAATATTAAAAGTCCTGCACCAATCCCATACAAAAACATCCCTAATAAAAGAGGGTAATTAGTAAGGATAGAAAACAATTCTAATACAAATTTGTTCATGCCTATTTTAAGAAATAATGATGCTGTCGAAGTTATTACAGTGCTAAAAATAATTATTAATATTGCCCACCACTTTGTTTTTATCATATTACAAAAAACTGAAAATGTTAAAATACAAAAATTATAAAAATCATAAACAATTTATTTTATTTACTTCTTTAATAAAATTTCTACTACTGCAGCATATGCAGGTCCTGTAATAAACACTCCTATTGATACTCCAATAATTGTTGTTAGTGCAAATCCTTTTATGATTCCTGCTCCTGCAAAAAGTAAGGGTAACATTGCAACAACTGTTGTAAAGTATGCACCCATTATAATAAAGAATGCTCTTTTAATTCTTTCTTTCCAGCTTGATCCCTTTAATTCTCCTCTTAAAGTTTCATCTGTAATTACAATTTGATCGTCTACGCCTGTTCCTACTGCAACTATTATTCCTGCAATTGCTGCTAAGTCTAGGTTCCATTGTATTAATGCTGCAAGTCCTAAAAGTAATACTACTTCTGAAAACATAGTAAATAACATAGGCACTGCTACTTTCCATTCTCTATATCTAATGAATACTACTAATGCAACTGCACAAATTGCAAGTATTGCAATAAGAATTGCATTCTTAACAAATTCATTTCCAAGTACTGGAGATATTTCATCTGTTTTTACAATATTTAATTTAATTGGTAAACTTCCTGTAATTAAAACTGTTTGTAGTTTTTTCATACTTGCAAGTGTATCTATTACTGCTTCTTGTTGTGTTGCTCCAACTCCACTTCCACTAATTTGTATATCTGTTGCAGCTCGTCCTCTTAAGCTTGCTCCAATTTTTAGTGTGTCTACTTCAGAATCATCTAGGTATAAAACTAAATCTTCGCTTAAGTATTCTTCATTTCCCTCTCCTACAACAATATCGAGTTTTGCAGTTTCATCTGCTTGTCTTTTTGCAGACTCAGGAGATAATGCGATTGAGAATCTAAAAAAACAAACCCAAGACTCTTCATTTCCTGCTTGTCCACATGCTCTCATTGGATCTAGTCCACTACAATCTGCAGTTCTACAAACGTGAGTTACATCTTTTCCTCCCTTAAAGACAGATGCATTACCAATTTTTGCTTCGAATTTTCCTTGTTTTGATAGAAGGTCTTTTACATCTTCTTTTTTTGCTCCTGCAATTTCAACTGCAATGTATTGATTTCCTTTTCCTAAAGGAGGAGGCAAGTCTTTTGTTTCTCTAACTACAATATCAGTTAATCCATATACATTTAATCGTTCTTTTAAATTTGAAAGTAAGATGTCCATTTCATCAACAGAAACTTTTCGTTCAGGTTGTAAAAGTACTCTTGTTCCACCACTAAGATCTAATCCTTTTCTTACATTTGTTGTTGGTGCTTGGTAAACTGATAAGCCTACATCTTTTGCTCCAATCACATTTTTTATAATAACCGGTGTTTCTATTTCTTCTATAACAATAACTTCTGATGTTAAATACATTCCAGTTTCATTTTCTACTATTTCTCCAAGAAGATTTCCTTCTTCATTATAATAGTCTTCAGGAATAAAATCTTCTGATTCAATTTGAATTGTCTCAATGGTTGACGTTTCAACTTCTGTTATTTGTGTTTCGCCAGTATTAATTTGTTCATATTCAGGTTCTACAATTAATTTGTATGTGCTTTCTGTTGTTTTAATTTGAATTGTTTTATTAGGTTCGAAACCTAACATTAAATCATAATAATCTTTTTCATTATAGATTCTTTGATTATTTAAAGATAAAATAACTTCTTTGGACATAGGTGTTGATTTTGCACTAGGATTTGATATTCCTGCCCAACTTGCAGTACTATTTGTTGCTACACTTCTTATTGCAACTCCATCTGCCATAAAGTTAGGATGTATTGCAACAATTGCTAATATAACTGCAATTACTAAAACAATAACTCTAACATTCTTGAATATGTCTTTTAATGCTTGTATAAAACTCATTTTGATCGTATCAAACTCCTAAATTAATCTTGTCTATCTCCTTTTTTCTCAATATAATATCTGAGTATTGCTGCGTTTTGAAGCCAGGTATTAATAATATCTACCAATAAACCAATTATTAATATAAGCATTATTTGTTTTAATACTTCTGATGGTGTAAAAATAAATGCAATTGTTAGTGCAGACAATGTTGTTAAATTCATAGTTAATCCTGTTTTTGCAGCACCTATAACTCTGTCAAATACACTTCCTTCTTTTCGTTTAATAACTCTAGTTGTTAATAATATATCAGTATCTACACTATAACCAATTAACATTAAAAATGCTGCAATTCCTGCAGTGCTTAATTTAATACCTATCAAATCAATTATAGCCAGAGTAATTATCATATCACTAAAAGCTGCTAAAATTACTGCCAAACTTGGAACTGCTGTTCTAAAATAAATAAATACAACAAGCCCCATAAAAATAAATGCTAAAAGTAATGCTGTTAGAATTTCTCTAAAAAAGCTTTGTCCTAAACTTGATCCTATTGTTTCAACAGTATAATCTTGTTGTTCTAAATTTAAGTGTAATTTAATTGTATTAACTAATGAGTTTGTATCTACATCTGATGCGTCTATTATAATTCCTATTTGATTTCCAGCTTCAGAAAGCGATCGGACAGCAACATCAGATCCAGGTAATAAATTAAGTAATTCTTTTTCTAACAAATCATTACTAACAGAATCAAATTGTTCATTGAATGGAACTGTTACTGTAACTCCTCCTTTCAAACTTACTCCTTTGTTTACAAATTCTCCAGTAATTGCAAAATTTGCTCCAATTATAATAAATGCTAACACTAACATAATTACAGGAATAAGAAATAATTTTTTGTATTGATATTCATAAATATGTAATATTTTATTTATAAATTTTGATTCTGATTTTACAGAATGTGCTGAGTGAGTATACTGAGATTTTCCGTTTACTTTGCCAGTTACTTTTCCTTTTAATGTTCCTTTTAATTTCCCACTAGCACCTTTAGAATCAGCTAATTTAGATGAATCATCAGAAGTTACTAAACCTGTATTGGTTTCGCCTTTGACATATCTTGCTCCTTTCTGTCGCAGTAGTTTACGTTCTCTTCTAGATACCATTTCTACTCTTTCAAAATTGGGGTTATTAATAAAGGTTTCTAATCATTTTAATTAATCAGATAAATAGATCTATATAGGGAATTAGACAAACACCTGCACATTAGAAAGCTTTAAAAACCATTTTTTAAAAGTTTTGTAATCTAAAATCAATATGAAGAATATAAACAAATATAAATGAATAAAAATGAATAGTAAATGAATAATATACACAAAATTAAAAAACAAAATATAATCTAAATTGATTAAATTCAACCAAAATATTTCACAGCAGCATCTATCAATCCATAAAACAAAGGTGCAGGTGTTTCGAGCTTACTTTTGAGTTCTGGATGTGATTGTGTTGCAATAAAATAATGATGATCTTTTAGTTCAATAAACTCAACAAGTATTCCATCTTCAGACATTCCAGATAATACTAACCCATTATCGCGCAAACAATCATGATAATCTGGATTTACTTCATATCTATGTCTATGTCTTTCCCATGCTTCTGTTGATCCATACAATGTATGCGCTAGTGTTCCTTTTGTGAGTATTGCTTTGTATGCTCCAAGTCTCATAGTCCCACCTTTGTTTTGTATTTGTATTTGTTCTGGCATTATGTCTACAACTGGTTCTGGTGTTTTTGAATTAATTTCAGTACTATTTGCATCTTTTAATCCGCATACATGTCGTGCAAATTCTGTTACTGCTAATTGTAATCCTAAACAGATTCCTAAGAACGGCAATCCTTTTTCTCTACAATATTTTATTACAGATATTTTTCCTTCTGTTCCTCTTGTTCCAAATCCTCCTGGAACAATAACTCCTGCAACACCTTTTAATAATTCTGAAACTGTTTTTTTATTTTCTTCTATTTCAGTTGTTTCTATGAATTTAAGATTTATTTTTCTTTTGAAGTGTGCACTGCAATGCATTAGTGCTTCATTTATACTGGCATAACTATCTGCAAGTTTTGTATATTTTCCACAAATTGCAATTGTGATTTCGCCGTCTGGCGAATCTAAATTATCAAGTAGCTTGCTCCATTTTCTAAGATTTGGAGGGCTATAAATATTCAATTTTTTATGTATTATTTCACAAATTCCTTCTTTTTCAAAAATAATCGGAATTTTATAAACATTATCTACATCAACACCACTTATTACTGCTTCTTTTTCTACATCACAAAATGTAGCTATTTTTTCTTTGATTTTCTCGTCTAGAAATTCAGGACATCTTCCTATAATTATATCTGGTTGGATTCCTCGTTCGCGCAATAGTTTTACACTTTGTTGTGTTGGTTTACTTTTTTGTTCATTCACTCCTGCAGGTATTGGGACATATGTTAAGTGAACATAAAGCACATTCTCCTCGCCAAGATCTTTTTTTAATTGTCTACATGCTTCAATATAAAGTTCTGTTTCTATATCTCCCACAGTTCCACCTAATTCTATTATTAGTATGTCTGCTTCTTCTTTTTTTGATACATCATAAAATTTACTTTTTATTAAATCTACAACATGAGGTACGTATTGTACAGTTCTTCCAAGATAGTCTCCTCGTCGTTCTTTTTCTCTAACTTCATTATATACCTTGCCCATTGTTAAATTTTGTTCAAATTTACAAGTAACTCCTAAGTATCTTTCATAATGGCCAAAATCCATATCTACTTCTCCACCATCATCTAAAACAAACACTTCTCCGTGTTCAATTGGATTCATTGTTCCTGGATCTACATTCAAGTATCCATCTAGTTTCATAGGCACAACTTTTAGCTTACTGCTTAGTAAGTGACCTATGCTTGCTGCTGCAATTCCTTTCCCTAGACCTGATAGAACTCCGCCTGTGACTATTATTACTTTTAGTTGTTTCTGCTTTTTTGTCATAAGCAAAAAAAATGAATTAAAGATCTATTTAAAGTTTTATAACGATTACTTGATAAGAAAAAAATACAGCTGAAAAAAAAGTAGGAATAATAAATTATATTATACTAATTTATACTAATTCAAACTACAAAATTTAAAAAAATAAACTAACACAAAATGACAAATAACAAAAATAAGAATGGCAATATCAAAAAAAAATAAAAATCTAAAAAATTAAACCAGATTTATGCAACTACTTCTACAAGCTCTACATTAAATATCAAAGTTTTTTCAGCAAGTGGATGATTCAAATCTAATGTTACTTCAGCATCAGTAAATGAAACAACCTTTGCAGGAATAACTTGTCCAGTTGGTGCTTGAAGTGTTAGAACTGCTCCTTCTTTTAGCTCAACATTTTCTGGAACCATATCTTTTGGAACTTTTTGAATTAATTTATCCATTCTATTTCCATATGCTTTTTCTGGAGGAATTTTAAGTTCTTTTTTATCTCCAGGTTCCATTCCAACAAGTCCTTCTTCAAATCCTTTGATAACTTGTCCTGCGCCTACTTCAAACTCTAAAGGATCTTTTCCTTCAGAACTATCAAATACTTCTCCATTATCAAGTGTTCCCTTGTAATGTACTTTTACTTTATCGCCAACTTTTACTGCCATTATAGCACCTCGCATTATTAATTAATATTGAAATAACCTGAAATTATAGAGTAAATATTAGAATTACCCTCTAATCACACTTAATATTCAATGCAAAAACAAATTATTTATAAAGGTTATTGTTTTAGGGACTGAGATGGTGTTTTTTAATATTTTAGAAATAATAGATATTATTGCTATGAGTTTAGTAATAGGGTTTATTTTTAAAGATATGTTTCGAGCACCTAAACATATGGGCTATGATCCTTTATCCCATTATAAATATAGAAAAAGTTCTACATCTGCAGCACTCAAAAATTTTTTCTCAGATGATTTTAAATTTGCAGTAATGGTAACTGCACCTGCAGTTATTTTTCATGAATTTGGCCATAAATTTGTCGCATTAGCAATGGGTTTTACTGCAGAATTTCACGCAGCATATGGTTGGTTGGTTTTAGGAATTGTTATGAAATTAATTAGTTCAGGTTTTGTATTCTTTGTTCCTGCTTATGTTTCTATTTATGGAGCAATGCATCCATTACAACATTCACTTATTGCTTTCGCAGGTCCATTAGTTAATCTTATTATATTCACAGCATCATGGTTATTATTAAAAAATAAACAATTTGCAAGAACACATAAAAAGTGGATTCCTGCACTACACATGACTAAAAGAATTAATCTTTTCTTATTTGTATTTAATATGATTCCTATTCCTGGATTTGATGGATCTAAAGTTTTTGGCGGTCTACTTAAATGGATTGGAATTTTATAATTGAATAATGTTATTTGGAAGATGATCGATTCCTCCAAATTCAAGTATGGAAATTGATTTGATTTTTTCTTTTATTTTAGGATCCACATAAGTAATTGACATCTCATCAATTCCACCTATACTCTCGCAATCATCTTCAATTAAAATATCAGGAATAATTCGTTCAATAACTTCTCGATAATTTTCGTTTTCTCGTCGAAAGATTAATTCACCTTTTGGGAAATTATATATTTTAATAACAGTTCTTATTTGATTTATTTCTTTAGATTTTATGCGCGATGTTAAATAAATAATATCTACGCCATCATCTTTCCAATTTTGCAATTTTTCAACCGAATTGAATATAGGAACATAATGTTCATAATCTCTTACTGATTTTTGCTTTGTTTTTACTTGTCTAATTATTTCTTCTCTAGTATGATTAATAGCATCTTTATGCATCATTATTGTTCCTTCTGTAAAAATTAATAATTTCATTTTATTAAATGTTCTTAGAAATATAAACTCGATACCCACTTTGTCTTTTAACAACATCCACGTTTCCAAATATTTCTTCCATTTTTTTAGAAAGTGTTTTACCCCCTTTTGTATGTCTTGCAACAATTTGCAAAGTACCATCAACATTCAAAAAGTTTTTAGATTCAGTTATCATATCAAAACAAAGTTGTTTGCCTGCAGATTGAGGAGGATTAAGTAATATCCCATCAAATTTTTCATCACAACTCAGCTTAGAAAATTTATCCGCACATAATGTTTCGCTAAATTTAAAATTCATACCATTTAATTTAATATTTTTGCGTGTTAGAATTATTGCTCGTTGATTCGAATCAGAAAAAATAACATTAACGTCGGGAAATAATCTTTTTAGAACTATCCCCACAACACCATATCCACAACCTAAATCAAGCACCCTTCCTGATTCTGGAATAATCATATTTTCTACTAAAACTTCTGTTCCACGATCTACTTTCGTTTTGCTAAATACTCCTGGCGCAACATAAAATTTAAATTCTGTACCTCGTAAAAAAGCTTCGATTTCATCAATATCAAATCTACTAGATTGTTTTTTAGAATAATAGTGTTCTGCTTTAGGAGACGAATTAGAATTATTTTTTGATTTAATTTGTTCTGACATTTTTAAGGCATTATTTTATACCATCTCATCAACAATCGGTCTTTTGCTTTAACAATATCTTCACCAACACCCTGTATTATTATACAGTTACTATCATAAATTATTTTTGTCGGTTCCCCTTCTTTAAAATAAACAACTGATTTATTCAAATCATCACAAGTTGTTATTTCTTTATTTCTACATCCAGGATCTTCATGAGATGTACACCCTGATTCCAACCAATATCCAAATGCTTTTGCAAGACTCGTGCTAAAGCCGCCATTTGCAACTGCAATATACTTTAAACTAGCTGTCGCATTAGAATCAAATGTTATCCATAATTTTTTCTCTGCAAAATAATCTTCATTTAATATTCCTTCAACAGGTATATGTTTTATTGATTCAGGATCATTATTAAATGCTAAGTCATAAATTGCATTTTCAAGTTGTGCTTGAGTATACCAAACACCTCCGAAGTTTACAAAACTGTATCCATTATATACATAGCCTTCTTCAGAATCAAGATCTCCTGCAATATTTTCTGAATGTAATTGATCAGGAGATTTAATAATTTGTTTATCATTCAAAACAAATCTTCCCAAAAAAAATGCTGCAAATATTAATACAAGAATTCCTAAAAGAATTACTAATTTTCTATCAGATCCTTTATTAGATGGATCTGAATCAGAAAAATTATCACAAGAGTCAAAACCATTATCTTCTAAGTCTTTTGTTGCTTTTTTAGCAATCTCTTCATGCAACTCATCTACAGATTTAGTTTTTTTCTTTGAATGTGCTACTGATTTTGATTCTTTATTTTTCATTCCATAACACCAATTAATGAGTATAAGATTCTATCTTTAACTGCGAGTATACCATACCTTGTGCCTTTTATTTCTAAACAATTATTTTCTAATTCAATACTAGTTGCATTTGCTTCTTCAAACAATACTACAGATACTGATACTGTTGCGTTTTCACAAGTAATCACAGGCATTTCAAAATACAAATCATTTTCTTGAGTAACTCCATTTTGCACATAAACATTTTTGTATTTTGCTAAAAAAGTTCCAAGCTCAAATCTTACTAATTCCAGTACATCAACTTCTTTTGAGACTGGATTAAATGAAATATACATCATTAAGTTATTTTGAAAAAAATCAACAGATTCCTTTGATAAATTAATCATTTCTATATCTCCAGGAAGATACTGAAATAATAGTTGTTCTCCACCAACATTAAGTATCCAACCTTGATTTGATCGTTTGAATTTGTAATTATTATAGTGTTCTGTGTCTTCACTATTCATATTTACTCCACCAAACATCATACCTACAATAGATATTACAAGTACTGCTCCAAATATTATTGTCCAAAGCACTTCTTTTCGCATTTTCTTCTTTTTATAATTAGTTTGTTTTCCGATTTTGTGTTTTCTAATTCTTGACATTGTATAACTAAGAATTTTTGTTTGGTTTATAATATTTTCTAAGCATTTAGAAAAAAAAGAGTGAAAAGAACATGTTCAAAACCAAAAAGTATTTAAATGAAATATTACTCAGTAATTATTAATAAGAATAAAATAGCAAACATAAGCAAAAGTATGTAAAAGTATGATTCATGTTTTTAACAAAAAATTAAAGCTAACACTTAAAAACTCTAAAAATGAAAGACCGTATTACTATTACAATAGGCAAAGAATTGCTAAAATATTTAGATCAGAAAATAAATCAAAAAATATTTGCAAATCGAAGTCATGCTCTTGAATTCCTTATTTATCAAAAGATAGAAGATGAAAAAATAACAAAAACAAAAGATAAAAATTAAACACAAAAAAAAACATAACTAAAAAAGAGACTAAAAATGAAATCTTCAAAAAAATCAAAATCAAACAACATTGCAATCAAACTTACCAATGTTTGGAAAATCTATAAAATGGGGGAAGTAGAAGTTCCTGCACTAAGAGGCTTAAGTCTCGAAATTAAAAAAGGAGAATTTGTATCAATAATGGGACCTAGTGGCTCTGGTAAATCAACATCCATGAACCTTGTTGGTTGTCTAGATATTCCAACAAAAGGACAAGTATACCTAAGTCACAAAAATATTGCTTCTATGACTGAATCTAATCTTGCACAAATTCGAGGTAAAAAAATAGGATTCATATTTCAACAATTTAATCTAATAAATACACTTTCTGCTCTTGAAAATGTTACTCTGCCTATGATTTTTCAAAAAGTTCCGCAAATAAATCGAGATCATAGAGCGACAAAACTTTTGAAAATGGTAAAATTAGGACACAGAATTTATCATAGACCTTCTGAAATGAGTGGTGGTGAACAACAAAGAGTTGCAATTGCAAGAGCGTTAGCAAATGATCCAGATATTATTCTTGCAGATGAACCTACTGGAAACCTTGATTCAAAAACAGGACAAGAAGTTATGAAAATATTAACAGATCTTAATAGACTTGAAGGAAAAACAATAATCATAGTAACTCACGACGAAGAAGTTGGTCGTTGTGCAGATCGTATGGCCATTCTTAAAGATGGTCAAATATTAGAAATTCAAAATTTGAAGAACAAACACAAAAAATGTGGTATTGGAAAAAAACAAACAAAACAACAAACAACAAAATTAATTAAAAAAAAAGAAATAAAAAAACAATCAAACAAAAAATAACAAAGAGAAAAAAAATAGAAACTAAAAGGAAAAAAAATTAAAATATAACAATCAAAAAATAAAGGTGATTCCCCATGAAAAATAAAATTACAAACAAAATAATATTTGTATTAACATTAATCGCGTTAATGATTATCTCAATGATTGCAGTTTCTGCAACAAATATTGCAGACATAGCAGACATGGGAGAATGGCCTCATCTAAAAGTTTCCCTGATTAATCAAGATCCCGATCCTGTAGAACCAGGAAGTTATGTAGAAATAAGATGGATGGTTGAAAATTTAGGAAGTCTTTCTGCAAAAAATGTAGAATTTGAAATTATCCCCCAATACCCCTTCACATTATTACCTGGAACATCAGCACTAAAAGATATTGGTTCTTTAGAAGGTGCTCAGATGGGAGATAATAAAGTTGTTCTTTATTATAAATTTAAAGTTGATGAAGATGCTGTCGAAGGCACAAGTCATTTAAAATTAAGATACAAAATTGATGATGGCAGTTGGGTTAATTTAGATGAAACTGATATTTTGGTTAGTACTGTAGATGCTGCTTTAATGGTTACATCTGTCAAAACAGATCCTAAAGTAGTAGCACCTGGTGAAGAATTTGAAATTAGTATTAAACTTAAAAACATGGCAGATTCTGTAATGGAAGATATTGATTTAGAATTAGATCTTTTTTATTCAACAATAGATCGATTAGCCGCGATTACCACTGCAGACGCATATTATGAAGCACTTCCTTTTGCACCAATTCAAAGCTCATCAAAAAGACATGTTCAAAGTTTAAAACCTAATCAAGAAACAATATTGACATACAAATTAATGGCATATCCTAATGCAGAATCTAGAGTTTACAAAGTTCCGGTTAGTCTCTCATATTACGACGAGGAAGATACAGCATATTCCAAAGAAGAGATCATAGGTGTAGTAGTGGGTGCAGAACCTGAATTAATAATTGATTTTGATAGTAGTACACTCCAACAAGCAAACACTGCAGGAACTATTAGCATCAAGTTCATAAACAAAGGTGTTAGTAATATTAAATTTTTATACGTAAAAATTCCTGATAATGCACAATTTGATGTTACATCATCTAATAGCGATTATATTGGAAATATCGATTCTGATGATTATGAAAGTACAGATTTTTCTGTGTTCTTGAATAGTTTAAATGAAAATAATGAAGTTACAGTTCCACTAGAAATTAGTTTTAAAGATGCAAATAACAAAGGATATGAACTTGAAAAGGAAATAACATTCAAAATTCATCCTCCTGATAAAACAGGTGAACAAAAAAGTAGAAGTGCTATGATTATAACATTTGTTATAATAATAATAATTATAGTCTATTTAATTTATAGAAGTTGGAGAAAAAAACAAAAACGTAAAAAGCTTGAAAAAGACAATTAAATTTTACTTTAAATTTTTTCTTTAAATTTAACATAGGTAGGTTATATTATGATTGGAGATTTTTTTATTTTAGCATTAAAAAATTTAAGAAGAAGAAAGCTAAGAAGTTGGCTTACAGTTCTAGGTATTTTTATTGGCATTACTGCAGTTGTCACTTTGATTTCTCTTTCGCAAGGTATGAGAGATAGTATTAATGAACAATTTGAAAAAATTGGTAAAAGTAGAATCATGATTGTTCCAGGAGGTGCATTTTTTGGACCCATGAGTTCATCAGCTTCGGTTGATACTCTTAGTGAACGAGAAGCAGAATTAGTAAACAAAATTCATGGGATTGAACTTGCCAGCGGAATTATTTCAGATACAGGCGTAATTGAATATAAAGATGAGTTAGAATCTTTTTCTGTTTGGGGCATGCATACAGATTCTGAAAGGACTAAATACTATAAATCAATAGGGCTTCTTGACATAGGCAAAGGACGTGAATTTAAAGCATCCGATAATCACAAAGCAATAATAGGCCATAAAATAGCCTATGAAACTTACGAAGAAGATATTCATGTAGGAAATAAAATAACAATTAATGGAATTGATTTTAATGTTATTGGAATTCAAAACGAAATTGGAACTGGAATGCATGATAGTTTAATTAGAATTCCTATTGAATCAGCAAGAGAACTTTTTGAAAAACCAAATAATATTGATGTAATTATTGCCAAAGTTGCTGATGGCGAAAACATTGATGATGTGATTGATGAAATTGAAAAAGTTTTGCGAAAGTATAGAGATGTTGATGAAGGTGAGGAAGATTTTTCAGTTCAAAGCTCTGCTCAAACAATTGAACAACTCAATGGAATTCTTGCAATGGTTCAAGGCGTACTTGTAGGTATTGCTGCAATCTCATTACTTGTTGGCGGAATTGGAATTATGAACACAATGTATACATCAGTTCTTGAACGTAGAAAAGAAATTGGAATTATAAAATCTGTCGGTGCACGAAATTCATATGTATCCTTACTTTTCCTTATTGAATCTGGAATGCTTGGAACTGTAGGGGGCATAATTGGTTTACTTTTAGGCTATGGATTTAGTAAAGTGGCTCAGTTAGCAGCATCTATGTTCGACGTTTCTTTAGTACCTAGTTTTGGATTTAGTCTAATATTAGGAGCATTATTATTTTCATTTTTAATCGGAGCTATGAGCGGGTTATTACCTGCAAGACAAGCTGCAAAACTTCAACCAGTAGATGCCTTAAGAAAAAAAAGATAAAATAACAAAAGA
The DNA here is from genome assembly GCA_018668595.1 of Candidatus Woesearchaeota archaeon. Classification (GTDB taxonomy): domain Archaea; phylum Nanobdellota; class Nanobdellia; order Woesearchaeales; family UBA11576; genus JABJCP01. The sequence goes on from JABJCP010000031.1 coordinate 74,290, forward strand.
TAAATTAACAAAAAATAAGAAAATAAAAACAAAATGAAAAAATAAAAATTTAAACCTCAAAAAAATGTTAGATTACTTTATTTTAGCAGTTCATTCAATCACTGCGCGAAAAATGAGAACTTTACTTACCATGATAGGTATATTTATTGGTGTTGCTGCAGTTGTATCTCTCATTTCTATAGGTCAAGGTTTACAAGATGCTGTTACTGAACAATTCGAAAATATGGGCGTGGATAAAATAATGGTTATGGCTAAAGGAAGTTTTTTAGGCATAGGCGATAAAATTTTTGAAGATGAAGATGCAGAAGTTATTAGAAAAACAAGAGGTGTTAAACGTGCAGGAGGGATGTTATACAAATCTCTTCAAGTTAGCACAAGAGATGAAACAAAATATACTTTTGTGACGGGAATTCCTCAAGATGAAACAAAAGAAATTATTAATAGTATGTCTAGTTTTACAATTACTCATGGAAGAGATCTAAAAAAAGGAGATAGGTACAAAGCAGTTGTTGGAAGTTGGGTTCATCAAGGCAAATTCTTTGACCGAAAAGTAGATATAGGAGATTCTATACAAGTTGAAGGGAAAAAATTTGAAGTAATAGGTGTTATTTCTGAAATTGGAAATCCTCAAGACGATTCTCAACTTTTAATCAGTTTAGATGTTGCAAGAGATGTTTTAGAAGAACCTGATAAATTAGATATAATCATAGCGCAAGTCAATCCCGAAGAAAATGTTGAAATTGTAGCAGAAAGAATGAGCAAAGATCTAAGAAAAAGTAGAGGTTATGATGAAGGTGATGAAGATTTCACAGTTCAAACATCTGCACAACTAATGGAATCATTTGGTTCGATTTTTGCAATTATTAGTGCAGTTCTTATTGGAATTGCAGTAATTTCTTTACTCGTCGGGGGAGTAGGGATTATGAACACAATGTATACATCAGTTCTTGAGCGAACTCCTGAAATTGGAATTATGAAAGCAATTGGTGCTAGAAATGAAGATGTGTTCAAAATATTTTTGATTGAGTCAGGAATTCTCGGATTAGGCGGGGGAATAATAGGAGTTATTTTAGGTGTTGGAATTAGTAAACTTGTTGAAATAGGAATTCACGCAACAGGTGTTACGTTTATTTCTGCATATTTTTCGTGGTATCTTATTGTAGGTGCACTTTCTTTTTCATTTATTGTAGGTGTACTTTCTGGAATTCTTCCTGCAATGCAAGCTTCTAAACTTATTACTGTGGATGCTCTTAGGTATGAGTAAAACAAATATTATAAAGTCAAGAAACAACAAGTGACAGACTTTACTATACGCGTGAAAAAACAAAAAAAGCTAATTAATTAAAAAAATCCCAGATACTATTCGTGTTTTTTTCGTTTTGTGTTAAATTCTAATAAGAATATTTAAAACTAAAAACTGTAGTGAATAGTTTGTAATACTCGAACTCTCTTCTCGCTAAAGGTGAGTTCTATAAAATTATAATATAACATTACTAAAAAATAGGGGAAAACTATGTTAAACAAACTAATAGATAAACTAAGATTTAATTCAAAATCAAATGCAAAAAATAAAAAACAAGAGTTATTAGAAAATACAAAACCAAAAATTATTTTGCCCAACTTACAACAAAAGGACATAACTAAACTTGTAGGTGAAACAGTAGATTCTACAATAACAAAACTTATAATTTCCCAGCATGGCTATTCTGATTATTCAACTCATTTAAATCAAGATACTGAATTTTATTGGGGATATTATAATTGTTTTCGCAATTGCATGAATAAAATAATTGAACCAAAGTATCTTCTAAAGAATGTAAATTCTGCATTAAAAAAAAATCATCCAGGCATTGCGCCTGCGTTTGATAAAGTTAGTAGAGAAACATATCTAACTGCAATTTCTTATGTTATAAAATCAAAAACAGATTCAATCAAAAAGTATTGGGATCATTATTTGAATCAATGCGAAGCTAGACGAGAAAAAGAAAAGGAGGTAAAAAATGAGTGATAAAAAAAAGAAGATAAAAGAAAGTGCAAAACAAGATAGTCATTTTATTGATTTGTATAAACAAGCAAAAGTAGATCTTCTAAAAAGAATTTATTATGATTTAAAAAAAACAGGAAATTTAAATTCTCACGATATGCCTTCATTTAATTATGCAGATGATACTGTTAAAATAACATTTCAAGTTCAAAATCCGGCTGTTAACGAAGAATGTGTTGCAGAATTATTTGATTTAGTAAATTTCTATTACCCACCTGAAAATGGATCTCTATTTAAAATGTATTTAGGAATGAATGACGCACATAATTTATTATTTAGTAGGACTTATGATCTTAAATCATCTGAAGATGCCCCCTGTGAAGAAAAAGAAAAAAAAGAAAAAAAGAAGGAGAAAAATGACAAAGAAAATTCAGAAAACAGCGAAAACAAAAATAAACATCCTTCAAAAAATGAAATTTCAAATCAAGATAGTATAGATGACTTATTAGATCCTGATGATGACCCATATGAAGAAAGTAGTTTGTCTGAAAATTCATTTGCTAAAATTTATGATGAATTTGAAAAAGATATTTATACAAAACAATTTAATATTGGAATAAAATATGATGAACAAAATAAAACAATTCTTATGCGCGCATTTATTGATTATTTAATAGACGAACATGATAAAGATTTTATTTTTGATATGTATAAACTATTCATGCCAAGAAAACAAAACACATCCAATCAATTAAATGAATTAACTGAAATGGGAATTGGAGTTATTAAACCAAATCCTGAAAATAATTGGAACTGTGTGGGAGGATATACAGATGTAAAAGAAAATATTCAAACCAATATTATTTTACCTTACACCCATCCAGAGCTTCTTGAAAAAATGTATCAGAGCACTAGAAAAAGTCCTCCAAGTTTTAAAGGAAATGTTGCATTATTTGAAGGTACTTATGGTGTTGGTAAAACAATGCTTGCAAAAATTATTGCATCAGAATTAAAAATGCCGTTGGTAGAAGTTAATGTTCAATCCATCATGTCTAAATGGTTTGGAGAATCTGAAAAGCGTCTTGCAAAAATTTTTTCTATTTGTAAAGAAATGCCCTGTGTTCTTTTTCTTGATGAACTTGATTGTTTTGTGGGTTCAAGAGATGGTGGAATGCATGAAGCCACAGGAAGAGTATTATCTGTTTTGCTAACAGAGCTTGACGGAATCACATCAAGCAGAACAAATCTAATTTTAGGCGCTACAAATCACGCAGATAAATTAGATGGAGGAATACTTAGCAGATTTAATAAAAATAAAATTTATTTTCGCCTGCCAGAAATTGAAGAAAGAACAAAAATTTATCAAATATATGCTAAGCATTTAGATAAAGAAAGTTTACAAATTTTAGCAGAAAATTCAGAAGGTTTTAGTGGGCGAGATATTAAAGGAATTTGCGAAGTTGCAGAAAAAAAACAGTTAAAAAAAATATTTTATGAAAAAAGAGACTCTGAAACAAAAATAGAACTTGTTAGTAATATAGATAATGATAATATATACAATAAACTAGAAACTGAAACCAATAATAAAAAAAATAATGAACTTAATAATGAAATAAATAATGAAATAAATAAAAAAACATATAATAAGATAATTGAACTAACTAAAGAGTTTAATCCTCCTTCCATCAACAATTATTTAGAAAGTATTCGTGAATTAAAACCTAATAAATATGAAAAAAAGAGGTTAGGCTTTGCAATCTATAAAAAATGAAAAATGAAAAATAAGCTACAAATAATGAAAACACATAATATTTTTGGCATTTTTAAAATTAATGAACTATTGTTTCGTGTTTTTTTCATAAGTAGTCATTTTTGTCTGAGAACTTATATAAGTTTTCTCGACATAAACTATACTGTGGTGTTAGGGGTATAAAAAAATAATTAACAAACTAAACTAATACAATCAACAAGCACAAACATACTAACTTAATTGACTAGCGCTAATCAAACACTCGCTAGAACTCGCTAAAGGTGAAACAATGGATTATTTAAGTGAAACTGCTATAAATATTTATAAAAATGATATCAAAAATGAAAAATATGCGGTTGCGGCGGACTGCGCATCATCGGCAGGCTTTGCTATGTCAACTATTACATCCCAGTATCCAAGCACATTCATATTTTATACACTCAACACTTTTCTCGGCGGGTTAAGACTTTTCAAAGGTTATTCTTTTATTCCAAAAACAACAGGCATCACAGATAAACTTGTAGATTATATTACTCCTGTTGCAGGAATAGGTGCTCTTGCTCTTTCTATTCAAAGTTTTATTGTGGGAGAACATCGCTACTGTGTTGAAATGATTGGCCTTAGTACTGGATGTCTTGGTTTTTCTGCATCAAGATATTTTAGATCAAAAAAATCTGACGACAAATATAATGGATTAAGTGACTTGCTAAAAATAAATAAATTAAAAAAAGAAGAGGGGCGTTTTAAATGAATAAATTATTAACAACAGTATTAGCTTGCACAATGGGTCTTCAATTTAGTTGCGGTCCTGCATTACAAGAAATTAAACAAATTACACAAAAAGAAAATAATAGATTAGAACAAGTAATAGTAAACAATATTAATAATTTAGCTGAATCTGTTTATTGTATTAAAACAAAAGCAGAATATAATTTTAATAATGAAAATAAGACAATACAAGGAACTGGAACTGGTTTTGTATACAAAGTTAATAACAATCATTCATATATTATTACAAATGCACATGTAGTAAACTTTCCAGAAACAATTTTAGATTTTGACATTAATAGTGGTTTAAAACTATATTCAAAAAATTCTGAAAAAATTAATATTATAGATAATATCCGAGATTCAAATCCTGCTGACGACATACCTCTCGAATTAGTAATCATGAATACTGAATTAGACATTGCAATTTTAAGAACACCATCAAAATTAAAGAAATCAAATAAATTCATAGTAGATCCTACAATAAATCCAATACCTGGTGAAACTGCGTATTTAATAGGATACCATTTAGGATATTTTAAAGGAATTTCTAAAGGAATTGTTGCCAATCCTGCGGTGGGATTTACTATTGCTAAAGATAGGGAAAAACATTTTATTATTTTTGACATTAGCGGAGATAGAGGTAGTTCTGGAGGGCCGTATTTTATACAACGAGAAAATAAATTGTATTGGGTTGGAACAAATTGTGTTAAACTAAGTGCAGATGGGTTTATGGGAGGAGTTCACATATCTGAATACAAAGATATGTTGGCATTTAATCCTGATTTGATTTTACCCGACGAGAATATAATTAACAATGGAAAACCGAATGGGTAGTAATAACCCGTATGCCGAAAGTCCCTTCGGTTTTTCTTAATATCAAAAAAATAATATTATATTAAGCAAATATTATTCAAAAACAACCATTCCAGATAATTTATTCAAAATAATTTATTTAAAATTACTCATTCAAAACAATTCATTCAAAATCATCAATTCGTAATAATTCAAAAAAAAAAAAAATCAATAAAAATTATTTATTCAAAACTCGCTAAAGGGGAATTCTGACTAAACAACATTCCCCTCATTAAAAAGAGGCAATATAGAGGGGTCAAGATGAAAAAAGAAAAAAAGTTAGAAGAGGTTGTTTCAAATACATATGAAAAAAAGTTTCTTTATCTAGGAGAATTATCACTAGGAACTAAAATTTATGATGATCGAGCCATGGATGGCCTAGTAGAATTTATTAAGGATCAAAAAATAAATAAAAAAATTGATGGTGTGATAATTAATGGAGGCATTCTTCCATACATCCCTAATTATTATGGAATCCAAAATTCAGAAGAAATGCGATTTCTTGGAAATGATAAAAATAAAGAATTGTCTGAACGCTCAATTGAAGCATTAAACGGAAATTTAAGTAAAAAAGATAAAGAATATATAACTAATTTTGTCGCTCAAAAAATTACCAATATGGGCGAAGCAGTTGATTTGTCTAGACGAGAAATTAGTAAATTAAATGAACTTTTAACAGATATTGAAATACATTATATTCAAGGAGAAGAAGATATTAAAAATATTAAAGGATTAAAAGAAATAAAAATTAATGATTATAAACGATTTAGAAAAAATCTTGGAACTGTAGAAGAAAAATGTGGTAAAATTCAAAAAGAACTTGATGAATCAAATTTAGAAAAAGATTTATATAATTATGAAAAAGATATTTTAAAAAAATTAAAAAAAATTCTTTATGTTAAAGATTCAGAAGAATTAGTTAATAATAAACTTAACAAATTTATCAAAGAAAATAATGAAATACTAAATGAATTGAATGAAAATGGTTCAAACAGAACTGAATTAAATGAAAACGAATTTGGCGAAAATAATATATTAAATTTTTTGACAAATATTTCTTCAAAAAAACAAGTTTTTAAACGACTCAATCAAATAAATACATCAATTGAATCTATTAAAGAAAAAATAAAAGATCGAGAACTTAAAATTCGCCAATATGAACTTCAAGTAAACGCGATGATGCGCGAAAAAGAAGCTGCAGGTTTTTTTTCTTTAACTAAACGAAAACAAATAAATGCCGACGAGGAAGAATTATTATTTAGACTTGCTAAAAATGAATATAATTCATTAATATACAATATATTTGATTCATACAGAAATTTTCATGTTCACTCAGGTTTTGAAATTGATATAACTCTCAAAGGTATTGATTTTTGCTTGGCCCATTCATCATCAAATAGATCTTATGCGCCTATTTTAACAGATATAAAAAATGCAAAACAAAGAAATCATGCATTAAATAAAACAAAAACTAAAGTTCCAGATATTTATCTCACTGCTCACGGAAAAGGAGGATTTAGAGTTCAGCCTCAACCAAAAAAATCTGAACCAACACAAAAAAAAGATCACTCATACGGTAAAAATTTTAGAAAAACTCCCAAATATTGTTTTAACATAAAATTACCTGCGTTCCAATCAATTAAAAAACTAGCAGCCATACGAAAAAAGGGTTTAAAAAATTGGCACGTGTCTAGATTCGAAGCAAACAATTATGCATCAGGCGCAGTTATTCACACAATTTATCCAAATAAAATAAATGAATTTGAATTTATTAGCGTCGATGAATTAATTAATTACAAAAAAAATGAAACAATAAAAGAAAATGAATTGGTTAAAGGTTCAACAATGTCTGATTCGCACATTGGTTGCCCAAACGCGCCAGGCAGACCTAGCAATTATGACATATTAGAAGCATCGAAAAAAGTAATTAAAGAATATTCTCCTAAACTCATAGTACTTAACGGGGATATAATTCATGGGTCATTAGAAAAACATTTTGGATCAAATGAACAATATTTAGCGCTTCCTCCTGTATATTTAGATGAGAAAGTAAATCAAGTTATAAACAGCATTCTGTCCGATAAAGAAAAAATAGAAGTAATTTCTTATTTGAACAAGGTTTTTAGAGAATCAATTCCCATAACTAATGTTAGCAAACAAAAAGTAGAATTTAAAAAACGCTTAGTACCATTTCTACAAAATTTTATAGAAGAATCCTGCCAAATCATATTAGTAAGTGGAAATCATTATAATGAAACCAGTAAGTTTTTTGACGAAGCTACTGATTTGAGCACATTACTAGATGCAAAATATCTAGATTCGAAAGATCTTCATGTTGTTTCTGCATTCGGAGAAAAATATGGCGTTGGAGAATTAGATCTTGATTTTGGTTCATTATATGTTGCACACTCTCCAGGAAGAGGACCAGATCAAGTTCTTGGAGGTATGAATAAATTATTAAATTCAAATCGAAATTCTCGTCTTGCAATATTTGGTCACACACATCACTGCGGCATAGGTTTTGGAGATGGAACTTTTATTGTTAGTTGTCCAGGAATGCAACCCTGGAGTCCCTATGTAGATAATGCTGGTTTATATCCTGGTCCAAGGGGGTTAATCAATTTTGAAATTCATGAAAATAAAGAATATATGAAATGGCAATTTGTTCTTGAAGATTCTTTAGAGCATTTAAATTATTTAACTCAACCACCAAGTGAAGATATTTTAAATCGTGCAGAAATTACAGAAATAATTGAGGTAAATAACGATGGGTAGAAAAAATTACCGTCGGAATAAAAAAACGTCTAAGAAATCTAATAAAAATAAGTATTCTGAAAAAAAATATTCTGAAAATAATTATTCTACAAATACTAATTCAAATAATTTAGTTAACATAGTAGATTCTAATAAAGATAAATATGATTCTGAAAGAAAACTAAATAATAACATAAAAAAAGAAAACAATACTTATGTGAAAGGATCTTTCAAACAACACCAAACTTATGTTTCTGAACTTGAATCTGAAATAAAAGATAGATATCAACTAGTTTTAAAAGAAATAGAATATAGAGATCCAATTTCTGATAAATTGATTGGCGAACTTGATTTAGTGGGAATTATCAATGGCGTTTGGCATATCTATGAAGTAAAGTGTAATGATGGATATGAAAAAGCAGTTAATCAACTTTATCGCGCAAAAAAATATTTGAGCGAATGTGCCGACGAGATTCTTTTATTTTATTATTCTGGAAGTAAAAAAGAATTAAAAGAGGTAGCTTGAAATGTATGGAGAAAATAATAGAATAATTAGAAATCTAAAAAAGATTATTTCATATTCACTAATTGGCTCTACCTTAGTTTTACCTGCTTGTTCAGAACTAAAACCTCATAAACCAAAACCACAAACAACAATTGATTCGATAACTGAACAAATTCCTGCATGTCCTAGAGATTCTGCTTGTAATCCTGAAAATAGATTTGTTGAATCTGAACTAGACGACATATCGTCTGAGAACATAGATCTTGAAAACTCGCAAGTTAATGAAACTCAACCGATAAAACCAATTAGAGATATTGAACAAGTTATTCGAGAATCCAGAGGAACAAATAAATATGCCATATTGATTGTAGGTCATGATTCTCGACCAGAAGCAGCAAAGGTTTTTAGAAATGATATAAATATAATGACAGAGGTTTTAGAAAAAAATGATTATTCCATATTTATTTTGGATTCAGATAATGAATCTGAAGAAGATATTTACAAAACTATTCAAGAAGTTTCAAAAAACAGCAACGAAAATACTCAACTCTTTTTTTATTATACAGGCCACGGTAATTTAGAAAATGGTTGCACTACACTAAGTTATAATCCTTCACTCCAAGAAAATTATCTAGTCGGACATGCAGTATCAGATGATGAAAATCAAAATCAGCTTCAAATAATAGTTCCTGATGGCAAAATTAAATCAGAAGAATTGTTTTATTATTTGAAAAAATTTAAAGGAAAAATTGCTACAGTTATTGACGCGTGTCATGCTGGAGGAATTATAGATTGTCGTCCAAAAAATTATAGAGGCGTTATAATTACTTCATCTTCAAAAGATAAAACAAGTAAGTTTTCTTATTCATTGGGCTTAAGCTATTTTACTAAAGTATTTGCAGAGTGCTTAGATGATTTAGGCAGTGCACAAATTTGTTCTCCTGATAATAACTATAATTTAGAAGAGTCTAGCGACTCAAATGATATTAACTTAGGTAATTTAGAATTAGATGAATGTCTAAAACTAAGTGAATTTTCTCAAGGATTTATTTTTTTATTAGGTAAAGTTAATTTTTTCGATCATCAATTTGAAGTAACAGAATCATACAATCTTTGATACAATTAAAGTTTAGGGGGTATCTTAACGGGGTGTTTAAATTGAAAATTTTATGGAAAATTCGGTGGAAAGCCCGTAAACTAAAACGCGTAATTAAACGACACATAAAAAATTCGAGTGCTAGTCGTTTAATAAAAAAAGATAGATTTGTCTCTTGTCGTTTAAACAAAGGAGATGTAATTCATATTCGTGTTGATAGATGCGGAGCAAAAAACGTTAGAAAATAATACAAAAAATAAAACATAAAACAAAGTTTGAAAAAAACGAAAATAAAACCAAAAAAAACCAAAAAAAATCAAAAAAAAGCTAAACTAGACATGCCTAAAAAAAAATGTTTTGGAAAAAAAGAAAACAAAAAAAAGAGAATGAATCTATAAAACAAAATAAAAAAATAAAGATTAAAAATAGATCTCTGGCACATAAAATTCGTAATTATGTTGCTATTGCACTAATTCCATTAACATTATATGTTGGTTCTGGATTCATATTAAATAATATTAGCACCCCTGACAAACAAATTAATCAAACTCGTAAAGATATAGATGTGATCGAATATAATTATAATCAAAGAAAATCTGATTTTTATAATGAATTTGTTTTGGAAACTGTTCTTCTTAATTATGTGGTTGACGAATTGTATAAAAAAAATGATGAAAAAATAAATGTTTCTTTAGATGTTGTTGTAGATGCTAGTGTTAAAGATTTTTACGATAATTGTTATAAAGAAGGTATTTGTAAAGAAAATGAATCTTGGATGTCAAGAATTACAACTGCACTTGCAGGACTTAAAATATATGATCAGTTCGATATTAACTTTACCATAAATAAAGTTCTACCTCTAGATATGCAAATTTATGAAAGAATAAATAAAGATCGTTGCTATGTTTATTTATCAGAGGATATTGATTCATTTCAGTTATTAGACGAAATTAAACAAAAATATTTAGCTAATTTTGATAACAATGGGAAAAAAAGTGCGGAACTTATCATCACATTTGTTCAATATGGAGCAAATATTTCTCCAATAAGAGGATTGGTAGATGATATTGGGGGAGATTATACTTTTGTTGTTTTAGATGAAAAAGATGAAAATAATATTCATACTACTGTTCATGAAATAGGTCATTTATTTAGTGCAGAACATCTTGAACAAATAAGAAAAATGTCATATCCTATAATAGATACTTTAGTCGATCCATTTCATTTTATTGAATTAGAAGTTGGAATAATGGGTTACAAAGCAGGTTCAAGACCCATGACTAAATTCGATTTTGTCGAAGAAAATAAAAATAGAATAAATGGAAATAAAAATAGATTTGAAGATTAAACAACAAAAACATAATTTTATCGACAAAAATACGAATTTTGACTAGATTAATCATTATCATTTTAGTTTTTTGCAAATTATTCTTCTATTTTTTCGATATAATAAACAAGTTCTGACCATTAAGTAATACGATAAGAAAGTTTTATAAATTTCAAAAGAATTATTAGCATAGATGAAAAATATGTTCTCTAAAGAGTTATTAAAAGAATCAGAACTAGAAAAAAGAATTTACAACGAATTCGTAGATAGATCTCAATTTTTATTTGAAATTAAAAAACCATATTCTAAAATTCTAGATCCCTATAAAGAATCAAAATATCCATTAAATAGAGTGGGTATGTTTCCAAGAGTTACTAAAAAATATTTGCAAAATTGGATTGATATTTCTCAATTAATTAAATTATTAAAAACTAGTAAAATAAAAGATGATTTATATTCATTCGAATCTGAATCTAAATTACGAGATTCTATTTGGAATGTCTTATATGATATAGGGTCTGATTCATACACAACAAACGATGAATGGATTGGAAATGATAGTTTTGATCAAATAGATTCTAGAATTGAAGAAACTACTAAAATAACAATTGCTGCAAATAAATTACTTGCGTTTACAACAGAAAATAAAATAAAATCATTCTTTGAAAATTTTGAATATAAAAAGAAATATGCAAAAACTCCCTATTTTACAATATTCGATATAGGTCCAGGATCTGGAAATACAATAGTTCCACTCATAGAATTAATCCATTCTCTTTCCAATCAAGGTCATGTTCCTAAGAATTACCAAGATCATATTCATGTCATGCTTATAGACGGAGATGTTAGAAGTCTTAATAAAACAAAAAACCTACTTAGAAATGGAAAAACATTCAATTCTTTGAAATATGTTGATTATATTCGTGCAAATTTTGGAAGATTACATTTAAATCCTCATTTAGATTCATTTCAAAATCGTGTTGATTTAATTGTTTCAGGTGCTGCGATAATGCATAACACAAACAAGACTCAGTTCTTTAAGTCACTATATTCTATTTTAAAACCTGATGGAACAATGTGTATTTGGGATTGGTATTGCGGACCAACATTTGCTGCTCCTTATTTAAAATTAGGAGAAAATAACACCATAGTAAATACAGATACAGATTCATTCATATTTGAACCAACACAAGAATTTACAGAAGAATTTTATAGACTTAGTGAAAATACATTAAAGAAACGTATCATTTATGAAGTTACTCTAGAAGAAGCTGAAGAGACTGAAGCAAATTTTCAAGCTTGGCTAGGATTATGGGGATACATAGATAGAAACAAATCAACAGGAAAACTTATTGAACGCTATGTTGATGGCCTGCCTGTATCAAAATATTTAAATAAACTTTTTTGGGCAAAGATAAAAACAGAAGATGGATTTAATTATATTAAAGATTTTTTAATAAAAACCATAATAAAAAAAGATATTCAACCATTTGGTTCTAAAACTGCATATTATTTTATAGAAGGTTATGGTGAGAATTATTCTGAATTAATGAAAGAATCTGGTTTTTTTGAACCTAGAGACATTTCATTTGACTCAGTATATGGCGATTTCAGGCAAATGATTCCTTCGATTGAAATGGAACATTTAGGAAAAGCTATAAAATTTTCTTTTGGAGATAAAAAAACATAGTGCTTACAAATATTAATTTACTAACTCCTATTAATTTACTTACAAACTTTAATTTAATTAATAACTTTAATTTACTTGTCAACTTTGATTTACTTACAACCCTTGATTGTCATTCAAATTCAAAAATCTATGTTTTTCTCCAGGTAAATAATTTATTCCTATTTCTGAATAAGTCATACAGGTTTGATAATCTTTTAACGTATCTGCAAATTCAACACGAATTTGATTCATAAATTCATGTAATTGAGATGAATTCTCGACGTCAATTTCAAATTCTAAATCACTATGACCTACTGCTTCAGTGACATAAACAACATAAGGTTCACATCTTAAGAATTCAATTAATTTCATCATTTTTTGTTGTGTTAAATCCTTCAGTAAAAGAATTACTTTAAATCTTTGAAATCCTAATTTGGTTAAATCAATATAAGGCCTATATCCCTGAATTATTCCTTTATTTCTTAATTTTCTCATCCTATATTTTATACCATTGGGAGTTACGTCTAGTTTTTTAGCAATAGCCAAAGTAGATATACGCCCGTCTTTTGCTAACAAACCAAGAATTTTTAAATCAGTTTCATCATAAGATTCAATATTTTTATTGCCACCTACAATAAGTTCAGAATAATCTTTTGCATCATAAATATAATTATGTTTGAAATGATATACTTTTGTTGCAATACTCACATATTTTTCTTTAAAATAATTTCCATATTTATAAGAAATCTCGTCAACAACTTCTTTAAAATCGGGTATTGTTTGAGCCCAAATTACAAATACTAAATCCCAAGGACCTCTGGTATTAACAATCCAGCCTATTGATTTATGCTTTGCAGCATATTCCATTATTTCTTTTTCTTTAGAAACATCCACATTTTGAAATCGCATAAAAAATCTACATAAGTGATATCCTAATTTAGTTATATTAAGAACTGCATAATATCCTTTTATAATTCCTTTTTTTTCAAGATTTTTAATGCGATAATTTACAACTTCTTTTGAAACCCCTATTTTTTTTGCTATTCTAGCAACTGGTTGTCTTGCATTTAAATCTAGCTCTGCAAGTATTTTTTTGTCTTTGGCATCTAATTTGTTAACTATGTTATTTTTATTAATTATTTTGATTTCACCCCATATTTAATCAAAAAAATCGAAAATATCACGAACTATTCATCAGCAACAGACATATAATCTAAGAATCATTGTAATTAATACAGTTAGCGTCATTACTTTAATACATAAACAGGAATTACCCATTTAATTGTCAGCGTTTTTTCTAAAAATTAACGGAATTTTTGCCGACGAGGTTCAATTTTGTAAAATTTTTGGTCTTACATTAAATATATGGTGAAACTAGTATTTAAACATTGCGTTTAATTAAAAAAATCATAAAGAACTTTTATAATTTTGCACAACATACTATACTATAGGGTGGAGTAAGTGGGAAAAAGAGGCATAATGCGAAAAGATGTGAAGATTCTTTCATTTCTTAGAGCCAACGCGAGACAACATATTACACATATTTCGCAAAAGACCTCTATTCCAGTGACCACTATTTACGACCGTCTAAAGAAATGCGAACAAGAAATAATCACAAAATACTCATCAATTATTGATTTTAAAAAATTAGGCTACAATTTTCAAGCAGCACTTGTTCTTGATACCAATGACGGTAATGCCCTCCTAAGCTATCTTATGCTCCACCCTAATATTAATTCGATGTCTAAAATAAATCTTCATTCACAACACAATATGAACAGCAGAGAAAATTCTTTTGTAAATGATAATAACAATGATAACAGCAATAACAATAATAATAATAATAATAATAACAACAACAACAACAACAACAACAACAACAACAACAACAACAATAATAATAATAAGCATAATTACAATAATTTTAAAGTGCATGAACAAATTATAAAAATAAATCTCGACGAGA
>JABJCP010000032.1 GCA_018668595.1 Candidatus Woesearchaeota archaeon
GCTCTCAAATTCAAAGAATTTGTGAGACCTCGCAAATTTTTAATTTGCTAGGTATGCAGGGCGTTCGTCGTGATTTTTTTGACCATAGGTCAAAATGAGTCTCCGCCTTTGCTCAGATTTCTAAGGATTTCATATTAGCCTATTTTTTATTAATATATATGAACAAACAACACGCATAAAACCTACAAAAATTATCTTACTTAACTTATTCTATCCAATATATCGTGAGCATTAAGAGCATTTATTGAATTTAATAGATGAAAATTCGAGCTTATTTTCGAAAGAAACAATATTTGTAGTGCTTCTGCTTCTTTTTTTTCTATTCTTGCGAACTTATCTACTTCTATTAATCCATAAGGGTAACCTAAAAACACTGCATCTTTTGAGTTTTGTTCCAGCAACCAAAAAAGTTTATCTAAAAAATCACCCTCCAGAAGAGGAGATTTATTTATTTCAAATCTGAAAACATAATCGCTATGTTCATTTAATTTTAAAAAATAAATTTCTGCACTGTGATTTTCATTAAAACTTGCAATTTTTACAGAAGGATAATAATACCATTTGTTAAATGGAGATAATGAATTTAAGTATGCAGGTGCAGAATTCGAATTTGATGTAAACAAATTTGTTGTTTTTGATAAAGCACAAACAGTTACTTCTTTTTTCTTAGCAGACTCGCACAAACCTGTGAGTTTTTCAATTTCTCCAGGATAATTTGCTTCCAAAGTACCATCTAAAATAATAAACCCTGACAGCAACTCAGAAATCATATTTTTGGCAAAATCTATTTCTAAAAATCTTCGTACAACATTTACAACAGAACTAATTTTTGCTCGTTTCCCGCCAGAACTTATGCTTTCTTCTTGAGAATTTATTTCAAGACCATTCATAGACTCAAAAAAGTCACTGTCCGCCTCATCAATAGGATAAATTTTAACTTTATACCATATATTTGCGGCAGAATTCTCTACAGAATTTTCAGAACGTTTAACAAACGAATTAACAACACAAAAACACTCGACCCGTTTAATAAAAACTCGTTCATTGTTTTTATATTTAACAGCACAAACTCGCAATAATTGAACTGAAAAATTTGGTGCGCTTAATAATTCTAGATTTCCTCCGTCAACAAAAACCAACTCACCATAACTTACTAAAGATTTTATTTGATGAAAGTTTGATTTAGTTATTGGAATAGAATCATAACCTTTTCCAGAAAACATTATTTTAACATTAGAATCAGAACTAGCAATATTTTTTTTGAGATCTACACAGATTTCATTAATTAGTTCATTAGTATTCATAAAAAGAAAAGAAAAGAATGTGTTTAATAAATATTTCTAGACTTGAATGATTTGATTATGAACTACAATAATTATATTGATAAGGTACACCATACTCTTCATGTAATTTTATATTAGCATGATCTCTATTATCTACTCCAAAATCCCACAACGATACTCCTTTTCTTACTTTGCCTTCAGTGATGACTACTGTTTTAACTTCAAGATCTGCGTCAAGATTATAAAAATAGCAGCCTTCAGGCCCTATTACACCAGAATCTTCTTCACAATTATATATATAACAAGTGTCGCCATAGCCATTGTGATCAGAGCAGTAAGTAATAACACCATATACTGGATTAATAAATTTTCCTTGTGTTGGATTATATATTCTCCAATCTCCATTAAAATAAACATTTACAAATACATGACCGTTAGGAGGAACTGATGAACATCCATTTTTTAATCTTTTGTGAAGGTCTAATTCTATTGTATCGACATAGATTGTTGGATATCCTATTTCTCTAGCAATTGCAACAAAAGCAACTCCAAAATCTGTGCATCCCTGCAATAATTCACTATTTGAAATCATATCTTCTGCAGTTTTAGATCCTTTATCTGCAGACGATAATAGTTGTTGAGAATCCAATACATTATTTTGGATAAATTTGGTTATTTTTTTTAATGTTGCTTGAGGATTAGTAATTTGAACTTCATTTTTTATTTCATTAACTGCTTTATTAACTGCTGGTCCAGGAGAAGTTTGATAGTCATAATCAAGCCAAGATTGAATTTCAGGAGGTGCACATTTTTTTTCTGCAGGTAAACAAAATTGAGAACTGCAATCTCCATCTTGTTTGCATTGATTATTATTAGTGCAAAGTTGTTCATATTTTTTTGCACATATTCCTCCACAATCAATATCTGTTTCAAAATCTTCTTTTTGTCCATTTTTACAAAGATCTTTTATGATAACACATAGGTTATTATAACAAGAATTTGACTTGCACTCAGTTGATGTTCCACAATAATCGCCAGCACATATTCCACAATCACCTCCACAATCAATATCTGTTTCACCACCATTTTTAATGTTATCAGAACAAGTTGGTTTAATCTCATTATTTAACTGAGTTTTATGATCTATAGAACTAATAATTTTTGGTTTTTGAAGAATTCCGTTTGTTATTTTTGGTTCTGTTCTTTGATCAGTTCTTCGGTCTACTTTTGCATATCTTGCAGCGCCAACAAGATTTTTATCAAGATCATTATTAAATGTATCAAATTCAGATATGTAAATAAATGTAAAAACTACAAACAAGATAGATAATAACAAAAACCATTTTTCAAATCCTAGTAAATTTTTCATTTTTAAAAAATTTTATAATACAAATTTAATCTTAACAAGTATACCCAGTTATTGAATTATTTAAAACATTATTCAACAGAACAAATTCCTTCAACGCAAATATCTTCAATAGTATTTTCATAAGAATTTACAGCATTCAAATCAATATTATCTAAATCAACATAAAGTCCATATTCAAAACCTTCAATATTGCAATTTTTTAGTTTAACATTTTTCTGACCCACTGCATAAATACCAACTCCGCTTCCTCCTCCACGAATAATCGATCCTCTGCAATCAAGAACAATGTTATCTGCCTTAATTAAGATTGCAATTCCTTTTTCTTTTGAAAAACCATAATCATAAACACCAGGATTTAACACAGTATCTTCAGTTAAAACTAAAGTTTTATATGACTTATCTAGTGTTGTAAGACCTGTTATTGTAGGATTTGTATTAAGCCCAAATAAGAATATCAATAGTAAAATAAAGAATCCTGCGATTATTGCAGTGTTTTGAACCACTTTTTTTTTCTCATTCATAAAATCAATTATGATTATAAAGTATTTAAAGGTTACCATAAGTTTTTTAAATAACTCATTGTTTTTTGTTTGGATGAGTGGTAAATATGAGTTAATTGTTTGTGAAAAACCTAGTGCGGCAAAAAAAATAGCAGATGCTCTTGCCGACGGTAAAGCAATACAAAAAGCAGAAAAAGGAGTCAATTATTATCTTGTTACGCACGGAAATCGAGATATTGTGGTGGCTTCAGGAGTAGGACATTTGTATGGTTTAGACGAAAAAGAGAAGGGTCCTTGGGATTATCCTGTATTTGATATTGAATGGAAACCTAATTCTTCTAAGAAAAAAAATGCTTTTAACACTACTAAATTTATCACACTTCTTAAAAAATTGGGAAAAGATGCTGATGAGTTTACTATCGCAACAGATTATGATGTTGAAGGTGAAGTTATAGGTCTAAATATAATGAGATTTGCATTAAAACAAAAAGATGCTAATCGTATGAAGTTTTCAACCTTAACAAAAGGTGATTTAATAAAATCTTATCAATCAAAAAGTAAAAATCTTAATTGGGGTCAAGCTAATGCCGGAGAAACTCGCCACTTCTTAGATTGGATGTATGGTATTAACCTTAGTCGTGCTCTAACATTATCTATAAAACATGTTTCAAGAATGCACCAAGTTCTTTCTTCAGGACGAGTTCAAGGTCCTGCACTAAAAATCATTGTTAATCGCGAAAAAGATATTAAAGCTTTTGTTCCAACTCCTTATTGGCAAATCGAATTAAATGGAACAACTAAGCTAAAAGAATCACTTATTGCCTGGCATGTTAAAGACAAATTTTGGGAAAAAGACGAATCTCAAAAAGTGATGGAAAAAATAACTGGAGAAAAAAAGGGAGTTGTTAAAGAAGTTAAAACTAGAGAATTCAAACAAGAACCTCCACATCCATTCGATCTTACATCCCTTCAGATGGAAGCGTATAGAACACTAAGAATTGCACCTAAACGAACTCTGGAAATTGCTCAAAGTCTTTATGTTCATGGAATAATTTCATATCCTCGAACCTCGTCGCAGAAATTACCTAAAGAACTTAATCTAAAAGGAATTCTTGAAAAATTAAAAAATAATCCTTATTATACAAAACATTGTTTAGAAATTTTGAAAAAACCAAAAATTGAACCTAACGAAGGTAAAAAAACAGATCCTGCCCATCCTGCTATTCATCCAACAGGAGAAATGGGAAATCTTACTGAAAAAGATGCTGCACTTTATGAATTAATTGTAAGAAGATTTTTAGCAACATTTGGAGATCCTGCAGTTAGACAAACAATCACTGCGAAAATTGATGTTAAAGAAGAGCTTTTTGTTATTAAAGGAACAACTACAGTTGTTAAAGGTTGGCATGAATTATATGGCAGATTTGTTATGCTAAAAGAAGAAGAATTACCTAAGTTTAATGAACAAGATATTATAGATATTACTAAATTCTTAATGCATGATAAAGAAACTCAACCTCCTAAAAGATATACTCCTGCGTCTATTATTAAAGAACTTGAAAAACGTGGTCTTGGAACTAAATCTACAAGAGCATCCATTGTAGATAACCTTTATCAAAGAGGTTATGTAAAAGAAAAATCTATTGAAGCTACAAATTTAGGAATTCGTGCAGTTGAAACTTTAGAAAAATATTGTCCTGATATTCTTGATGAAGAACTTACTAGAGAATTTGAACTACAAATGGAAAAGATTAGAGAAAATAAAAAAACAGAAGAAGAAGTTCTTGAAGAAGTTAAAAAGATTTTAACAAAAATTTTAGAGAGATTCAAAAAACACGAAGCAGATATTGGTAAAGAACTGGCAGAAGCAACTCGAGAAACTATGAAAGAGATGGCATATATTGGTCCTTGTCCTGTTTGTAAACAAGGAATATTAGAAGTCAGACATGGTAAGTTTGGTCAGTTTATTGCTTGTGATAAATATCCTGATTGTAAAACAACATTCTCACTTCCTTCAGGTGCAGGGTTTAAGAGTGCTGAAAAAGTATGTGAAGCATGTAGTTATCCTATGATTTTAGTTTTTAAGAGAGGAAAGAGACCTCAAGAACTTTGTATTAATCCTAAGTGCCCTACAAAAGCGCTTAGTGGTGAAGAAAAAGAAGCTGCAGAGAAAGTTGAACATGAACATATTAAGTGTCCTAAGTGTAGTGAAGGAAATCTTGTTTTAAGAAAATCTATTTATGGAAGTTTTTATGGTTGTTCTAAATATCCTAAATGTAAATTTACTCAAAATGTTAATGATGATCCTACAAAAACGCCAGTAGAAAAAACAAAAAAAACAACAAAACCAAAAAAAACTCCTACTAAAAAAAATACAAAAAAGAAACCTGCTGCAAAGAAAAAGTCAACTAAGAAATAATAACAAATTAATGACCACAATAATTAATTAATAAAAATAATAATTCTCTTTTATCTCCATCACTCTAATATTCTATTAATATTATATCCTATTAATATTATATTCATTCGTCCCAGATTTATGACAAAGAAACTTTTTATACATCCGAATTTTCAACTATAGTTAATATGGTAACTATAAAAAAAAGAAGTAAACAAAAACTAACTCTTCCAATTTATTTAATAATTATTTTATCTATATTTCTACTTTCTGCAATGTCTGCTTCAGCGTTTGGGACTTTTGAACGAAAAGCATCTGTAAAACTTTTAGCAGTGAGTGATACTGGAGAAGATCTTGTTGGTTCAACTGCAACTCTTACTCTCAGAATAACTAAAGGGTCAGGAGAAGTATTTATGCAAACTGTCCCTCTTGCAAAAATTGATACTCAAATTTCAACAACATTTGCAAAAGATATGGCATGTAAGCTTGCAGAAATTGATTGTAAACAATATGATTTCTTTTATACTATTAAAGCAAATTCTGCAATCATTGGAGGGCCTAGTGCTAGTGCTAGTGTTGCAGTTCTTACAATTGCAGTTCTTAAAGATTTAGAAATTGATGATAGTATTGCATTAAGCGGTACTTTAAATTCAGGTTATATTATAGGTCCAGTAGGAATGATTGATAAAAAATTATCTGCTGCAAAAAGTGCAGGAATAAAAAAAGTTCTTGTGCCATTTGGACAATCAATCATAGAAAATGAAAATGAAACTATAGATATTATAGAATTAGGAATTCAAGAAGGTATTGAAGTAAAAGAAGTATCATATCTTAATGAAGCACTATTTGAATTCACAGGATTTAAATTCGACGAGGTTGAAGGAGAATTGGAAATTGATCCTGAATATATCCAAACTATGAAAAGCGTGGCTACTAATTTGTGTGATCGAAGTCATGAACTAAAAGAAGTTATTCTTGACGAGGATATTGAACTCGATGAATTTCTTGAAAATATTTTACAACAAGGTAATGATCTTTTAAGAAAAGGAAAATTAGGTTTAGAATCTGAGAGGTTTTACACTGCAGCATCTTTTTGTTTTGGTTCTAATGTTAAGTATCAAACCTTAATTAAAGATATTGAAACTAAAACTGATGAAGAAGTAAAAAAAGACCTTGCAAATTTAGAATCTGCATTAAATTTATTCAATAAAAATATTGAAAACATACCTGTTAAAACAATTTCTGATCTTCAAGCATATATGATTGTTACTGAACGTCTTCTCGAAGCAGATAGACTTTTAGAGGAGTCAAAAGAAAATCCTTCATTTACTGGTTTTTTGATTGAACGTATAAATAGTGCTAAAAGTTGGAGTACTTTTTTAGGTCAACCAGGTGCAGAGTTTGATCTTGATACTGCTGCTATGAAAAATAGTTGTGCAGGAAAATTAAATGAAGTTAATGAGCGTATTCGTCATCTTGAATTAATTTTTCCAGTGTATGCTACAGATCTAAAAGATAATTTTGATAATGCATATGATTATTATAAACAAGAAAAATACACTCTTTGTCTTTTCAAAGCGTCAAAAACAGGTGCAGAAGTTAATTTATTTTGGAGTTTAATAGGTGTTCGAGAACAAGACGTAGATAATATAATTCTAAAAAAACTTGAGGCTGCAGAAAAATCAATAATTAATCAAATTAACAAAGGTATTTTTCCAATTTTAGCTTACTCATATTATGAATATGCTATAGATCTTAGAGAGGATGATCCAAATTCTGCTTTGATTTATTCACAGTATGCACTTGAACTTTCAAATATTGATTTGTATTTTAAAACTGTTGAAGAAGCGAGAATTGAAAAAGCATTAAGTAGAGAAAATATTCCAACAACAATTACAAATGACTCTGTAAATAGTATGACTAATTCAATTACGGGATTCGCAATCTTAAATGGTCTAACAAATATTCCAAGATGTACAATTATTTCAGTTGTTCTTTTAATCATAGGAATAATTATTGGTTTTTTATTTTGTTGTTTTACAAAAAAAAGAACCATTCATCCAAAAAAGGCAGATTCTTGGAGAAGAACAAATATTAAATTAAAGGATTAGTTTAATTTCTTTTTTCTAGTTTATTTTTTTCTATTTTACTTTATGTCTATTTTAATTTATTTCTAAGTTATTTTGTATTTCACAAAAATTTTGATTTGACTTATTAACATATTTTAATTAGCAGCATTAACATAATTCAATTATTATTAACATACGTTAATCACAATTAACATAATTCAATCATTATTAACCTAATTTAGTCCTTATTAACATAAATTAATAATTATTAACATGATTTAATCATTATTAACATAAATTAATTCTTTAAATATATAATTTAGTAAAAGAAAGTTGTTAATAAGAAATTTAGAAAAATAAAACCCTAGCAGAACCTTCCGAAGAAGGCTCCGCTGGGGAAAAAGAGGTGATTATGAACATCCTTAACCAAAATTGGTTAAAAAAACCCCTGGCAGAACCTTCCGAAGAAAGTTCCGCTGGGGAAAAAGAGGTGATCGTAATTTTTTAGTAATTTTTAATGATAATAAGGTATCTAAGAACTCTAAACACCTCATCTTAATTTCTACTGTTGAGTAGAGGTCGGTCATATATAAATGTTTCGTTTTTTTCGCATTTCGAAGTAGTAACAAATAGATTAAATATGGTCGAATACACCTAAACAATATGAGAAAAAACATTAAAAAGTCCAATGAATGCTCTTTATGCGAAAAAAAGGCTTCGAAGAAGCTGGATGATAAAAATCTCTGCAATAAATGCTTCTTAAACGTTTTTGAGCGCAAAATAAAACGCCAAATACGTCAAAAAAACAAATTATGTAAAGGAGAAACAATTCTTGCCATAGATAATATAACAGAATATGTTCTAAAAGAAGTTATAAAATTACCCTTAAACATAATTACAAAAAATCAATCATATTTCAAAATAACAAATTTTACAAGCATAAATACAATATCTCAGAATGAAAAGCTAGCTCAATTCATAAAAGAAAACAAAATTAATAAAGTAATTCTTCCTTGGACTGCAGATAATGAAATAGAATTTTTTCTAAATAGTTTTATGAAACAACAATCTCTACAAAAAAATAATCAAAAACAAAAAACGCAAAAAATACAAAAAATACAAAAAAACCTGCCGAAAAAATTCATCAAACTTTTTACACCAATTCCTCAAGATGCACTAGAATATTATTGTGAATTAAAAAAAATAAAATATACGAAATGTGAAAAAAAGAATCAAAAAAATAATGAATTAAAAAAATTAATAAATGATTTTGAATTAAAATATCCTGGAACAAAAAACGCATTGATAAAGAGTTCTAAACTAATTAGCTCAATAAGATAGCAAAACGCACATATCAAATATAAAAAAATAATACTCTCACAAAAAAAAGAGGAGTAAAATAAATGAAATTAAAATACAAAATAGGAGTTATAATTATTTTAATCGCACTAGCACTAAATTATGGTATTGATCCTCTGGGTTTAATAAAAACTGCGCAAGAAAAAGTAAAAGAAAATACTGCAAATTTAATTACAGGAAATATTCTATCCATTCCTAGCGAATTTAACAAAGAAATAAATGTTTATTTTTGTCCAAAAGATAATTGCCAATCAGAAGTCCTAAAAACAACTAGTACTGCCAAATCTTCTATTCATTGTGCAATATTTGATCTTGATCTTCCTGACTTAATAGAATTTTTTGACAAAGCAAGCAATTATATTGACGTAAAAATAGTAGTTGACAATGAAAATTGGAAACATGTTAAACATTTGAATTTCACAAAAAAAGATTCTACATCCCAATTTTCTCACAATAAGTTTTGTGTAATAGATAATAATAAGATTTGGACAGGATCATTTAACCCGACTGAAAATGGAAATTATAAAAACAATAACAATCTATTAATTATAGAATCAGAAACCCTTGCTAAAAATTATGAAGATGAATTTCGAGAAATATGGAATGGAAAATTTGGCAAAGGAGATCTTGTTAAAAATCCTAAAGTTAAAATTAACACAATAGACATAGAAAATTACTTCTGTCCTGAAGATTGGTGTGCAAATAAAGTACTAGATCAATTAAACAAAGCAAATCATTCAATTTATTTTATGACATTCTCATTCACACATGATGAAATAGGAGATATGATTCTAAAAAAATCAGATGAAGGTATAAAAATTAAAGGTATTTTTGAAAAAAAACAACAAAGTAAATATAGCGAATATGAAAAAATAAATTCTGCATTCGAAAAATTAGAATCTGATAAAACAAAACAAGCAAATCAAAACAAAGTTATTTTTGATTCTAATCCTGCTGCAATGCATCACAAAGTTTTCATTATAGACGAAAAAACAGTCATTACAGGTTCGTTTAATCCCACAAAAAACGGAGACACTAATAATGATGAAAACATACTAATTATTCACGACGAAAAAATAGCAAGTAAGTTCATGGATGAATTTAATAGTTTGTGGATTAAATAAATTACAAAAACTAATTAAAACCTTAAATACCTATTAATCTAAATTATTATTCAAAAAAAGGCTAATATGAAATCCTCTATGTCCCTGAGCAAACGCCTTGGAGTGCTTGCGTAAGAACGCCCGATTGCTCTCAAATTCAAAGAATTTGTGAGACCTCGCAAATTTTTAATTTGCTAGGTATGCAGGGCGTTCGTCGTGA
>JABJCP010000010.1 GCA_018668595.1 Candidatus Woesearchaeota archaeon
AATATTATTGACAGTATCTATGTATAGTTGAACGTAATCAAACCTTTCTTCAAAATCAACAAATGGTTCGTCGAGATTAAGAAAACTCGCAAGATCAAGAGCATACGGGACGATTCCTTTGTCTTCAGTGTCGATGAGAACGATTTGATAAATGTTTTTTCCTGTTAGTTTATCTTTTTTTACAGGGTTAACCATCCAGTTTTCTGTAGTTGAATCTTTATTATAGCACATGTTTTTAGATTTATTTAAAACTTCAATAACTGGTTTACAATAATTTTTGAAATCAGGTTCAATTTCTTTATTTGAAATTTTTTTGGATAATTTATCTTCAAGTGAATAATCAGCTAATGCCTCTAAAGGAAATTTGACATGTATTTTTGCAATTATTCCTAAAATTTCATGATATATTTGGGGATACATGCAGTTAGTCAGTATTAAGTTAGTCAATGTAATTCCTTCTTCTAAGGTCATTACATAATATGCTTTATTTCCATCTATAAATTCATCAATTGATTTAGGCATGTCAACTTCTTTTTCAAGAATTTTTTCTAGTTTTGCATGTATTCTTTTTTCTTCTTTAAATGAACTTTTATTTTGTTTGTTTATTTCTTTTTCTTTGACTATTATGGAATCAAACAAAGCTATTCTATTAATATCTTTCATAAAAAAATCTGTATTGCTTATTTTTTTTAATTTATTTGTGGCTTGTTTATAATTCCCAAGTCCTGATTTAAACTCTTTGTTTTTTCTCATTTGTTGAACCATTAATTTAAGGTATTCCGAACTAGTTTTGAAATTAAGTTTTTGTTTAATATGTTTTGGAACATCTCTAATTAATTCACTCATCATATAATATGCTTGATAATTTGAACTAGATTCGTTTTCAATTAATTCGTTTAGTTTTCTATACCACTTTATTTCTCCTGTTTCTTCTGCCAGTAATCCGAGTATTAACGCATTTGCTTTACCTTCATTGGCTGCTTTTTTAATTACTCTATTAACATCTTGATTTCTATTGTAATACATATATTGAACGATTAAATTTAGGAAATCTTCACTTATAGCATCATCATGGTCTATTGCTTTTTCTAAATAATATAACCCTTGTTTTGATTCTTCTTCGGAAAGTTTAAATTTTTCTGTATTGAATAAATTTTCTAACATTTGATCCAACCTAAACTCAGGAAATTTTTTATAAAGTAAATTTATATTTTCGAGTCCTGCTAATGTTCTATATATTTTAGCACTTGTTTTTTTATTTTCAACTGCGTTTTTTAACAGTAATTCGCTTTTATTTTCTTCACTATTTTTTATATAAATTTCACTTAATAATTCATATGCAAATACATCTGCAGAGTTTTCTTCAATTATTTGATTTAATATTTCAATTGATTTTTTTTGAAATTTTTTTTTATTAGTAGTTATTTTATTAATTACATTTATTTTTTTAAATAACCTGTTTGTTATGTTATTATATCGTTCATATATTTTATTGCAAACATCTGCGAATATTATTCTTGATAAGTGACTTTTTGGTGTTAAGTGCAATAGTTGTTCTAAAATTTCTTCACTTTTTCTATAATTGTTTATGGCGATATAATCGTTTGCTAAGAATAATAAGAGATCATCATCAATAATTAAGTTTTTTCTTCCATATTCTATAGTTTCAATTGCTTTTTTAATATTCCCTTTTTTCCTATAGTTTGTATGTAAGTTCATGAGACATTCTTTATTAACTCGGTCTAATGATTTTGCTTTTTCTAAAATGTGGATTGCTTTATTCGTTTGATTAAGATTCATAAATATTCTAGCATAGTTGCATATTAATTCTGGACAGCACTCTTTGTCTTTTACGTATGGTGTAATAAGCCACCATGCTTTAATTAATTGGTTATTATTTATGTGTGCTGCGCTTAATGTTAAAATAGTATTTTCTGTTTCTTTTTTTTCTTTAATTGCTTTTTTTCCTAATTCTATAGTTTTATCAATTTGATTGGAATGATAATATTTTCCTATTAAATCTTCTAAAATTAGAGGTGTATTGAATCCTGCTTCAATTGCGCGTTCAAGAATCTCAATTGATCTTTCTGGTTTGTTTATTTTTTCAGATTCAAAATCAGCTGCTAAACTCCTAAATAAATTTTCGTCAACTTTTTTTTGTTCGATTGCTAATTCTGTAAATTCTTTTGCTTTTTCTTCATTTCCTAAAAGTTCATTAAATGCAATTAAATTTGAATATAAATTCGAATCCATTATTTCTTTATCAACAACTGATTCGAGTAGTTGGACTATTTCTTCTTGTCTTTTTCTGGTGTTAAGATATTTAATATTATAGTTTATCATTCGTTTTGTAGCTTTATTATTTTTGATGCCTAGTTTAACTAGGTCTTCATATTTTTCAAAGTATCCTGTACTATAAAGTCTTGCACAGATCTCATCTATTTTATTCCAAATTAATTCATGAGGAGATCCATCTGATTCTTTCATTGCGTTAAAATGATCAAAAATATATTTCTTTAAATTCGATCTTTCATTTAGCTTAAATTGAATCATTCCGCTAGCTTTTTTATCGCTAATTGCTTGATATATTACTTGAAGTGATTTTTCTAAATTCTTATTAGTTGCATAATAATCACTTAACATTAAATATGTTTTTTCATTCGCTTTTTTATTTTTAATTGCAACTTCAAGAATATCGATAAACATCTGCTCTTTTTTAAAATGCATTATGTTTGATGCGGTAGTATTATATTTTTCAGTTGTCAAAGAAAGAATATTTCTTCTTATTATTTCTGCGCCAATTTGTAACCATTGTTTTTTTTGAGAACTTGCTTTTTTATAAAAATTAATTATTTTAGAAGTCGCTTTTCTTTCTGAAACTATTTTTTCCAATAATTTAATTGTTTGATAAAAATTATTCTTTTGAAAATAATATTCTCCTAGAAGTTCATATGTTTCAATGTTAGAAATATTTATTTCAATACTTTTTTCTAAAGTGCATTTAAAATAATCTTCTCTTCCAACTTCTTTGAATAATGTTGCTAATTTATTTATGTTTTCAGGAGATTCTTTTGGTTCTTTAGTTCTTACAAACTGATTATAGTGTCTAAATAGTTCTTTTCTTTCCATGCTTTGAAGACCTCGATATTCAACAGGCAGGTCATTATATTTTTCTGTTAAATAAAATGTAGGCTCTTCTAAAAATTCATTTAGACTTTTAGAGGGTGGCTTTTTAAGTTCTTCTTTATACTTTTTTTGCAGTTCTTTTTGTACTTCTATATGATCTTTACGTAATATTTTTTTAATTTCTCTTTTTACAGTTTTGCTTTCCATAGGGTTTCCAGGTTTAGTAGTGTCTTCTTTAGTCATTTTATTTGTAATACTAACTAGTACATAAACGTTATTTGAATAAATCACCCCTCTTAATAGAATTAGCTATGCGAGGGGCATTTATAAAGATTTGTTATTTTTATTGTTATTTTATGGCTATTTAGCGGCTCTGCGTGTTATTGCTGCTACTTTCCCTACTTTGTAAAAAGTCTATAACAAGGCATAATTGCAGCTAAGATTCCAATTATTAAATACCAATACCAGTTAAGATATAGTAATCCAGACCAAAGCTTTGCAATAAATAAAATAAATGCTGCAGTGCTAAGTTTAATTAGTGAAATATCGTACCATTTCAGATTCTTAATCTTTTTTTCTATCCATTTAAAACACATTTTTGTTACCTCTCTTTTTATTTTTTGTTTTTTTTATTTGCTTTTTGTTGTTTAAAATTTGTTAAGATGTTTTTTGTAAATTTTATTAACTTGAATTTTTAATTCACCTGGAATTGCAATACTATCATAAACTCCAAAAAATTTCTTTTTCATACTATTTTTTTTTCTTATTAATGATTGATACTTTGGTTTTAATTTAAATTCTTCAATGAGCGCACCATTTACCTTATTTTCAATAGCCATCATAAATGCGAGTTGTTGTTCCTGCGCACCAAGACCACTTTGATCAAAACCAACCATATCATCATGACTTCCAAAAACAGAAAATAGTTTTCTATATTTTTTAGCAAATAGGCATTTGTCAAGATTAACTCGATCTGGTTTAATATTTAATGCTTTAAAGAATACATAAAGTCTTGCACATTTAGAACAATTACAACACCAACGATTATGTTCTCCATGTTCTGTATCTGCAAAACAAGACATTTGAAGTTTTGCAAGATCTGGATATTTTTCATGAAGAATTTTGATAAGCCCTAATTCAAATAATGGACTCACAAGACTTCCAACTTGAGTTTTTCCGTCAGTCATAAGTCTCGAAATTATGTTTAAATTTTTAACCCACTCAGAACTTTGATCATAAATATAATTAGTTTTCCAGCCATCTTCATTTATTGTGTTATGATCGCAACTAAATTCATTTCCAAAAAAAATATAATCTGCATTAAACTTATGTGCGAAAGGAATTACTTCTAAAAGAAAAATAGTGAGCATTGCTCCAAATCCCCAATTATTAAATTCCATATCGTCAAAATAACCATTAAATTGAAATTCATTTAATTTATTTTTTATTGTATAAACTTCGATGTTTTGTTCTTTTTTAAGTTTTTTTATAATTTTATTTTTATGAATTGTTTCATACTCGTGATAATTTTCTGAATCACATTCGTCGATATAAACAAGAATTGGTCTTATGTTTAATTCTTTACACATTGCGAGTGTAAGCAAAGATTCTTTGCCTGCACTAAAAAGAATAATTGCAGTTTTTTGCTTATTAATTCTTTTTTTATTTTCTTTTTGTTTATTAGGTTTTGTTATGGGTAATTTTGTATCATAATTTTTAAAATAAAATTGAGAATTAAAAAAACGTTTCATATAATTAGATGTTTTTTTATTATCTATTAATGCAGTTGATGGAATATCATAAATAGTTGATTTGAAAATAAAACTTTCAAAACAAGGAAGAGCTGTTTTGTAAATAATTCCTTTTTTCCCTTTTTCATTATTTGCAGCAGGAAGATGGCATGACAAAGCAAATGTTAAATTGTCCAGGAGAATTTGTTTGTTTTTATCAGAAACTGAATTCCAAATTTCTTTAGGATATTTTATTGAAAACTTTTTATTATTTTTATTATTGTTTTTGCTGTTAGCGTTGTTGTGGTTTTTATGATTATTATTAATATTGTTATTATTAGTATTTTTACTAGTTGGTTTATTATTTAAGAAAAAATTAATTCCTGAATTACTAAGACTTGCGTCGATTTCAAAAAATTCACTCTTTTTTATCTTATCTCTTTCATAAATAAGCATGAGAATGAATTTGTATAAGATTTTATATAAACATTTCTTAAAAAATTCAATAAATTAATAAATCAAACCTTTTTGACACTGAAATAATATGAACATCGCAATAATAGTATCAACACAAGATCCTGCAGGAATGAATATCAAACAATGTTTGGTTGAACTAGATTTATTTGTCAAGCTCGACGAAAAATTTGATAATCATGACGTGTTTGAAATAAAATTTGAAAAATCAGGAATTGTTGCAAGACTTTTTACAACAGATTTAGAATCGATACATTGTGAAAATATCGACGAGAGAATAAATTCTAATAGTTCTGATTTTTGCGTGGACAAAATAATTTTTGCAACAAAACATCAATCAGAAGCAGGAGTTCATAGTTTATGCGTGCATGTTCCTGGAAATTGGGGTGGTGCAGATGTTGGAGGAAAACCGGGAATGATTTGTAGTTCTATGCCTAACTTTATGAAATTTGCACTGCTTAAATTAAAAGAAGTGTCTGAAGGTACAGAATATTCTGTAATGCAAGAAGTAACGCATCATGGTCCGCTTATCAAAGTTCCTTGTTTGTTTATTGAAATAGGATCAAATTTAGAAAGTTGGCAAAATAAGGAAGCTGGCAAGATTATTGCAAATACTATTAGATTTATTTTAGAAGAACCAATTCCTGCGTATGAATCAGTGGTTGTACTTGGAGGAGGTCACTATAGTCAACCTGCAGAAAAGTTGGTGTTTAGGACAGATTATTCTGTCGGACATATCTGTCCAAAATATGGACTGGATAACTTTAATTCTGAGTTGTTGGATCAGGCGATAAATAAATGCGATTCTAGTGTTAAACTGGTTGTTGTTGACTGGAAAGGGCTTGGAGAATTTAAACAAAAAGTCAAATCACTGCTTGAGGAGAATGGAATTTCTTGGGAGAGAATAAAACGAATTGAAAAAAGATAAATTTACATATTTTATTTTAATTTTTTAATTATATTATATACTAATTCTTTTTAATTATATTATATATTAATATTAAAAAGATGAGTGTAGAAATGACAAAAAAATAATCTAATAATTACAAGTTTCTTGTTCTTTGAGATCTGTACCGCACTCTATACAGTATTCATCAGTTTCTTCTACATTTGTTCCGCAAAATGGGCATTCATTTACTTCCTCTTTTTCATCTGACACGTCTATTGCCTCCATTAAGTTTATGTGTTAATAAACGACCTTGGATTATATTATAATTAGTAGTTTTTGAAATTTTTAAAATCTTGGTTATTGGATTGAATGTGTGTCTTGTGTTACAAAATTAATTAGAATTAAAATAGTATCTTGTGTAAAAAATAATCAAAAATAGAATTAAAATAAAAATTGAAAAAATTAGAATTCAGAAGAGAATTCATAAATTATTTACTTTTATCTTCTGCTTCATCAGGAGCAACTTCGTGTATGATTGGATCAGGGATCTTTTCTTCTCTAAGTCTGCTTTTAATATCTGAAGAAGATTTTCCTTTCATAATTGCAATTATGTTTTTAGCTTTAGCAAGGAATTCATCACGTCTAGTTTTAATTTCTTCCTGAAGTATTTTTCTTTCTTCTTCGAATTGTTTTTGCTCTTCTGCACTAAGTTCGGTTTTCTCTTCAGCAATCTCTTTATCGAATTTTCCTGAGTTAACTAAATCAATAGCGTTATGAGCAGTAACTCCTTCAACATAAACACCCATGCTTTGACAAGTTCCAAGAATTTCTTTGATTTTTTCTTTAAGATTTTTACCAAGAAGACTATCTTCTTTCATCTTTGCAATTTTAATAAGCTGTTCGATTTTAAGATCTCCAACTTTTTCAACTAAAGGATTAGATGCTCCTTTTTTTAGATCTGCTTCTTGTTTGATAAGCGCAGATGCAGGAGGAGTACCTATTGTTATTGTATACTCTTTAGTATCTGTATCAATATTTACTTTAACTGGAACTTGCATACCTTTAAAATCTGCAGTTTTTTTATTAATATCTCCAACAACTTGTCCAATATTAATCCCTGTAGGACCAAGAGCTGGACCTAATGGTGGTGCTGCTGTTGCTTTTCCACCTTCAATTAAAACTTCAACTGTTTCTTTTCCCATAGTTAAACACCAATTATAATTTTTTATATTTTATTTTTATTATTTTTTTTGTTAGTTTGATTTACTGTTAGTCATCACGACGAATTACTTTTACAGAATCAATTTTTATTGTGATAGGAATAGGAACTGCAGCTTCTACAAGTTCGACTACAACTTCTTCTTTTGATTCGTCAATTCTTGTAATCTTTGCAGTTTCTCTTTTGAATGGTCCTGAGATGATTTCAACAATATCATTCTTTTTAATGTTGAGTTCACGCTTAACCTGTTCGAGCATATGTTCTATTTCTTTATACTCAATTTCTTTAGGTAAGATTCCGCGTGCGTAAGGAATATTATGTGCTGCTTGCTCTGCATCAGTTCGGCTTTTAGCTTCAACAAAAACATAGCCCCTCATTCCATGAGGTCTAATAACTGAGTAGACTTCTAGTTTTTTCTTAATAATGTTTGAACTAATAAAATCTATGACTTGGTCTTCTCTGTTTGCAGTTGTTCTCAACGCAAAAATCAAGGTATTAATTTCTTTAGATTCTGACATTTTTCACCTCTAGTCTACAAAATTAGTTGGTTAATCATAACGATTAGAAACCCGACTAACCCTATCAATATCATTCCAAGACCAGAAACTTTTACAATGGTCTTAAATTCTTCTTTACTGGGTTTTTTTGTTACTTTTAAAACCCTTTTGTTCTCTCTAAAGAACTCTTTGATTTTGGGAATCCAAGTTTTTACATTCATTATGTTCACTCGATGTTGTTTGTCTTTATCAAATCTTATAGATTTGTTTGTGTGATTCGTAGTACCATATATAGTATAATATATATTTTTAGTTACTTTTTAAATGTTTTTTCTGCTTTCTTTTTTAATCTTTTCCTTTTTGATAGTAAAACTGCACAATAATTGCTATAATTTTGGTTTGAACTCTTAATTTTAAGCCAAAATGATGAAAAATTAAGGAATTTAGCTAATTTTAGCTATATTTATTTTATAAATTAATTATGTTTTAATCTACAAATTCTATTCCTAATTCATTTTCTATTTCTTCACGCTTTTTAGCTGAAATGCTTCTACCAGGACCAAAAATCTGGTTGGATTTAACTCCTGTAACAATAAGCATAACTCTAATAACATCTTTTAAATCATCATATATCTGAGCACCCCAGATAATCTTTGCATTTTCATCAAGTTTTTCAGATATTTCTTCAACTATTCTGCGTGCTTCATCAAGAGTCATATCAGGACCGCCTTGAATATTGATTAGAGCGCCATTTGCACCGCCTATATCAACATCTAGTAATGGATTCGAGATTGCTTTTTGAACTGCTTCAACAGCTCTATTTTCAGTATCAGATTCACCAACACCAATAAGTGCAACACCACCTTTACCCATAATAGCTCGAATATCTGCAAAATCTAAGTTAACAAGACCTGTTCTTGTAACAAGTTCAGCAATACCTTTTACTGCATTAGTAAGGATTTCATCAGCAACTTTAAATGCTGTTTGCAAAGGTAAGTCTGGAGCAAGCTCAAGTAGTTTATCGTTTGGAATTACAATTAATGTATCTACAATGTTTTCTAATTTCTCAAGACCAACAACTGCATTTTCATAACGTCTTTGTCCTTCCATTGAAAATGGCATTGTAACAATTGCAACAGTAAGTAACCCCATTTTTTTCGCAATTTCGGAAATAACTGGTGCACTACCTGTACCTGTACCTCCGCCAAGACCACAAGTCACAAAGATCATATCAGAATTAATCATTAATTTTTTTATATCGGACTCATTCTCACGCGCAGCTTCTTCACCTAATTTAGGTTGAGAACCAGCACCAAGA
Organism: Candidatus Woesearchaeota archaeon; assembly: GCA_018668595.1. Lineage (GTDB taxonomy): Archaea > Nanobdellota > Nanobdellia > Woesearchaeales > UBA11576 > JABJCP01. The sequence goes on from JABJCP010000010.1 coordinate 9,254, forward strand.
CCTGAAGTAGAATCTCTTCCAATTAAGAATTTTTTATCTGCTGTTGTATAAAGTAAATCTTGTGCATCAGTATTTACTGCAATAGTTTCTGCTCCATGAATTCCAACTTCGCTCATACGGTTAATTGTGTTATTACCGCCACCACCTGCTCCAATAACTTTAATTCTTGCTGGTTGCTTTTTTATAAATTCTTCAAGCTCAGCGTCGATATTATTTTTAAAGCTAGGTTCTTCACGTTTGAATTCAGGATTTGGATTTTCTCTTTCAATTCTTTCGTTTTCTGTTCTTTCAGTCGCTTCGCGAATAAAACTATCCAATGTACCCACCTCGGTTTTTAAATTAAAAATGTCACCCTCTTTTTGTTATAATAAAAAAATTTGGAATATATAAAATTTACTTTAAACTATATAGAGACGTAAAATTATGGCTTTTTGTCAAGTTAATGCTTTTATGCGCTAATTATGTTTTTACTTTGAATTCCATAGTTTTAATTTCAGGAACCATTTCAATTAGTTTAGGTTTCTGAGCATTTAAGTATTCTATAGGGATTTTTTCATCTATTTCCACATTTGCTTTATCAGCTTCAACAGATACTTTGATTTTGCTTTCATTTTTAGTTAAAAGTAATGACAAACAACCTCTTATCTTTTCTGCAGGATCTGTGATGTGTCTGTTGATTTGGTATTTGTAAATAACATCTTTTCCTGCAAACGGATGATTGAAATCAATAACAACACGTCCACCACTAACACTTCTAACTGTAGTCATAACTCCATCAATGTTTAATTGCATTCCTGGAACAGGATTTATTTGTTGACCTTTGAATGCACTCATTGGCATCAATTTTAATAACTTAGCATCTTTTTTTCCAAATGCTTTTTCTGTTGGAATATCTAATTCAATTTCTTTTCCTACTTCTGAATTATCTAATGATTCATCAAGACCTTTAATAACGTGTCTATGTCCAATACAGATTTTAACAGGTCCATAAATCATTCCTGGACTATGGATATTATTGTTTTTAGCAATCTCTTCATTAGTTGTATCAAACACAAAATTATCCTCTTTGAATCGTCCTGTGTACTCGAGCTCTACAAAATCTCCTTTTTTTACCTTTTCAGTCATTTTCTTTCCCTCTAATTAATTATTAAATCAAGATAAGAATAGTTTATATTAATAAATATATTTTTTTAAAGGTTTTGGTAATTGAATAAATATAAAAAAGAAAAAATTAAGATGATAATTCAGTAAAGCACAAAAGATTTTTTACTCAGCATGCCATTCTTGCTTCATCACTTTACCATTTGTGTTCATTTCATAATAACCAGACTTACCATTTTCACTAAAGTAATAATCCATCACAGTATCTCCTTGTGGTGTTTCTGCAGTATATCTAACATGACAAAGGTTTTTGTAATCTCCACTTTTTTCTAAACCTTCAATAACCCACTGCGCATTTCCTGTTTGAGCATCAGAACCTGTGAACTTCCAATTAGCACCTGCTTTACACCAGTCGTCGCTATTTAATCCAGATCCTTCAACAACACCTTGATCTGTTTCTACTGTATATGATCCTTCTTTAGTGTTAATTTCAGCATCTTTTCCTGTTTGAGATTCAATATCATTTTCCATTTTCTTGTCGACAACTTTAGTAGAAGTTCCACAGCCAATGATAAACATAACAATCGTTAGCATAATTAGTATAATCAATATTTTTTTCATTAGATCACCCTCAAAGATTTTTAATGTTAGATATATGTTAGAAATAGTTGGGTAATTTAAATATTTTTGTTTAACTTCAACTAAAATCCTTGATGTACTCAATAATTATCTGAGCAACTTCTTGTGGAGATTTATTGGTTGTATCTAGGGTTATATCATAATTACTTGAATCGTAGTAGTTGATGTTGTAGTATTCTTTGTATCTTTTAATTTCAGAATCTTTTCTTTGTTTAATTTTTCTTTTAGTTTCTTCAATAGATAAATTATATTTTTCATCATCTCTTTTAGCGTCAAAAATTCTTTTTGCAGCTTTATCATCTGTTACGTCGAGAAATATTTTTATGGAAGTAGGAATAAAATGCCAACCAAGACGTGCGTCAATAATGAAATTATCTTCTTCTTTTCCCAGATTTACTTGTCTGTCGTCTAATTCTTTGTCAATAGTTGTATCTTTTTCTGCAAGTTTGCTTAATTCTAGAAGAGTTATTCCTTTTTTTTGTGCCATCTCTCTCATAAAATCGCCTGTAGAATAATGATTTAAAGAAAAATGTTTAGCAAGAATTTTAGCAACAGTGGTTTTTCCTGAACCAAGCGCTCCTGAGATTGTTATGATCATATTTTTGAAGAGAAATTAGGTTGTTTATATTATTTTTGATATGTTATTTTATTGTGTTAATCTTTCAAAGAAATAATCTGAATGCCGTGTTCTTCAATATCATCTCTATGCCAGAATAGTTCATCTAATTTGAATTTAGCAACATACTTAATTTCTTTTTCTAAAACTCTCCCAGTATAATCTTGTTTTTTAGGACACCATTCTCTAAGAACTAAATAATCTCCTTCCTGGCAATGCCAATCACCAAGACGAAGTTCGAAATTCTTTTTACCTTCGTGTATTTTTTGAAAATACTGCGGATGAACTTTCTTTTCAATGCGATTCATATGTGGAAAAAACCATTTAGTCTATAACTATTTTTTGATATCTGAGTCTCTATTGTCCAGTTTCATACAAAAACTTAATAAATATCAAATAAATCAAGGCTATAATTAGATTATTATAATTAAAAAAGGTGATATTATGATTGAACCAGCAGGATTGTTAGGAGGAATGTTTGAACCGTTAACTAATACAATATCTTTTTTTACAAAATTTATTAGTGGACTTGTAGGAGGAATATTTGGAGTTTATTTGGTTTTATTATATTTAAGATTTAAAGAATACAAAAAAGTAGTAGGTCTTTTAACAGAAATTAAACAAGAAATAAAAGAACTAAAAGGAACTCATGTTACGCATAATGTTCATAAAACTTCAGGTGTAAATAAAAAATGAATCAATTTAAGGAAGCAATAATAAAATTATTGGCGAATAATGATGTTGAGATAGAAGAAGGAATAATCAGTACACCTCCAAATCCAGAAATGGGAGATTATGCTGTGCCTTGTTTTCAAATGGCAGCAAAACTAAAAAATGCTCCGCCTAAAGTTGCAGAAGAACTCGCACAAAAAATAGATCTATCTGGAAATGAATTTATTTCAGGTGTAAAAAATTTTGGTCCATACTTAAATTTCTTTGTGAATAAATCTAAATTTATAGAATCTGTATTAAGCAAAATTATTGCAGAAAAAGAAAATTATGGAACTGGAATTGAAAAGTCAAAAATTTTAATTGAGAGTCCTGGTCCAAATACAAATAAACCTTTGCACTTAGGACACTTGCGTAATGTATTTATTGGAGCAAGCGCAATACAGATTTTTAGAAAATTAGGAAATGATGTTTCTCATATTGATATTGTTAATGATCGGGGAATTCATATTTGTAAATCGATGCTTGCATATCAAAAATTTGGTGAATGTAAAGAGCCAGATATAAAATCAGATCACTTTGTAGGTAAGTATTATGTTTTGTATTCTCAAAAAGAAAAAGAAAATCCTGAACTTGAAGAAGAAGCAAGAGAAATGCTTAGAAAATGGGAAGCAGGAGATCCAGAAACAATTGAACTTTGGAAAAAAATGAAAAAATGGTCATTAGATGGAATGAACCAAACATATGAACGACTTAATTTTGTAGCAGAAAAAGTATACTATGAAAGTGAACAATATGCGCGTGGGAAAAAAATTGTTCTTGAAGGAGTTGAAAAAGGATTATTTACAAAAAATGATGAAGGATGTATTATAATTGATTTAACAGAAGAAGGATTTGGAGAAAAAGTTTTATTAAGAGCTGATGGGACTTCTGTTTATGTAACTCAAGATATCTCGACTGCAAAAGCAAGATATGAAGATTACAATATGGATAAAATAATTTATGTTGTAGCAACAGAACAAAATTATCATTTCAAAGTATTGTTTAAAGTACTAGAAAAAATAGGGTTTGAATTTGCAAAAAATTTATATCATATGGCATATGGGATGGTGAATCTTCCAGATGGAAAAATGAAATCTCGAGAAGGAACTGTTGTCGATGCTGATGAATTATTAGATCAAATGCAAGCAATGGCAAAAGAAGAAATTGTTAAAAGACATACTGGTTTGTCAGAAAAAGAAATTGATAAAAGATCTAATATTATTTCACAAGGTGCTCTTCGATTTTTTATATTGAAAGTTGATTCGCATAAAGATATGACTTATGATCCCAAAGAAGCAATAAGTTTTGAAGGAGAAACAGGACCTTATGTTCAATATGTTCATGCAAGATGTTGTGCAATACTTCGAAAGTATAATTCAGAGATTGGTTCTGATATTGATTATGGTTTGTTAGTTGAAGATTCTGAACTAGAAATGGTCAAGTTACTATCTCAATTTGGCATAAAGATTGAAGAAGCCGCGAAAAATTATAAACCTAGTACGGTTGCACAATATTTAATACAAGTAGCGCAGCAGTTTAATGAATTCTATCACAAGTGTCAAGTAATTGGTGAAGATGCAGAACTTACAAAAGTAAGAATTAGGATTGTTGAATCTGTAAAGCTCGTCATAAAAATGGGGCTTGAACTGTTGGCAATAGATGCTCCAGAAGAGATGTGAGATGTTTATGGAACGAATTCCTTTTTTTATAGTAGATAAAGATCTACCGACAGTAAAGGCAAAAGAAGTTGATTTACTTAGGCGTAATTCTAATTATGTTATTGTCGATGTAAGGAGTTTAGGTGAATGGGAAACAGATAGAATTCCTGGTGCAGTAAATATTCAATTGCTTGATAATTCTGAGCGTGCAGAAGTTGGAACAATATACAAACAAATTGGAAGACGAGAAGCAGTTGCAAAAGGATGGGAATTTGTAGAACCAAAATTAGAATCAATGCTTGCAGAGTTTTCTAAATACCAAGATAAAAAATTAATTGTTTATTGTTGGCGAGGAGGTTTGAGATCTAAGTCTGTTGTAAAATGGTTGCTTGGTCTTGGATTTGATGTTGTACAACTTGAAAAAGGAAATAAAGCATTTAGAGAAGTAGTTCGAAAAAAATTGCAAAGTTATGAATTAAAACCCAAAATAATTGTAGTGTATGGTCTTGGTTTGAGTGGAAAATCAGAAGTACTCAGAGCTACTAAATTACCTGTTATTGATCTTGAAGATTTAGCACAACATAGAAGCAGTGTTTATGGAGCAATAGGTTTGAAGCCAAGATCACAAAAATTATTTGAAGCATTATTACTTGACGAACTCGATAAAATTGGAGATGTTCAGTACATTTTGGTTGAAGGAGAAAGCAGAAGAGTTGGAGATGCAATAATTCCTGATTTCTTTTTTCGTGCAATGAGTAAAGGCATAAAAATAAGGGTTGATGCATCACTTGATCGACGATCAGAACGATTTGAAAAAGATTATTGTTTTAGTGAAGAATCGACACAACAGTTAATTAAAATTACTAAAGAAACTAATTCATTAATTCGAGAAATGGGAAAGAAAAAAGTTTCTGAGCTTATTGAATTACTTGAGTCTGGGAATATATTTGAAGGTTTGAAAATATTGCTTAAAGATTATTATGATTTAAAGTATGAACATTATTTTAAAGACATGAAGTTTGAGATGATTATTTGTGAAGATGATGTTGAGATTGCTGTTGAGAAGGTTGAAGGATTTGTTAAGAAATTAGATGATAAAAATAATTAAAAAAATTTAGATTTTGTATTCTTTATTGTCTGGTTCGTGTTTTGCAAGTTTTTGTTTAAGGTCTGTTATTTCTTCCTTTCTTGAGTTTAATAGATCTTTTTTAAATCTGGTTTGTCTACTCGAATCAATTAATGATATGATTAATCCAATTCCGAATAGTCCGCATGCTACATAGTCAATTTTTTTAGCAAAGTCTAAATCTTCAAGCCCTTCTTCAATAACTGCTTTATCAGAAGTAGAATTCATAAATATTGTTTTTGCTTCTTTACTTACAAGATGGTCTGTTAGTTCTTTTCGACAGCGGTCTTCAGTTCCAAAAAAGTTACTAGTTTGTTTGCCTTCATTCTTACATGCATTATAAACAAAATTTGATTCTGTAGGTGTATTTTCTTTATATAAATTAGTTCCTCCTATTGTTACAAATGCTGCAGTGTAGAGTGCTAATGTGCACATATATGGATTATCTATTATTTCACTTACTATTGGTATTCTCATGTTTTTCCCTCCCCTGATTATATGTATTAATCTCTCTTTTATGTTAGAAATAGGTTATTCTTTTATAAATATTTCTATTTTTTTACTATTTCGAAGGGGTATTTACTGGCTGATTTGTCTTTGTTTCTTGTTTCCAAAGAAAAATTTATATATAAGTGTTATTAAAGCATTTTTTGTTAAACTAAAAAACTATTTTTAGTGGTTTTTGTGATTAAGTTCGTAATAATTACTACTTGTTTTGATGTTTAAAATTTAATAGGGGGTTTTAAATTATATGTTTGTAGTAAAACAAGAAAAAGATGAATTGCTTTCATTACCTGCCGAAGAGATTGATTTAGATAAACTGCGTAATCTTTCTCCTCTTGCAATTGAGATTATGAAACTAATTTCTGAGAATGCAATGTATCCTGCACAGATTGCAAAATCTTTGAAAGAACACGAACAAAAAATATATTACCATATAAGAAACCTTGAGCGAAAAAATCTTATTAAAGTTGTTAAAGAAGAAAATAAACAAGGAGCAGTAGCGCGTTATTATAAATTATGCGAACCTGCGTTTGTATTGCGCTTTAAAAAATTTGATAAAACTCACAAATTTTCAAAAAGAGAAGGTCGCAGTAAAGAGTTCTTAGAACCATTTATTGTCGATGGAAAATTTGATGCACTCATTGTTGTTGGAAGTCCAGATCCGCATGGGCCAGATAAAGCAAGAAGTCGAGATGGATATTATGGGATGGACTTAGCATTATTTTTAGGAACATTTCTAAACTATGTTCCTAGTTTTAATGTAAAATTAGATACTGAAACTCGAGAAGAAGATCTTAAACAAAATTTGATTATAATTGGCGGGCCTATAGTAAATAAAGTGATGGAAAAATTTAATGACGATCTTCCTATTAAATTTAAAGAAAAAAATATTTATTCAACACTTTCTAAACAGGAATATCCTAGTGATGAAATAGGAATTATTGTAAAAGCAAAAAATCCTTTTTGTGATGGGAAACAGATTTTAGTTGTTGCAGGAAAAAGACATGCAGGAACTCGAGCTGCAATAATAGCATTTCTAAAACATTTTAGTTCAATACTTGACGGTAATGTTCACAAGAAAAAAATAATTGCAAAAGTTGTAGAAGGAATCGATCTTGATAGTGATGGACTTGTCGATGATGTAGAAATAAGAGAATAAGGGTATAAAATGAAAATTATTAAAAAGTTAATTTGGATTATTATTGTTTGTTTGATGCTTGCATGGATTGTTTTTAACAGCTCAAGTGAATTAAACTTAATTAGTAAGGGTGAAAATAATTTGAAATTAGATAACGATATATCTTTAATGGTGCAAAATGTTCAAGCTCCAAAGATATTTTTCAAAAAAGCAAAGTATGTAGAAATTAATGATAAAATTGATGAAGAAAAATTAGATATTGTTTTTTTACAAGAATTTGTTTTTGGATCTGGACTCAAATACTTTACTAAAAATTATTCTATAATATATTCTGAAGGACGTTTAGGTCCAAGAGGAGGATTAGTTATTTTAAGTAAATCCGTTCCTGATAAAATCGAATTTTATAAATTTAAAGAACAAGGAACTTGGTTTTCTCAACAGTTTTTTGACAGAATTATCGAAAAAGGATTTTTAGTGGTGAGATTTGGAAATAAAACTTTAATTAATACACATTTAGTTGCAACATATGATGCAAATGAAAGTCACAAAAATGTTTTTGTTTTGAATTCTCAGTTTAAACAGTTGAAAACTTTTATTGAAACTGAACTGGATGCTGGTAAAGTTGTTTTGTTAGCAGGAGATTTTAATTTTAATAAAGATTCTGAAAACTATGTTGAAATAAATGAATTGTTGACAGATCAAACAAATGAAATCTCGAATGAGTTAGAGTATAGTGAGGCTGAAGGACAAATTGATTTTGTTTTTAGTTCAAATGGTAATGCTAAATCTGTAAAGTCTGTTGACTATGATCGAGAAGTAAGTGATCATGAGGGATTTATTTTGAGAATGGATTTAGAATAACTATGTTTTTTTAATTCTGCTTTTTTTTCTATTTTTAATTTCTTTTTCTCTATTTTTATCTAGTTAGGGACGATTTTCTCGACGAAAAGTTTAAATAACTTGATTGTCTGTTATAGTATTAATATATTTTTTGGAGGGGTTTATATATGGGTGAAAATTTAAGAAGCAAATTAGTTGATCAAATATTAATTTCTAAAGCATTTGTTGGTGCTGTTGAATCAGGAGTTCCAATTTTAGATTCTTTAGACACGCTGGCTAATATGTTTGAAACTTATAAAGATAAATTCGAGTTTGTTAGAGATAAATTTGCTTTAGGAAATTCAATTTATAATTCTATTATTGATTATGATAAAGACCATAAATCTACAAAATTTACTTCTGACTTTAATCAGGCAATTAGTGCTGGCGAATCAACAGGTGCGTTAGATATAATTTTAGAAAAAATGGGTGGATTATTTCGATCAAAAATTAATATGTTGGATTTAGGTGCGGATGAAAAACTTTTGGATAATCATTCATTTTATTCATCTGTTGCAACCCTTATTGATTCTGGAGTTCCACTCATTCCTATATTTGACTCTATGACTAAATTTTCAGATGAAGGTTTTACTGTGGCAGTTAAAGAAGTTAGAGATGAAATAGCTAGAGGAGGTTCTTTTGCAAATGCATTAAAAAAACATCCTAGCTATTTTTCAGAGTTTGAAATTAATCTAATTTCTCTTGGTGAAATGACTGGTTCATTAGATTTGACAGCACAAAAAATTGCAAATTCTTATGAAATAAATTTGAAGTTGGCTGAAAAAATTGAGCTCAAAGAAGTTTATAATAAGGTGAATTTTTATTATTTTTTTTCAACACTTATAAATGTAGGAATTCCTATTATTCCTTGTTTAGAAATGTTAGAAAAATCAAATACGTACCTTCCTGATAATGTGTTGGTATCTATACGGGAGGGTATTGAATCTGGCAAAACTCTTGCTGAGTTACTTCCAGAATTTCCAACTTACTTTAGTAAATTTGATTGTAATGTAATTGCAGCGGGAGAAAGGGGCGGAATACTTGATACAGGAATTAAAAGAATTTATGAATTTTATCAGACAGAGTTTGAGCTGAAGATTTAGCTTGTTTGTTTTTTCTTTTTTTGTGATTTCTTTGTTGAAAAATTTTCAATAATGTTGAAAATCTATTTGAAAATCTAGGGAAAGACATATAAATCAAAAGAACTAATTATGTGTTATGACAGAAAAACTTGAAATAATCTTTTTGTGGTTTTTGTTGTTTGTATTCCTGGTTGCATTTGTCTGGTTTATTTTTATGATGCTTGGTGGTTAAACATATGACGTTGAATTTAGTTAATAAAAAAGTGGTGAATTTTTTTATAGTTTTCTTAATTTTATTTGGATTGCTTATTGTTTACCAAATTATTAAAAAGATGTTAGGAGGTTCTTGGTCTGTTGAAGAGCTTGTTATTTCACTTTTGGTATTAAATTTAGGATCTACATTTACTGTGGGGATTATGATTGCACAAAATAATTCAGATCTTAAATATTTAAAACAACAATTCTCGTCTCTTGCTAGAGATTTTAAAATACACCTTAGAAAAGAACATTAACTTTTTAAACTCTTATTATTTTCTTTGTTTTTATGACTAAAATTATTAAAATTCCTTTTTCAAAAGGCGGACTTGGAAAAACAGAAGGTTGTGAATTAGGTCCAGATAAGATTGTTTCAGTTTTGAAAGGTTTGGGATTGAACGAGAATGGATACAAAGCTCAATTTAGTTTTGACTTGGTTGATGTTGATCAAAATGATATAGAGCTTACGAATTCTAATATTTTTTCTAAAGTTTTAGATGTGGTTGTTTCTGGAGGAAAGAATATTTTATTAGGTGGAGATCACTCGATAACTTATTCTGCGTTTAAAGCAGTTGCTGCAAAAAATCCAGGATGTGGACTGGTAATTTTTGACGCACATCCAGATTGCGAAAACGATTTTAATCCACCAACACATGAAGATTTTTTAAAAGTATTAGTTAATGAAGGAATAGTTGATCCATCGCGCGTGATACTGGTTGGTGTAAGAAGTTGGGATGGAAAAGAAAAAGAGTTTTTAGATTCTATGAAAATAAGATATTTTTCAATGAAGCAAATAAAATTAACAGGTGTGAGTGAGGTTTGCGATACTGTTACAGAAACAATTCGTGGATGGAATTCTGTTTATGTTTCAATAGATATTGATTGTGTAGATCCTGCACATGCTCCTGGAACAGGATATTGTGAACCAGGAGGACTGAGTTCTAGAGATTTAATTTACTTTTTGCAAAGGTTAAGATTGTTGCGAAATATTAAAATGATAGATTTAGTTGAGATAAATCCTGAGAAAGATGTTAATGGGATGACTGTTGTGTTGGGTGCTAAGATAGTTAATGAAATGGGATGATATTTTTAATAATTAAATAAAAATTAACAGAGGTGATATTATGAACATGAACATTGTAAAATTTGGTGGATCGATTGTTAATCCTGATGGAAAATATGATAATTCTGTAATTCAAGAATTTGTTGATTTAGTTTCTGAATCTGAAGATAGATTTATTTTTGTAGTCGGAGGAGGATCAATTTGTAGAAAAGTTCAGGACGCAGCACAGTCGTATGTTAATGAAGCATTGACTCAGGATTCTTGTCGAGATCGTGCAAGAGATATAATAGGAATTGCAACAACACACATAAATGCACAATATGTTTTAGATCATTTTAAATCCAAGCTTGGAGATGCAGTTTATCCTGAAGTAATTTTAGATCCAACACTTCCAGTAAAAGGAGATTATAAAGTTTATTTTACTGGTGGATGGAAGCCAGGGTGTAGTACTGACAAAGACATGATGCTGCTTGCAAAAAACTTTAATGCTGAAAGAGTTTTCAAAATAAGTGATTTTGAGATTGTAAAAGACATAAATCCTATTGAACTTTCTAAAATGTCAAAGGACGAACAGAAAAAAGCATTAATTGAAGCACCTGAAATTCCAGAAATGAATTGGGAAAAATTAGTAAGTCTGGTTGGAACAAAATGGGACCCTGGACTAAGCACTCCTTTTGATCCTCGAGCAGCACAAATAGGATACGACTTACGCGAGAAACTTCTTATGTATATTGTTAGAAAAGAAGAATTGTCTAAAATACTTAGGGGAGAAGAGTATAGAGGGACTTTGGTTAAAGGTTAATTGTAGGGTTATTGGGCGTTAATTTTATAAATCGTAGTGCTATAGCTAGACTATGGCGGGAAGGATAAACGGACTTAACATGCAAGATGAGCTAAATTTATACTTAGTATCTGAAGGAATAAAGCCAGCTTCGATAATTGATTTGGATCCAACATTTTTTCAGTATGTTGATGGTTATGATATTGAAGTGCGTGGGGGAAATAATTTAATTTTTTCTAAAGAAGATATGCGTGTTCGAACTCAAGACATTTTTGAATTTAAAAATATTCTTGTAGAATCGGATGTTGAACATAAATTTGAAAGTTTTTGGAATTTTCCTAAAGTTAATGTTTATGGAGATCAAATTAGTGTAAATTCATGTAATTTTTATATTGGCATGGATAAATTTTGTTTAGATAGTTTAGTTAATGCAAAAACTCATTCTGAAAAAGGATTAGCTTTAGGATACCCTCTCGACGATGTTGCAGCATTTCAAGATCAAATTAATAAACCAATTATGGCTGCAAGATTTTATAGAGAATTGCAGTATGCTGGAGAAGTAGGAATTGAAAGACCAACATGGCTTGCGTATCTAAGTCATATGCCTAATAGATTTAATTTGCTTGAAGATGATGTTTCGGGAAAATTTAGAAATTTAGGGATGATGTATCGGCAGTTTGTTTGCGAAAATAATCCTTTACTTGCAATTCGAGTTGAAAAGAATTTTTTTAAAGAATTGAAAGAGTTAGATGTGGGTTCTGTTACTTATTAATTCTCTGCATTTTTATTTTTATTTTATAGTTTAGTTTATTATAAGAAAAGTTTATATAGTTTCTTAGTTTAAATGATATTATCATTATTTTTTGATTCATTGTTTTGTATGATTAAATTTAGCTAAAAAATAAAAGAGGAGATAAGCATGATTGAATTAAATAAAAGAAATAAACGAATTCTAAAAGCACTTGATTTAGATGCAAGACAAAGTAATATGCACATTGCAAAAAAACTTCGTGTAAATAAAAATGTTGTTAACTATAATATTAAAAAATTAGAAGAACTTGGTTTGATAAAAGGGTATAATGCAATAGTTGATGCATCAAAACTTGGATTTTTCTTTTTTAGAGTCTATATTGATTTTTATGAAAGAGATTTGAATATTGATAAAGAACTAATTGAACATTTAATTAAATTACCTGAAGCAGGAGAAGTTGCAAGAGTTGTAGGAAGTTGGGATGTAGTTGCGGGATTTTATGTGCGAGATGTTAGAGCTTTTCGTAGATTGTGGCATAAAGTTTTGATTAAGTTTAGAAAACATATTAAAAAATACAATATTGATCTTGTGACGGACGAAGTTATGTTTAGGCGTGCATATTTACTTGACGAGAAAAAAGATTTAAGTGAGCATAAATGGGTTACTGGGTCTGGAGAAATTTCAAAAGTTGATGAGCTTGATTTGGAGATTCTAAAAATGCTTGTTGAAGATGCCCGAATTCCAATAAAAGATATTGCATTAAAAACAAAAATGAGTAGTATGGCAATAATTTATAGAGTAAAGCAACTTTTGAAAAGAGGGATTATTGGAGGGTATAGGGTAAATATTGATTTTGATGAAATAGATCATGAATATTTTAGAGTTAATATTGAACTTGATGATGTTTCTATTTCAGAATCGCTAATGAGCTTTTGCCAGATGCATCCAAATATAGTTAAAGTAATAAAGTCTGTAAGTGAATTTGATTTTGAGTTTGATATGGAAATTTTAGACTTTGATCAGTTCCTTGCGATTATAGATGAAATAAAGGCCAAATTCCCTGGTGTTGTGAGGGATTATAATTATTTTAAAATTGTGGAATATTACAAAAGACAGTATTTGCCTGTGTAAATTTTGTTAAGTTAATTTGACTTGTTTTTTTCTTCTTTTTTTTGTTTATTATACTTATTTTTTGTTATTTTTAGTACTTTGAGTTGATATTCCATCAATTGTTTTATCTATTAGTTCGTATTATTGTATATTAAGGATGGGATATAACTATCCTGATAAAAAACAAAATAAAAAAAAGAGCAATGAGCTCGGAGAAACGAAAAAAATGATTGATTTTGGTGTTTTAGAAACACTAGTTAAAGGAGTAGAAAAAATTAAACCTGGCGAAGTACAAGTTATTAAAGGTGAAGTAGGTGAACTTCCTGACGGAAATGAAGTGAGAACTAACAAGACATACAAAACATATATTGGTGAGTTAGACTCAACAATGGAACTTAACTACAAGTGGTTCTACGACTATTATGGTGATGAAGAGTATGGAATAATTGATCTTAAATTATATGGTACTGAATCAGAACCTGTTGAATTACATGCAAAACAAAATAAATCTGGTGCGTATGTAATGCTTAGAACAATTGCTGCTGAATTAAATCATAAAGCTTCTGGCGCAGTTTACAAAACTAAAACTGAACTTGAAAAACTAGAAGAACTGGAAGGACTAGTAAACACTGCTTAGTTTGCTTAATTGCATTAATATTATTATGAATTAAATTCTACTTGTTTTTAATTCATATTTTTACTTTTTTTTAATCTTTCTAATGTTTTTTACCGTAATATTTTCGCTTTTTTTAATGATATAAGCATAAGTTTTATATATCAAGAATGTGTAATAAATATTGTTGGGACAACCGCATAGTTATTGTGTTAATATATTGTGACTATGCGTCTATTTTTAGTAAGAGTTGGTTATTGCTGATTACTTGCATCTATGTCTAAATTTGATTTATTGGATTTTATTTGATTTATTTTGTGTATCGAATATTTTTGAGTTATATTATTCATATAACTTTATTTTAATTAAAAGAGGAGTCTTAGAGAGATTAGTGAATAGCTTAAGCTTTATGTTTTGGAGATGAAAAAATAAAAATGGTATTTAAATTAAGATTAGCATCTGATCGGATACGAGGAACAAAAAATAAGGAAGAATCATTCCAAGGACGTATTTTGAATATGCTTCCAAAAATTACTCGAGCAGTTGATAGTTTGAGAAATACAGATGAAGGAAGTGAACTTGTAAAAAAAGTAAATTTAGATTTTTTGCCAGAGAAACTAAAAATTCCTCTTCATTATTGGGATGGATCTGCAGTATTACAAAACGCTCCATATTCGCGAGGGAATATATTTGTAGTTAGTGCAGTGAATCGTGCAATTAGAGAATTAGGATATGTTGACATGCGTGTTGCAGAACCAGAAGATCTTATGTTACTTTATAGAAAACCATTTAATGATTTAATGTATGCTTGGTCTGATGTTTGTGTAGTTATTTATTCTGATAAAAAACATAATGAAAAACAGGCGTCTAATTTAATAAAACAAGCAGGTTTGAAAAAAATGGATCTGCCTGTAGTAGTCTGGGGACTTGAAGCAGAAATTGATCCTACTTATGAACATGGAGTTAAATTATTATGTGTAGAAAATTCAGGAATTTTAAAAAATGCAAAAGCGTTTTTGAATAAAGAAGGAGGATATTCTACTAGTGATAATCTTTGTTTTTCAGATATTGCTAAAGTTGGTGATCAAAGAACTGGATCGATTCATGTTTGCACGCCAAGTTCAATGAATTATGTAGGACTTAAACTTCTTCAGTATAAAGGTCAGTGTAAACTTGGAGGACATATGAGTACTTGGTTTGATTATTTGGGAAATTTACATGGTGCAGGGAGAGTTTTATTAAGAGATTTGAAAAAAAAGAAAGTTAGTGGGGGATGAGTTTTTTTCCCTTCACTTTAAAACTGCTTTTACAGATTCAATTGCAACTTCTATTTGCTTATTATCAGGTTCTCTAGTTGTTAACTTCTGAATCCAAAGACCTGGAATTATTAAAATATTTAATAAAATATTTTTTGGATACTTTGCACCTAATTTAAGAAGTTCATATGAAATTCCTGCAATAAATGGGATAAGAATTATTCTACTTGCAATTCTAATTAACATACCTTCCCAGATGATGAGTGAGAATACGAGTGTTGCTACTACGAGAACAATTAAAATAAATGTAGTTCCACACCTTCTATGAACTGTAGGGAATTTTTTTACATTTTTTATGGTAAGAGGTTTTTTTGCTTCATAACACGCAATTGTTTTGTGTTCTGCACCATGATATTGAAAAACTCTTCTAATATCTGACATTAATGAAATTACTAATATGTATGCTATAAATAAAACTAATCTCATAATTCCATCAATAAGATTAAACAAAAAACCTTTATCCACAATTGTTTTGGTTATGTATAGCGGAGCTATCACAAAAATTCCTATGGCAAAAGCAATAGCGATAATTGTGGTTATTATCATTTCGCGTTTACTTATTTGTTGATCTTCATCAAGACTTTCACTAGCGCTGTAATTAAGAGTTTTCATTCCAAGAACTAATGTATCAACAAGAGTAACTATGCCTCTAAGAACAGGCAATTTAAATATTTTTGATTTATTTAATGGATTTTTGTAAGGGATTTTTTTAACTTTAATTTTTTTATTAGGTTTTCTAATCGCAACCGCTACTTTATTTTTATTTTTCATCATAACGCCTTCAATGACTGCTTGTCCACCTATTGCGCAAATAGAGTTATTATTTTTAGATGATTTAGTCTTTTTAGAAGGGTTAGGTTTAGTTTTTTTAGATTTTTTAGCCATTATAATACCTATTTAATTGCGATTATTGCTGGTTAATTTATTATCTAATATAAATATTCTTATTATAATTCAAATATGATTGCAATTATTGTGATATTAATTTGGGGTGTTCAATTATGTTTACAGGTGTGTATTATTTTGGTAATTAGATAATTATATTTGCTGATTTTCGTTTGTTGTAAGTTATAGACTGATGTGTGAATTAGAGAGGGGTCATATGCCCATTTTGCCGTCGATTTCTTTTGCAACATTTTTTAGATCGTCGAGAGCGCGTAGAATGTCTTTTTCTAATTCATTAATTAAATTTTCTAAATTATTAACTCGAAGATAATATTTATTTTTTTGACTTACTACAATTCCTGCTTCGTCTAGTTTATTTATGTGGTGAATAATAGTTCCACGACTTAAATTTAATTTGTATGCTATTTCGTCTGAAGAAAGAGGAGTGTTTTGTCTTGTAGCTTTTAAGAGTTCAATAAAAATTCTAAAACAAGATTTATCTTTGTCTCTTAGATTAAATAATCCTAAAGAATTGCCTAGCCATTGGAGTTCATTATTAATGTCTTTTTTTACTGGCTTTCTTACACGAATTATTGTAAATTTTTGATGTTGTATTTGCATGCTAATTTTAGTTAGTAACTTCTTCTATATAAATGTTTGCCGAAAACTTTATATATTAGTTGGATTTAACTAGTGTTTGTTGACTTAACGTCAACGAAAGTTAGGAATAGTTGTTTTAAAAAATTGAAATAATTGTTAAAAATTTAATATGATTAGGTGATGTCATGGATAAAAAAAAACAAACTGAATGTGATACAGCAACAGAAAATACTAGTGATGATTCTGTGAATGTAGTTGAAAAACTAGAACAACAAGTAGGAGAACGAACAGAGATGCTTCAAAGATTACAAGCAGAATTTGAAAATTATAAAAAAAGAGTTGAAAAAGAAAATTCTGAAAAAGCGAATTATTACAAATGTACATTTATTAACAAATTACTTCCTGTACTTGATACTTTTGAAATTGCACTCACAGAAAAGAGTAAAGAATCTCATTCTTGTTGTTGTGATGAGTCTAATTGTGATTCTGATTGTACTGATTCAAAAAAAGGATTAGAATTAATTTATGCTCAATTAATGTCTGTATTAAAAGAACTAGGTCTTATGCAAATAATTTGTTGTGGTCAACACTTTGACTCAGAATATCATGAAGTTATGCTAACTGAGAGTTGCGAATCTGATGATGATGATGAAAAAATTATTGAAGAACTTCAAAAAGGATATTTTGTAGAAAGTAGAGTGATAAGGCATAGTAAAGTTAAAATTTTAAAAAAAAAATAAGTTATGTACCTTGATGGATTAAATAGGTTATATAAAAAATGAAAAAGGGCTGATAAAATGATTGAAAAAATAACCAAAAACACGCCGCAAGAATATGTCGAGAAGCTTAGTGAAGAATGTAAAAAGTGTGGAAATTGTTGCAGCTTTGGAAGTGGATTTATTTTACAAGAGGAAATCAAAAAAATTGCAGAGTTTTTAGATTTAACTCAAAAAGAACTCAAAGAAAAATTTTTGAAAGAAGTTGAGTTTTTTAATACAAAGCAGTATAGAGTAAAAATGGAAAAAAATCAAAATCTTCCTCACGGAAAATGTGCATTTTTACTTGGAAACAAAACTTGTGCGATCAATAAAGTAAAACCCTTGCATTGTAAGATTAGTAATTGTAAAGATCATGGCGATGAAGTGCAAACTTGGTTTATGGCGAATTATTTTTTGAATTCAAATGATCCTGAATCAATACGTCAATATGCTTCATATTTGAAAACAGGAGGACGATTATTGTCTGGAGCAAAACTTGAAGACTTGGTTCCTGATAAAGGAACACTAAAAAAAATACTGAATTTTGAAAGATTAAAATAAGTTAAAATATTTAGGTTTATGAAAAAGTTTGCTAGAAATTTTGAAGTAATTTGAGAGGAGATAATAATGGATCAGAAAAAAAATATAAAAATGAATGTTAGCGATGGAATTGAATTTTTTAGTCATGAAACTGCAGTAAATTTTAGCCCCATACAATTTATATTGGATTTTAAATGTATAACTCCTAGAGTTGATATGCGTGCAAGAGACGGGCCGGTTATTGTAATGAGACATAATATTGTGATGATGGATCCATACCATGCAAAACAAGTAAGAGATTTACTTAACGATTCGATTGAAAAATATGAAAAAGAATTTGGTGAAATAAAAAGACCCAAACCTGTAGAAAAAGCAGCAAAAAAAGCAACAAAAGCAAGAGATAAACAAAATAAACAACAAAAACAAAAAAAGTCAGTAAAAGGATCTGCTAAAAAGTCACCTAGTTATCTTGGTTGAGATTTTAAGTAACTGATAAATAGAAATATGAAGTTGAATTCGAATTTGAATTTTAAATTAAAATTTAATTTAAACAAATAATAAAAATTAAAAAATAGAAAATAAAAATTAATTAAACATTTGGAGGTAAAAAAAATGGCAAAAATTATAGGAATTGATTTAGGAACATCTAATAGTTGCGCATCGGTACTCGAGGCTGGAAAACCAAAGATAATACCTAGTGCAGAAGGAACAACATATGCAGGAAAGACAGTACCTAGTGTGGTGGCATTTGGAAAAGATGGACAAGTACTTGTGGGAGAACCTGCAAGAAGACAAGCAGTATCCAATCCAGAAAAAACAATAACTGGTGCAAAAAGAAAAATGGGTACAACATTTAAGTATAAAGTTGGTGATAAAGAATACACTCCTCAACAAATATCTGCATTTATTTTACAGAAAATAAAACGAGATGCAGAAGCATATTTAGGAGAAAAAGTAGAAAAAGCAGTAATAACAGTACCTGCATATTTTGATGATAATCAGCGTCAAGCAACAAAAGATGCTGGAACCATTGCAGGACTTGATGTTGTAAGAATTATTAACGAACCGACTGCAGCGTCGTTAGCATTTGGACTGGACAAAACAGAAGGAGATTTTAAAATTCTAGTATTTGATTTAGGAGGAGGAACTCTGGATGTAACTGTAATGGAATTTGGCGATGGAGTTTTTGAAGTAAAATCCACAAGTGGAGATACTCAACTTGGCGGGAGAGACATGGATGAAGTTTTAATGAATCATATTATTGATGAATTTAATAAACAGGAAGGATTTGATTTAAAAAATGATGTTGCTGCAATGCAAAGAGTGAGAGAAGCTGCTGAAAAAGCAAAAATTGAATTGAGCACAACCTTGGAAACAGAAATTAACTTGCCATATATTACTGCAACAGACCAAGGTCCAAAACACTTAGTTATGAAAATAACTCGAGCAAAAATTGAAGAACTTGTTAATTCAATAGTTGAAAAATGTAGACATCCTATTGAGCAAGCAATAAAAGATGCAGGGTTATCATATGCTGAGATTGCAAAAGTTGTAATGGTTGGAGGACCAACAAGAATGCCGATTGTACAAAAAGTTGTAGAAGATCTTGTTGGAAAAAAATTAGAACATGGAGTAGATCCTATGGAATGTGTATCTATGGGTGCATCGATACAAGGAGGAGTACTTGCAGGAGATGTAAAAGATGTATTATTACTTGATGTAACTCCTTTAAGTTTAGGTATTGAAACTTTGGGAGGAGTGTTTACTAAATT
Source organism: Candidatus Woesearchaeota archaeon (assembly GCA_018668595.1). GTDB lineage: Archaea > Nanobdellota > Nanobdellia > Woesearchaeales > UBA11576 > JABJCP01. Next base: position 29,152 of record JABJCP010000010.1, read on the forward strand.
AATTGAGCGAAATACAACAATTCCTACCAAAAAAAGTCAAGTATTTTCAACAGCTGCAGATAATCAACCTGCAGTTACAATAAGAGTTGGACAAGGAGAACGATCAATGTTTAATGACAATAAAGTTCTTGGACAATTTGATCTTGTGGGAATACCTCCTGCTACGAGAGGAGTCCCTCAGATTGAAGTAACATTTGATATTGATGCGAATGGAATATTAAATGTAGGTGCTAAAGATTTAGGCACAGGAAAAGAACAAGCAATGACCATATCTGCACCTAATAAATTGAATGATGAAGAAGTAGAAAAAATGAAAAAAGATGCAGAAGCACATGAAGTAGAAGATAAGAAAAAGAAAGACGAAGTCGAAACATTAAATAATGCTGAAACTTTAGTTTATTCTACTGAAAAAACAATTAAAGATTTTGAAGGAAAAGTAGATGAAGCAAAATTAAAACCAATTACTGAAAAAGTTGGAGAATTAAAAAAATTACTTGAGCCAGAGGACAAGGATATTTCTGTGATCAAAGCAAAACTTGAAGAAGTAGAAAAAATGGTTCAAGAAGCATCAACAGAGATGTATCAAAAGGCTGCTGCAGAGCAACAAGCAAAGCAGCAAGCAGATAATGCTGACAATGCGGGATCAAAAGGCGCTGCAGGAACTGATGGCAAAGATGAAAAGGTTGTTGATGCAGATTATGAAGTAGAAGATGAAAAAGCAGAAAGTGATGAAAAGTCTGAAAATGCTGATGCTGAAAAGACTGAAAAGTCTGAATGTGTTGATAAAAAAGAATAATTTGAAACTTCAAAATGAAAAAAATCGAGCAACTCTGCGCACTAAATTGCGCAGTATCTCATACGCTCGATTTTCGAGCATTTCAAAGTTAACTCATCCACCACATAAATATGGTGGTATTCGCAAAACAAATTTGAAATAAATAGTTTTTTAACTTTTTTGTTTTTTTTGATTAAATATGTTAATACCAACAGAAAAAGAATGCTTTGAAATATTAAAAAAATCTGGGTCAGAATCACTTAAAGATCATAGTATGAGAGTGATGAAGATTGCAGTAGCAGTAGCTAAAAAACTTATTAATAAAGGAATTGAAGTTGATATTCCTTTGGTCACAGCAGCAGCATTGCTACACGATGTTAAAAAATTAGATGCGAATATTTGTCATGCAAAAGAAGGAGGAGAATTTCTACGTAAGAATGGAATGAGTAAAGTTGCATCAATTGTTGAAAAACATGCATTGTGTAACTTAAATGATTCTAGATTTGTGCCGTTAACTATAGAAGAGAAAATTGTATTGTATGCAGATCTTAGAGCAAACCCGGGCAAGGTTGTTTCATTAGAAGCTCGATTTGAATACATAAAAGAAACATATCCTACTGCTGATGAAGAATTAAAAAAATTATACAACTTTGCAAAAGATATCGAAATTGAACTAATTGGCGAAGATACTGAACTAGGCATAGAGTTAGAAATACAAGATACTAAAAAAGGTGAATGATTTAATGGCTAAAGATTATTATGATATACTGGGCGTTTCAAAAAATGCCACAAGAGAAGAAATAAAAAAAGCATATAAACAATTAGCTAAGAAATTTCATCCAGATATAAATAAAGAATCTGGAGCTTCAGATAAATTTAAAGAAGTAAACGAAGCTGCAAGTGTTTTGGGAGATCCTAAAAAACGAGAACATTATGATCAATTTGGATCTGCAGATCCTAGAGGATTCCAAGGTGGAAGCGGAGGATTTGATTTTTCTGACATGGGTGCTGAATTTGATTTAGGAGATTTATTTGGAGGGATCTTTGGAGGCGGTAGGCGAAGAACAGGACCTAGGCGAGGAGCAGATTTAAGATATGATATTGAACTTGAACTTGAAGAAGCAGTTAATGGTGCAGAAAAATATATAGTAATTCCTCGAATGGAAAAATGTAGTGCTTGCGACGGAAAAGGTGCAAAAAACGCTTCAGATATTGTAACTTGTGATTCATGTGGTGGCAGAGGAAGAGTGCAGCAAGTTAAAAGAACTCCGTTTGGAAGTATGGCATTTGAATCGACATGTGGTGCGTGTAGAGGAGAAGGAAAACAGATAAAAAATCCTTGTGATGTTTGTGATGGTTCTGGTCGTGTTCGGCAAAATAGAAAAATAAAAGTAGATATTCCTGCAGGAGTAGATGATGGAATGTCTTTGAGAGTTTCTGGAGAAGGAGAAGCAGGAGAAAAAGGAGGACCAACAGGAGATTTATATGTTGTAATGAATTTAAAACCTCATAAAATATTTGAAAGAAAACGAACTGATCTTCACATGGAAATGCCAATATCTTTTATTGCTGCAACTATTGGTGGTTCTATATCTGTTCCAACAATAAATGGCAAAGCAAAATTAAAAATTCCTTCAGGAACGCAAAGTAATACTTTATTTAAAATGAAAGGGAATGGAGTTCCATTTTTGAATCAAGATTTTTCAGGAGATCAATTTGTAAAAGTAGTTGTATTTACTCCTTCTAAATTAACTAAGAAACAAAAAGAAAAATTAAATGCTTTTGGAAAAGAAATGGGTGATAAAATAAAACCTACTAAAAGCTTTTTTGATAAATTAAAAGAGACATTTAGTTAGATTGTATTTAATTAGGCGTGATCAGGTTTGCTTTGCGTGCATATTTGTTGTCTATTTGTTATTTATTTGTTATCTATTTGTTGTGCATATTTGTTGTCTATTTGTTCTGAATGCTTGTCGTTTTTACTTGTTTTGCTTTCTTGTGTGATTGAGTGTAATTATTACCCTATTATTTTATATAGGACCTAAAAATTCTTCATGACTTTATTGGCGGGAGGCAATTCAATGTTTAGATTAGAAAGTATATTAGAAATTGTAGAAGGAAATTTGGTTGATCAAGCAAAGAAAGGAGAGATTAATTCATTGCTTGATGATCTAGATAAGAAGTTAGGGAATGGCGGTAAAACAAAACAAGTTCTTGAATTTATGTTTAATTTGTACAAAGAAGTTATTAATAGTGTTGACGATCTTATTATTCTTTATGATTCTAAGGGGGATATTATTAAAGTAAATAATGTTTGTAAACAATTTACAGGATATACTAAAGATGAACTTAAACATTTAAATTTAGAACAATTAATTCCTGCTGATTTGAATCCTGACTTTAAAAAAGGAATTATTGAACGATTTACTGAACAATCAAAAATTAATTTTCCTGATCAAGATTATTTTTTAGCAAATTTGGTAAAAAAGGAGCATGAAGATTCAACAACATCAAGTTTGTTTTTTGAAGTAAATATTAAAAAAATTGCCGAAGGTCTAAATGATAATGGGTTGTATGTTTTATGTGGTAGAGATGTAACTAAAAGAAAGAAATTAGAACTTCAGCTTAAACAAAAAAATGATCAATTAAAAAAATTAAATGAAAAATTAGAACAGGTCTCTATAACTGATGAATTAACTGGACTTTACAATAGAAGATATTTTGAACAAAGATTTTCTCAAGAACGCAAAAGAATCAGTAGAACCAAGGGATTTTTTTCAGTTATGATGTTGGATTTTGATAATTTTAAACCTGTTAATGATCAATTAGGTCATAAAGTGGGCGATTATGTTTTGAAAAAAGTTTCAGCAGTACTTGAAGAGAATCTGAGAAATTATACTATGATTTGTCGTTGGGGAGGGGATGAATTTGCAGCATTGCTTTCAAGAACTTCTGTTGATGAAGCAAAACAAATAGGACAAAGGGTTGTTGATTCGATACAGTCTATTGATTTGAGATTTGATGAGCTTCCTATTCCTGATAAACGCTTTAAAGAAACATATGTATTAGCAAAAAAATATAATCTTGTTTATGGGCCTAATCTTGAATTTTTGAAAATAGGTGTTAGTGTTGGTGTTGGTTCAACACATAATTCAGATCCTTTAACAATATTTGATGATGTTGATTCTGCAATGTATGCTGCAAAAGATGCGGGAAGAAATAGAGTTGTAGCATACCAACTTAAAAATTAAGCAGTGATTAATTCTTTTAATCAGTTTATAGAATAATATATTAAGATATTTTCCTTTTTTTCTGCTATGATAAAAAATAGTTTTATTTTTCTTGATAGAATAAATGTTAGGAGTGAATATAATATTTGGAAACAAGGGATTAGTAATTGGGATGATTTTATTGGCACAAAAAAAATTGAGGGTATTTCTAGTGCTAGAAAAATATTTTATGATCGTCAATTAGTGATTGCAAAACAAAAATTAAAAGAATACGATGCATCTTTTTTTGCAAATAAATTTCCAAAATCTGAAGTGTGGCGATTGTATGAAACATTTAAACATGATGCGATTTTTTTAGATATTGAAACATCTGGTTATTATGGAGATATAACTGTGCTTGGAATTTATGATGGTTATGATACAAAAATAATGATTAAAGGAAAAAATTTAGATAATAGATTATTTACGAAAGTTTTGTTGAATAAAAAATTATTGATAACATTCAATGGGTTTAGTTTTGATGTTCCTATGATTAAAAGATATTTTCAAAAATCAATTCCTTCTCTTTTTCAATTACCTCATTTTGATTTAAGATTTGCGTGCGCGAGAATCGGACTTAATGGAGGTCTTAAATTGATTGAACAGAAATTAGGAATAAAAAGATTAGATCAAGTAAAATCTATGCGTGGAGGAGATGCAATAAACTTGTGGCATAAATATTCCTCGACGGGAAATTCAGATTATCTTGAGCAACTAGTTAAGTATAACGAAGAGGATATAATAAATCTGAAACCTCTTGCAGAGTTAGTTGTTAAAAATCTCAAAAGAAATTATGATAATTTTTTTGTTAAATTTTAATTAACTGAATTAGTTCGTTAGTTTATTTTTTTTGTTTTGTTTTATTTCATTCTTATTTTTTTTTATTTTGTCGGTTTGTCGTTTTTGTTTTTCTCATATTTCTTAATTTTTTTATATTTTTTCTATTTTTTATACTTTTTTTGTTTTTTTATTTTTTTTATAATTTTAGTAATTTCACAAGTCAGTAACAAAAAATAATTTATTTTTTGTTTATTTTGTTTATTTTTTTTTATTTTTTTATTTTTCTCGACGACAAAATAAATTTTGATTTTTTTAAATTAACTATTTGTTTTTTAAGATTATTTTTTTTTATTTTTGTTAAAACCTCTCTACTATTCATAAACTGCAAAATTAGACGGAAAAAACCGTAACCTTTAAATACTTTAATTTGCAGAAGTAGTTATTAAGCTAATTATAAGCTTAATTTAAAAAACGAGGTGATTCGTTTGGCAGTAAAAAAGAAAGTAGTTAAGAGAAAAGTAGTTAAGAAGAAAGCAGTCAAGAAAAAAGTTGTTAAAAAGAAGGCTGTTAAGAAAAAAGTAGTTAAGAAGAAAGCAGTCAAGAAAAAAGTTGTTAAAAAGAAGGCTGTTAAGAAAAAAGTAGTTAAGAAGAAAGCAGCAAAGAAAAAGGCTAAGAAAAAAGCAGTTAAGAAAAAGGCTAAAAAGAAAGTAGTTAAGA